>CAYPSI010000301.1:0-23365 GCA_964413375.1 uncultured Spirochaetales bacterium | reverse complement strand
GATCCCGGCACCGCTCCCGAGGAACACGAAGGCCGCCCCTTCGTCGGCCAGCCCGGCGTCGTAGCTCTCGGCGCCGACGATCACGTCGGCGTAGCCGTCGCCGTTCACGTCGCCGGCTGCCGCGACGCTCGTGCCGAGGAGCGCCCCGGCCTGGTCCGACTCGAGCTGGGCGGCGGCCGTGGTGGGGTTGCCGTCGGCGATCCCGGCGACGGAGCCCAGGAACACGAAGGCCGCCCCTTCGTCGGCCAAGCCGGCGTCGTAGCTCTCGGCGCCGACGATCACGTCGGCGTAGCCGTCGCCGTTCACGTCGCCGGCGCCCGCGACGCTCCCCCCAAGGAGCGCGCCAGCCTGGTCCGACTCGAGCTGGGCAGGGGCCGTGGCCGGGTTGCCGTCGGCGATCCCGGCGGCGGAGCCCAGGAACACGAAGGCCGCTCCTTCGTCGGCCTGACCGGCGTCGTAGCTCTCGGCGCCGACGATCAGGTCGGCGTAGCCGTCGCCGTCCACGTCGCCGGCGCCCGCGACGCTCGTGCCGAGGAGAGCGCCGCCCTGGTCCGCCTCGAGCTGGGCCGCGGCCGTCGCGGGGTTGCCGTCGGCGATCCCGTCGGCGCCGCCGAGGTACACGAAGGCTGCTCCCTCGTCGGCCGTTCCGTTGTCGTAGGAGTCCGCGCCCACGATCACGTCGGCGTAGCCGTCGCCGTTCACGTCCCCGGCTCCGGCGACGCTCCCCATGCGCGCGCCGGACTGGTCCGACTCGAGCTGGACGGCGGCCGTGGTCGGGTTGCCGTCCGGGATCCCGGCGGCGCTCCCCAGGAACACGAAGGCCGCCCCTTCGTCGGACGTCGGGGCGTCGTACTTCGAGGCCCCGACGATCACGTCGGCGTAGCCGTCGCCGTTCACGTCGCCGGCTCCGGCGACGCTCCCGCCGAACTCCGCGAGGGCCAGGTCCGACTCGAGCTGCGCGGCGGCGGTGGTGGGGTTGCCGCTCGCGACCCCGGAGGTGCTGCCGAGGAAGAGGAAGGCCGCCCCTTCGTCCAGACTGGGGGCGTTGTACAGCTCTGCTCCGACGATCACGTCGGAGTAGCCGTCGCCGTTCACGTCGCCGGCCCCGGCGACCGAGCCGCCGAAGAACGAGCCGACGGTCGTGCCGCCCTGGTTCGACTCGAGCTGGGCGGAGGCCGTGCCGGGGGTGCTGCCCACGATCCCGGAAGCGCTCCCGAGGAAGACCCAGGCCGCGCCCTCGTTCGGCTGTCCGGCGTCGTACTCCTCGGCGCCGACGATCACGTCGGCGTAGCCGTCGCCGTTCACGTCGCCGGCTCCGGCGGCGCGCCCGCCGAGGCCCGCACCAACCTGGTTCGACTGGATGGTGGCGTTGGCCGTGCCGGGGTTTCCGTCCGCGACCCCCGTGGAGCTGCCGTGGAAGACGAACGCCGCCCCTTCGCGCAGCTCCCCGGCGGGATAGTTGACGGTGTACCCCTCGCCCCCGACGATCACGTCGGCGTAGCCGTCGCCGTTCACGTCGCCGGCTCCCGCGACGCTGCCCGCGAAGGGCGGGTGGTCGGCGAGCGTGATCGCCTGGTCCCCCTCGAGCAGGGTGTCGGCGGTGCCGGGGTTTCCGTCGAGGATCCCCGAGGCGCTGCCGTGGAAGATGAAGGCCGCTCCCTCGTCCGTCTGTCCGTTGTCGTAGAGCTGGGCGCCGACGATCACGTCGGCGTAGCCGTCGCCGTTGACGTCGCCGGCCCCCGCGACCGTCGTGCCGAAGAGCGCGCCGATCTGGTTCGACTCGAGCTGGGTGTCCGCCGTGCCGGGGTTGCCGTCGGCGATCCCGGAGGCGCTCCCGAGGAACACGAAGACCGCGCCTTCGTTCGTCTGCCCGGCGTCGTACTCCTCGGCGCCGACGATCACGTCGGCGTAGCCGTCGCCGTTCACGTCGCCGGCTGAGGCGACCGCGCCCCCGAAGAATGGACAGGTCGGAGGCCCAGCCAGGCAGTTGCCTGCCGCCGCGTTCGATTCGAGCTGGGCGTCGGCGCTGGCGGTGAGCAGCGGATCGATCGCAAGCGGGTAGCGGGCGCCGCGGTCGTCGACGACGAGCGCGATCCGGTCCTCCGCGCGGGATTCGAAGCGCGCGGGCACGGCGCTGCCCTCGGCGTCCTGCGCGGCCAGGGCGCCGTAGGCGAGCCGGCGGCCCGTGGGGGTCGCGATCCGGAGCTCCGCACCGACGAGCCGGGGCCGCCCGCCACCGAGCGCGAGCTCGAGCACGAGCGGCCCCTCGCCGCCGGGGCGCTCGGCCAGCGTGAACCCCTGCTCGAGGCCCTCGCGGGAGTTCAGGTACCACTCCACCAGGCCCGGCCGGCGGATCTCGACCCGCGCCCCCTCGCTCACGACCCGGCCCGGCGGCACGGCCGAGAGATCCTTCCCGCGCCCGACTCCGACGAGCTCGAGGCTCAGCAGTCGGGGCGCCCCGGGCGCCGTGCGGTCGTGCACGCGGACGCCCGTGGGCCCGAAGTAGCTGCGCAGGTTGTGGCGTCGGTTCGGAGCCTGGAGACCCAGGTCGTTCGCGCTGGCCCGATACTCCCGCTCCGCGATGTGGCGCGTGGCGCCCGCGAGCCAGCCGCCGCCAGGGAGCGCCTGCGGTCCGGCCGCGGCCGCAGGGGCCGACGGCGGCGCGCCCGGCGCCCGGGAGGCGCCGAGCGCCACCGCCAGGACGATCACGACCCAGGAGAGCGAGCCGACCCGACCCGAGCGAGAAGCCATCCGCAGGAGCCTCGAGCAGCGGCCAGGCGTCGCTCGCAGCCGGCCGCAAGATGTGCGCGACAACGCGTTCGATTCTCTCAGGGTCGGCGAGGCTTGTCAATCGCTCGGCCCGCCCGGGGCATCCGCCGCGCGACACCGTGCAGCGATTCCCGAGAGAGGTCCGGCTGCCGGGATCGCGTCTTGCCGGTGCGCTGCCTGCGGGCTGCGCATCCGGCGGTGGAATCGGCTGACACGAGCGTGCAAAACCGGCTACAGATTTCTCGCGAGAGGATGTTATTCTGTCGCGAGTGGAATCGGTTGCGGAGCCGGTGATCGGGTCGCACGCCGCCGTGTGGCGTCGCGTAGCGGCCTCGATGCGGAGCTGATCCGAAGGAGAACGTCGTGCGAAGGACAGGCGGAGTGATCGCGAACCTTGTCGCTGGAGCGGGCGCGTTGCTGCTGATGGCCGCGCCTGCGGGGGCCGCGGATGCAGTCGTCGTCGCAGCCGGAGCGGAGCTGCTGCAGGAGGCGGTCGAGCCCGTGGTCGCGGCGCTGACCTCGAACGTGATCGTGGTCGAGGAAGGAGAGGACACGCTGCACGACGCGGTCGAGGCGGCGGCTCCCGGCGACACGCTCGTGCTCGAGCCCGGGCTCTACGTGCTGACCCACACCGTCCTGATCGACAAGGATCTGACCATCCGGGGAGCGACGCGCGATCGCAAGGACGTCCACATCATCGGGGCGGAGGCGGACGAGTTCGACCTCGCCGACCTCCCTGCCGAGCTCTTCGCGAACCCGCTCAACTGGGGCCACCTGCTCTTCGTCACCGACGAGGCCGAGAAGGTGTCCTTCCGCTACTTCACGATCAAGAACGCGCCCGAGATCGAGGCGATCACCGAGGACGACTGCGAGGCGGCCTTCGGCCTGAACCACTCCGAGTGCATGGGGGACGCGATCCACACGGACGGGGTCGCCGAGGTGGAGGTCGAGCACGTCGAGGCGAGCCTGAACGGCGGGAACGGGGTCTGGGTCAGGGGCGCGCAGCAGGCGACCCTCCGCGACATCCTCGGCGTGAACAACGGCGCCTTCGGCATCGACGTGGATTCCGCGCTGGACCTCTCGATCCGCCGCTCGACCTTCATCGCGAACCAGGTGAGCGGCATCGAGGTCTCGGGTCACGATCGGCCGGAGCCGCCCCTGCCGGACCTGACGAGGGACCAGTACGTCGCGAAGGTGAGCATCAAGGACACCGTCGCCAAGGGCAACGGCGAGATCGGCATCGAGGTGGAACGCTTCCGCAAGGCGAAGATCGAGGACATCACCTGCGCGGACAACCGCGAGGACGGCTTCGACGCCGACCGGGTGTCCGAGCTCGAGCTCGAGGACGGCAAGTTCATCAACAACGGCAGCGACGGCGTCGAGCTCTTCCCCGTCAACGTCGCCGATCCGGCAGAACAGCCCGCGGACTTCCCCGGCAGCATCATCCTGCGCCTGGACGACCTCGACTTCGCCGGCAACGTGGGCGAGGAGATCAACTTCGCGCCGACGGAGAACTGAGCCGGGTCCAGTCGCCCGCGAGGGCGGACCGCACTACCACTCCAGGGGGACGGCACCTCCCGGAGGTCCCGAGGGAGGAGGACAGACCGTGTCAGGGAGACAGCTCGCGCGAGGGGCCTGCCTGCTCGCGGCCGCCGGACTCGTCGCAGCCCTGAGCCGGGCGGACGATGCCGAGTGGCGGCGGAGCTTCGACGTGGACAAGCAGAAGCTCGGCCCCGTCGGGAGCAACCCCTTCTTCCCCCTCACGCCGGGGCTCAAGATCCACCTGAGCGACGGCAGCGAGACGGTCGTCTTCTCGGTCCTGGACGAGATCAGGGTCGTCGACGGCGTCGAGACGCGGGTGGTGGAGGAGCGCGAGACGGAGGACGGCGAGCTGGTCGAGATCTCGCGCAACTACTTCGCGACCGACCGGACCACGGGCGATGTCTACTACTTCGGCGAGGACGTGGACATCTACGAGGACGGGAAGGTGGTGCGCCACGACGGAGCCTGGCTCTCCGGCGTGAACGGCGTGAAGTTCGGGCTGATCATGCCGGGCAAGCCCTCCGTCGGGGACAAGTTCTACCTGGAGGACGCGCCCGGCGCCGTGGAGCGGGTCGAGATCGCGGCGATCGACGCGAAGCTCGATACTCCGCTCCGGAGCTTCAGCGATCTCGTGCACTGCCGCGAGCACGACGTGCTGGACGGCGGCCTGAGCCTCAAGTGGTACGCGCGCGGGGTCGGCATGATCGGCGACGACGAGATGCGCGTGCTGAAGATCGAGGAGCCCCCCGCCCGGTAGCGCCCGCCAGGCGGGCCGCGGCGTCCCGGGCCGAGGTCCGGGACGAGCGGGGACCCCGCCCCGGCGGCTCCCCCGTGGGGATGTGCCGTCCCGGGCGCGAGCTCGCGGCGCGCTATCTCGTCGCCCCGGTACGCCGGTAGCTTGCGGCTCGGTTTGCCTGTGCGCGTCGACCGCGGCGTCACCATGCTCGCTTCCCGCGGCACTCCCATGGGTGGGCCGCATCGCAGCGGGTTGTCTCGTCACGTGTTGCCTCCTGGTGCCCGGGAGCTCCTCCGCGCAGGGCGAAGGTGCGGCGAGTCCCCCGCGCCCCGGCCCGAGCCGCGCGAGATCGCTCGAGGAGCGCGTCCTGGAGCTCGAGAACGCGCGAGCGGCCCACGAGGAAGCCCTGCCCGAACGCGAGCGCCTCGAACAGCGGCTCGAGGAGCTCGAGAGCGAGAAGAGCGAGGGCGAGGCGGCGGCCGCGCGAGAGCAGGAGCGGCTCGAGCAGCGGATCGGGGAGCTCGAGACCTCGCAGGTCGCGCACGAGGACGCGACGCGTTCGATCATCGCGCAGTCCCTCGTGGGTCTGGGGTCGAAGATCAACGAGTTCGTGGACCTCGGTGGAGTCATCGAGGTGCTGCCCGGCTGGGAAGAGGACTTCCTAGGGGACGATCAGCAGTCGATCTTCGTCAACACGGCCGAGCTGCAGCTCGAGATCCAGGTGACCGACTGGGCCCGGAGCAGCCTCGTCCTCGAGTACGACTCCGGCCAGGACGTCGTGTTCACGACGGCCGAGGGCGACGAGTTCTCGGTCGACAAGATCAACCTCGACACCGCCTTCGTCACCCTCGGCGACACGGAACGGTTCTGGCCCTACGCGCGGGTCGGCCGGATGGTCGTGCCCTTCGGAATCTCGACGGGAGATCCCGTCGCGGACGTGCTCAGCATCGTCGACCCGCTGACCGTCGAGGTCTTCGAGACCAAGGCGGACGCGATCCTCTTCGGCTTCGAGTTCCCCACGCCGGCTCCGACACCGGAGACCCTGATCGCCGCGCCGCCCGCGGTGAGGCCCCTGGTCGTGGCTCCGCTCGTCGGTGGGCTCGCCCGCCGGCTCGGCTACAGGCCCTTTCCCGCTCCGCCGCCCTCCCCGGCATTCGTGCCGAGCCCCCCGGCTCGCCCTCCCTTCACGGCGGGCGTCTACTTCTACGACGGCGAGGCCTTCGAGAAGTTCTCGCGCCAGGGGGAGTGGGACCTCCAGCATCACATGGGCGCCATGGCGGGCTATCGCACCAGGGGAACCTGTCGTTCCTACTTCGACCGGGAGGAGTCGCCCGGCGAAGCCCACTGGCTCCAGGTCCTCTGTCCCTGGACGCTCGACGTCGGCGTAGAGTGGAACCGCTCGGTCTTCGACAGCGACTTCCTGGCGTCCGACTATCGGGTCTTCATCGCGGGCGATCCGGACACCGGCCGGAACCCCATCGGCTTCGTGCCCGGGATGGCCACGAGCCTGAAGACGACGCTCGGTCCCGTGTCCCTGGTGGCCGAGTGGAACGGGGCCCTCGAGAGCGCGGACTTCATCGACGACGACCCCCTCTTCTTCACCCCGCGGCTGCAGGACAAGCGGCCGAGGGCCTGGCAGGTCTCGCTCGGCTACCAGTTCGACTGGAACCCCTCGGTCGAGTCCATCGGCGCGCAGGGGACCTATCTGTCGATGAGCTACTCGGAGAGTCGGGACCTCGGAGGGGCGGTGCGCATCAACACGAACGATTTCACCGCCGCCCGGGTGGGCTTCGTCCCGAGGCGCCGGGTCACCGTGGGCGCGGGCGAGTGGGTGCTCCCGAACCTCCGGCTCGCGATCGAGTACGCCCGCGCCTGGGACTACTCGAAGGGTCACGGGGGCACCAACAAGGCCGCCGACGCGATCCTCTCGATGGTGACCTTCGAGTGGTGAGTCGCTCCGCCTACTCGGCCGTGGTGAAGCTGGTCTCCACGAACGAGACGTTGCCGGCCTCCGACACGGTGGCGATGCCCAGCTCGTACTCCGTACCGGGACGCAGGAAGCCGTCGGGTACCGAGAAGGTCGTGGCCGCGCCGGGCAGCGTGGCCTCCAGGTGGGCGCCGAGCTCGTCCTGCTCGATCTCGATCAAGTAGCCGGAGACCTTCCCGCCCGGGGGGGTCCAGGCGATCTCGAGATCCGCGACGGCGACGTTTCCCGCGCCGGCGGCGGGCCGCAGGAAGGAGGCCGTGGGCGGGAGCTCGTGGCTGAGCCGTGACTCGCCGCGGAGCTCCTCGCCGGCTGCCGTCGCTCCGGCGAACTGGTACGGCCCCTCCGGGTAGGCCGCCTTCAGGCCTTTCACGTCCGCCGGCTCGGGAGACTCGAACTCGAACTCGCGGATCCCGAGCGTGGAGGTGTCGGGAGCCGCGAAATCGACGACGGTGCGGCCGTCCGGGGAGACCACGCTGAGCTTCGCCAGTCCCTGCTTGCCGCCCTTCACCCTGAACACGACCTCTACGTCCCCATCCGTGGCGTTCTGCTCGAAGTGGACGCTCGACGTGGAGAACCTGGACGGACCCGACCCTTCGCCAGCCGCCGATGCGACGAAGGGGGCAGCCCACAGCAGCGTCATCCCTGCGAGGATCCGATCGCCCCTACGCCTGGCCGGGGGGCGCCGCGTCGCCTCATCCATGTTGCACCCTTCCAGGGCCGAGCTCGCTCGCCCGAGCGAAGCGCAGGTACAGCGGGGGGATCACGAACAGGTTGAGCAGGGTCGAGGTGACCAGACCGCCCAGGATGACCAGCGACATCGGATGCTCGATCTCGTTCCCGGGAATCTGGCCGGCGAGGGCCAGGGGCACGAGCGCGAGGCCCGTCGCCGCCGTCGTCATCAGGATCGGCGCGAGGCGCTCGCGGGCTCCGCGCAGCACGAGCCCCGCACCGAAGGCCTCGCCCTCCTCGCGCTCGAGGTGCTGGAAGTGGTTGATCATCAGGATCCCGTTGCGCGCGGAGATCCCGAGCACCGTGAGGAAGCCGACGATCGAGCCGAGCGAGACCACCCCGCCACCGACGTAGGCCGCCAGCGCCCCGCCCACCAGGGCCGAGGGCAGGAGCAGGAAGGAGAGGGTCGCCAGGCGCGCACTCCCGAAGGAGGTATGCAGCATCAAGAAGACACCGATCATCGCCAGGATCGAGAAGGTCAGGATCTTGCGCTGAGCGGCCATCCGCTCCGTATACTCTCCCAGGAGCTCCGGGTGGTACTCGAGCGGAAAGTCGACCGTCCGTAGCGCTTCTTCGACGTCGGCATAGGCGGAGCCCAGGTCGCGTCCCTTCACGTCGGCCTGGACGTCGATGCGGCGCTTCAGGTGCTCCCGCTTGATGACGTTCGGCGTCGGATCGACGCGGACGTCGGCGATCTCCTGCAACGGCACCGTGCCGCCGCCGGGGAAGTCGATCGGGAGGTCCAGGAAGCTGGCCAGGCTGTGGCGCGTCTTGGGGATGCTCCACACGTTGACGTCGTAGGTCCGGTTGGCGATGTGGATGTCGCCGACTTCCTCGGACGCCACCAGGCGGGCCGAGGCGCGGCGGACGTCGCCGGGCTTGAGCCCATGGGCGCGGGCCGCATCGAGGTCGACCTTGACCTGGACTTGCGGAATCTCCTCGTAGAGCTCGACGTGCAGGTTGGTGATGCCGGGGATCCCCTCGAGGGCCTTCTTCACCTCGACCGCCTTGTCGTAGAGCACGTCGAGCTCGAGGCCGAAGACGCGCACGACGATCGGATGGCTCGAGCCCGTGAGGACCTCCCGGATCCGCTCCTTGAGGTACGTCTGCACGTCGCGGTAGATCCCGGGGTAGCCGTCGACCAGCGCCTGGACCTTCCCCAGCGTCTCGTCGTAGTCCACGGAGGGATCGACGCTGATCCAGTTCTCGCCGAAGTACATCCCCACCACCTCGTCCATGATCAGGGCCTGGCCGATGTGGGAGCCACAGTTGCGGACTCCCGGGATCGTCAGCAGCTCCTTGCAGCCCCGGATGCTGATCCGGTCCATCTCCGGCCAGGAGGTGCCGGGCTTGGTCAGCCAGTGCATCAGGAAGTCCCGCTCCTTGAAGGACGGCAGGAGCTCCTGCCCGAGCCGGGGAATGACCAGGACGCCGGCGAGCGCGATCACACCGACGGTCAGGTACGCCGGACGCGGCGTACGGACGATCCGCGAGAGCAGCGCATCGTAGCCGCGATGCAGCCAGCGCATGAGCGGTGAGGTGGACCGCGTCGCGAGCGGCGCGTTTCGCAGCAGGATGTAGCTCAGCGCGGGCGTGACGGTGAGCGCGACGACGGTGGACGCCGCGATCGCCAGACAATAGGACAAGGCGAGCGGCTTGAAGAACGCGCCCGAGAGGCCCTCCATGAAGAAGACCGGGACCAGCGCCATGATCTCGATCAGGCTCGCGAAGATGATGGCGTGGCGGACCTCGAAGGACGCCTCGAGGATGATCTTCCCGAGCATGAGCACGCTGCCGCCCTTCCTGAGGTGTTCGCGCAGGCGCCGCACGATGTTCTCCACGTCGACGATGGCATCGTCGACGACGGCACCGAGGGCGATCACGAACCCCGCCAGGACCATCGTGTTGATCGTCGCGCCCCGCAGGTAGAGAACGATCCCGCCGGCCATCAGGGAGAGCGGGATCGCCGTGCAGGAGATGAACGCCGTACGCCATTCGTAGAGGAACGCCAGCAGCACGACCGTCACGAGGATGGCGGCGATGATCATCGCCACCGTGAGGTTCTCGATCGACATCTCGATGAAGGTGGCGGGCCGGAAGATCGCGCTGTCGATCTCCACGTCCGGGAGACCCGGGCGCAGCGCATCGAGCGCCGCCTCCACGTCCTTCGTCACCTGGAGCGTGTTGCCCCAGGGGAACTTCTCGACGATGAGCAGGAGACCGGGGCCATCGTTGACGATGCCGTCCCCGATCATCGGCTGGTGATCGATCACGACCTCGGCCACGTCCTTGAGCAGCAGCGGGCGCCCGTTGCCGTTCTGCGGCCGGAGGACGACGTTGGCCATCAGATCCGGCGTCACCGCGTCGGATCTGGCGACGAAGGGCAGGACGTGCCGGACCGGGAGCCGCTGGTTCGGGGTCTGGAGCCAGCCTCCGGTGCCGATGTGGTGCCCCTCGGAGTACTGGAGCATGCCGACGTCCAGGGCGCCCGCCGCCGCTTCCATGACCTCGTCGACCGACACCTCGTGGCGTCGCATCCGCTCCGGATCGACCTCGATCTGGAACATCTGGAGGCGCTCCCCCCAGATGGGGACGTTCGCCACGCCGGGTACGGTCAGCAGGCGCTGCCGGATCGTCCAGTAGGCGATCATCGAGAGGTCCATCAGGGAGCGGGTCTTCGACGAGATCCCGATCTTCATCATGCGGCTGGTGGCCGAGAGCGCCGGCAGCATGGTCGGCGGAGCCGCCCAGGTCGGCAGCTGCGGCGTCACCATGGCGACGCGCTCCTGCACCACCTGGCGCGCCTTCAGCAGGTCGGTTCCGGGCTCGAAGATCATCTTGATCGCCGAGAGGTCGGGAACCGACTTCGAGCGCATGATCTCGAGCCCCGGCACGCCCGCCAGGGCCTGTTCCAGCGGAATCGTGACGAGGCTCTCCACCTCGACCGGAGCGAGTCCGATGGAGATGGTCTGGATCTCCACGAGGGGCGGCGCGAACTCGGGGAAGACGTCCACCGGCATGCGGCGGAGCTGCCCCGAGCCGAAGTACATCATGCCTACGGCGATCGCCACCACCAGGTAGCGGAACTTCAGGCTCTTCGAAACGATGAAGCGCAGCATCGCGGACCCCGCTAGCGCGGCCTAGTGGCCGACACCGGTCTCTGCCCCGTAGATCTCGGCCACACCCACCGACGCAATCTCGGTTCCCACCGGCGGCCCGTCGATGAGCAGCACCCAGTCGCCGTCGATCGTGTCGACCTCCACCTGCTGGCGGACGAAGGTGCGGGCCTGCGGGCTGGTGTAGATCCAGGTCCGACCCTTCGGGTCGTAGATCAACGACGAGTAGGGAACCAGCTTGCGCATCGATCCGTTCAGCTCCTGCTCCCGGACCGAGGCGGTCTCGAGGCCGATGCGCTCGGCCGCCTTCTCGGTCAGGGTCACCCGGCTGAGCTCCGACCCATCGATCTTGTCGACCTGGGCCGGCTGGTCCCCATGTGCCGCGTGGGAGTCGTGCTGCGAGCACGCCGCGAGGGGCAGGACGGAGACGATCATCCCCGTCAAGGTGAGGCGTCGGATCAGGGGGTGCATCTGGATGGCTCCTTTTCTTGCTTGGTCGTCGAGGAGAGTTCGCGGCGATCCCGGCTAGGCGATCAGCCGCCGGGGCTCCTCCTCGACGAGGATGGCAGGCTCAGCGTTGGCGCCGAAACGCAGGTACAGGGACGGCACGACGAGCAGGGTGACCAGCGTGGCCGAGACCAGGCCGCCCAGCACGACCACGGCCATCGGCTGCAGCATCTCGTGGCCGGCGGACCCGCCGGAGAACGCGAAGGGCAGGAAGGCCAGCCCCGTCACGATCGCGGTCATCGCGATCGGCACGAAGCGCTCCCTGGTTCCGCGCAGCACGAGCGCCGGCGAGGTCGTTTCCCCCAGCTCCTTCTCGAGCTGCCGGTAGTGCCAGATCAGCGTGAGGCCGTTGCGCAGCGCGATCCCGAAGACCGCCACGCATCCGAGGATCGCGCCGAGCGAGAGCGCCGCGCCGCTCGCCAGGCCGCTCAGCAATCCGCCGAGTGTTGCGACGGGAAGGGCCAGCAGGAAGAGGCCCGCCAGCCCCCAGCTCCCGAAGGTCGCCTGCAACACCAGGAACATCGCAATCGCTGCCGCGATCGCGAAGGCCCGCACGCGATTCGTGGAGGCGATCCGCTCCGCGTAGCTGCTGAGTACCTCCGCCCGGAACTCGAGCGGGAACTCGACCCCGCTCCGGATTCGCGTCTCCGCCTCGGCGGAGGCGGAGCTGATGGACCGGCCTCGAAGCTGCGCGTTCACGTCGACGTAGCGAGCTACCGCTTCGCGATGGATCACCTTGGGAGCCGAAACGATGCGCAGATCGGCGACGTCGCCGAGGCGCACCTGATCGCCGATGAACTGCCCCGGACGCGCAGGCGTGTCGATCAGGAGACTCTCGATGTCGCTCAGGCTCCCGCGGACCCCGGGGCTTCCCCAGACCACCACATCGAAGACCTTCTGCGCCTCGAAGAGGCTCCCGACCTCGATGCCCGAAAGCAACGTGGTCGCCGCCCGGCGCACGTCACCGGGCTTGAGGCCGTACTGCATCGACTTGTCGAGGTCCACCCGGATCTCGAGGGTCGGGTGTTCGGGCTCGTACTCGACCTTCGGATCGACGACGCCGTCGATGCGCGCGAGCACCTGCTGCACCTCCTCCGCCTTGCGGTGGAGCGTGTCCAGATCCTCTCCATAGACGCGCACGACGAACTCGTCGTCGAGCTCCGCCTCGTCCCGGATGCGCTCTGTCAGGTAGGTGTCGACGTCGACGTCCATACCGGGGTAGCCGGAGACCATCTCCTGGATGGCGGACAGCGTCGCGTCGTAGTCGGCCGTGCGATCGATGCTGACCCAGAGCTCGCTGGCATCGACGTCGGTCACCCGGTCCGACATGATCGCGCGGCCCACGTGCGCGCTCACGTTCCGGACGCCCGGAATCGCGCGCAGCTCGCGACTGGCCCGGCTGGCGATCCGCGCCATCTCCGTATCGGAAGTGCCGGGTGGCCCTTCCATCTCGACCAGGATGTCCCGCTCGCGGAACTGCGGCAGCAGGGACTGCTCGGACACCGGGAACGCCACGAGGACGGCGAGCACTGCGGCGCCCGCCGCAGCGACGGCGCCCAGCACTGCGGGGCCCGCGGCGCCGGTGCTGCGCGCGAGGAGCCCATCGAAGACGCCCCGCAGCGCGTTCACGATCGGCGACTCGCGTTCCGGGAGTCGGACGTCGCGCAGCAGCAGCAGGCAGAACGCCGGCGTCACCGTCAGCGCGACCAGCATCGAAGCGAGCAGCGCGATCGCGTACGAGACGGCGATCGGCTGCACCAGCGCTCCCCAGACGCCCTCCAGAAAGAAGATGGGTACGACCAGGAGCAGGGCGATCAGGGTCGCGTAGAGGATCGGGCTGCGCATCTCGAGCGTGGCCTCGAAGATCAGCATCGCGCTGGATCTGGCGGTGTTTCGCTGCTCGCGAAGCCGCCTTGCCACGTTCTGGATGTCGATGATGGCGTCGTCGATGAGGGCAGCGAGGGCGACCATCAGCCCGGCGATGAGCATCATGTCGATGTGGACGTCGCGCAGGTAGAGCACCGTTCCGGCGGCCAGGGAGGAGAGCACCACCGCCAGGCTGCTGATCAGCGCGACGCGCCAGTGGAAGTGCAGGCCGAAGAGCGCCACGACCACGAGTGCGAAGGCGACGAGCAGCGTGCGAGAGAGGTTCTCGACCGCCAGCTCGAGGTAGGTCGCGGGGCGGAAGAGGGTGGTATCCATCTGGACGCCGGGCAACCCGAGCTGCAGGGCATGGACCGCCTGCTCCACGCCCCGCGTGACGTCGACGGTGCTGGCCCAGGGAAGCTTCTCGGCGACGAGCATCAGCGCCGTTGCGTCCTCGACGACGGCATCGCCGATCAGCGGCTGGTGGTCCTCCACGACCACGCTCACCTCGCCCAGACTCATGTTCGTGCCCGCGACGGTGACCTTCGAGAGATCCTCCGGCGTCGAGATCGGCTGGAGGTGCTGGATGCCGAGGCGCTGGTTGGGGGTCTCGATCCATCCCCCGGTACCGGGCGTCGAGGCGTTCAGGAAGCTCAGCGGGGACGCCCAGAGCGCGTTGCCGGCGGTCTCGATCACCTGATGCAGACTGACGCCGGCGGCGTGGAGCCTCTCGGGCTCGACGTGCACCTGCAGCTGCTTGCCGCGGTTGCCCCAGATCGACACGTTGGCCACGCCTGGGACGCCCATCAGGCGGGGCACGATCGTCCAGCGGGCGAGCACCGAGAGGTCGATCAGCGACCGGGTGTCCGAGGTGACCCCGATCTTCAGGAAGCGGCTCGTCGACGAGACCGGCTGCAGCATGACAGGGGGCTTCGCCACGCCGGGCAGCGCGAACACGCCCACCGTGCGCTCCTGCACCATCTGCCGGGCAATCATGGGATCCGTTCCCGGCTCGAACTCGAGGACGATGGACGAGAGCCCCGGAATCGATTCGGAGCGGATCCGCTTCACCCAGGGCGCTCCGTTCAACATGTCCGCCTCGAAGGGAACCGTCATCATGGCTTCCACCTCGGCGGCGGAAAGTCCGAGCGCCTCGGTCTGGATCTCGACGCGCGGCGGCGTGAACTCCGGCACGATGTCGATCGGCATGTGGCGAAGCTGTGTGACGCCGATGAAGAGCAACACCGCGGAGGCCGCAACCATCAGAAGCCGAAGCTGCATGCTCCACGCGATAATCCGACGCATCATGGCGTGAACCTCCTCGGGTCTGTCACCGATTCCGTGAGAGACGTGGTGAACTCTATGGCGTGAACGAGAGGCGGGTGCGGGCGCTTCGGCGTGACCGACGCGACGCGGATCTCGCCCGCGCGGGCGGAGGCCCCTTTCGCCGATCTCGACGCTTCGCGCGCACGCAGAACCTTGCTGGCTGAGGGCGGGGCGCGACGGTGCAGTCGTCCATTCGAAAACCCGAGCTGGTGGAGCTTCAACATCGGATCCAGCGCCTCGTACCCAGCAGAACGCGCCAATCATATCAGCGGCAAACGGAAACTCGTCAAGAATTTCAAGGACTTCTTGCGTAATCTTTGCCGCCGGCTGGGCACTGGGGAGCGGCAGCTCGAAGGCAACTCGAAGGCAACTCGATGCACAAGCGCAGAGTCGGCGCGGTGAACTTCCAGCGGGCGAAGAATCCGGCGAACGACGGAACGGATGTCGGAAGCCGCGTGTCGATCGCAGCGTCCGGCGCGAGACGCGTCGCGAAGCGCACGGACCGAGGCGATGCGGCGCACCATCGCGATTGTCTCCGCGCGCTTCTTTCTGACATAATCATGTGTGTCAACCGGGAGATCCGGTCCTCGAGCCAGGAGCACGGGCACACTCCCTTTCACGATTCCTCCTCCGCGGCTGCGGAGGGGCGATGCGGAGATGGATCAATGTTTGCTTCGGGTGCGGTGAGGGCGGTCGTCGCGATGCTGCTGTTCTCCGGAAGCGCGGGTGCCGCTGCACCCGCCAGCGAGGGCCCGGAGGAGTTCGGCCTGACGGCGAGGGAGCTGGTCCAGAACATCGAGAGGGTGGAAGCCCTGATCGCCACGTGCATGCGCACGCAGGGCTTCGAGTACATCGCCGTGGATGCCGAGACGGTGCGCCGTGGGATGAAGTCCGATAAATCGCTTCCCGGGCTCGAAGAGAAGGACTTCGCCGCCAAGTTCGGCTTCGGCATCTCGACGTACTACACCGGCCAGGCGCCCCAGGCCGCGACGGGCTACAGCCCGGGCCGGATCGGTCTCGGCCGTCGGAACGTCCAGATCTTCCAG
Source organism: uncultured Spirochaetales bacterium (assembly GCA_964413375.1). Classification (GTDB taxonomy): domain Bacteria; phylum Myxococcota_A; class UBA9160; order UBA9160; family SMWR01; genus CAZUYC01. Next base: position 7,741 of record CAYPSI010000301.1, on the reverse strand, counting down.
AGCCTCGCGCCCGCCGATCAGATCGCGTACAGCCGCACGCTCTTCGGGGATCACAGCGATTCCACCTTCGCGATCGCGCTCGACGCGGAGGACTTCTCCCGCTGCGGGGGCTGCACGCGCGCGGCGATCGAGAAGGTCTTCGCGCCCGAGCAGCTCTCGTCGAGCTACTACAACCCGAAGGACGCGCTGATCGCGAGAGACCCGCGCATGAAGGCCGCGCGCCGCGAGTACGCCGCGGCCATGCGCGCCGCGGGCTTCGACAACGAGAATCCGGATGAGCTCGAAGTGGAGATCTGGCAGCGCCTGGATGCGATCACCGGCGGGAGCACGGTTCCGCTCGAGGAGCTCTCGCCGGAGCAGCTGGCCGCCCTCGAGGAGCTCCAGAACTACGAACGCAGGCTCGCGGTGACGAGCTTCGAGCTGGAAGTGAAGCTGCTCGATCCCGTCGAAGATCGCATCGAGAGGGAGCTCTACGCTCGAAGGGTGGAATGAGGTCCGAAGCATGAGCATGAACCGAATCCGCGTCCTCTGGTGGGTGCTGGGCTGTGTGGGCATTGCGTTGGCCGGGGGATGGCTCGCCGGCTCGAGCATCGAATCCCCGGCCGATGCGGCCGCCCGAACCGCGCCGCCCAAGCCGTCGCCGATCCTGGTACCGGTCGAGCAGCGCGTGCTGAGCGCCAACGTGGTGACCCGCGGCACCGCGCGCTTCGGTCTGCCGCAACCGATCTCGATCGCCCCGTCGCTGCTGAAGCCGAACCCGGGGCTGATCACCACGCTGCCGCTGCTGAACGCGCAGATCGCCGAGGGCGGCGTGATCCTCACCGCCTCCGGCCGGCCGCTGCTCGTCCTCCAGGGCCAGACCCCGGCGTTCCGCGACCTCGTCCCCGGCACTTCCGGCGAGGACGTCCGCCAGCTGGAGCAGGCGCTCGCGCGCCTGGGCTTCGACCCGGGTCCGATCGATGGGAGCTACGACCCGCGGACCTCCGCCGCAGTGGGCCAGTGGTACCAGGCAGGTGACTGGGAGCCCTTCGTCCCGACTCCCGAGCAGATCGCACAGCTGCGTCTTCTCGAACAGGACCTGGGCGAGGCGATGAAGCTCGAGCTGGCCGCATCGGCGACCGCCGCCGCAGCCGCGCTCTCCGTCGAGGCCGCACGTGCCAGCGCGGAGCACGATGTTCGACTCGCCAGCGCCGAGCTCGCCGCCCGGGTCGCCGACCAGTCGCGCCTGGTGGCAGCGCCCGGAAGCAGCGCGCCGCTCGCGGTCGAATCCGAGCGCACCCGGGCGACGCACGCGGCGACGGCCGCGAGGGCCGATGTCGCGGCGTCGATCGCGGACAGGGCCCTCGTCGTGCTGGATCCTCGACAGCCGCAGAGCGTCCGCGCCGCCGCCGATGCGAAGCTGGCGCTGGCGCGTGCAGCCGCGCAGGTGAGCGAGGTGGAGGGCAGGCTCGCGATCCAGGCGGCGGAACGCGACGCCACGCTGAACGCGCAGCAGCTCGAGCTGGCGAAGGCGGCCGTCCGGTCCATCCGACTGGCCGGTGAGCTCGCGGTCCAGGCGGCGCTCGACGCACAGAAGGTCGCCAATCTCGATGCCCGGCTGGCGGCGGACCGGGCCGCTGCGCTCGCCGGCGACCTGAAGCTCGCGAAGAGCCGACTCGGCGTGCAGGTTCCGGCCGACGAGATCCTCTTCCTTCCGGCACTTCCCGTCCGGGTCGAGGCGCTCACGAGCCTCGTCGGCAACGTGGCCAGTGGTCCGGTCATGTCGGTGACGGACAATCAGCTGGTGGTCGACGGGGGCCTCACCCTCGACACCGCACCGCTGGTGAAGCTCGGCATGCCGGTCGCGATCGACGAGCAGGCCCTGGGGATCGACGTCGAGGGCGTCGTCACCTTCCTCGCGGCTACCCCCGGCACGAACGGCGTCGACGGCTACCACATCTACTTCGAGGTTCGGGTCGCGGAGACGCCGATGCCGCTTCAGGGCTTCTCGCTGCGCCTGACGATCCCGATCGAGTCGACCGACGGCGCCGTGACCGTCGTGCCGATCAGTGCGCTGTCGCTCGCTGCGGACGGCACCTCGCGAGTGCAGGTCGAGAAGGACGGCGCCCTCGAGTACCTCGTGGTCGAGCCAGGGCTCTCCGCCGACGGCTTCGTCGAAGTCACCTCTGTCGGCGAGACGCTCGCGCCCGGACGTCTCGTCGTCGTCGGATACGAGAACCCGGAGCAGCTCTAGGCATCCGATGAGCACGCAGGACCTTGCGCCGTCGCCCCCGGTACTCGATCTCCGGAAGGTCTGGAGGCAGTACGGAGCAGAGCCGGTCGTGCAGGCGCTCGTCGACGTGGACCTGCGCGTGGAACGCGGCGAGTGGCTGGCGATTACCGGCCCCTCCGGGGCCGGAAAGTCGACGCTTCTGCACGTGATCGGCTGCCTGGATCGCCCGACGAGCGGCAGCTACCTCATCGACGGCATCGACACCGCGAAGCTCAGCGACGATCAGCGTGCGGCCTTGCGGAGCCGACGCATCGGCTTCGTATTCCAGGCCTTCCACCTCTTGCCCTATCGGACCGTGCTCGAGAACGTGATGCTCGCGGAGGTGTACCGCAAGCAGCCCATCGGCGGTCGGCGGGAGCGCGCGCTCGCGAGCATCGAGCGGGTCGGGCTCGCTCACCGCGCGGACTTCCTCCCCGGAAAGCTCTCGGGCGGCGAGCGTCAGCGGGTGGCGATCGCGCGTGCGCTCGTCGGCTCTCCGAGTCTTCTGCTCTGCGACGAGCCGACCGGAAACCTGGATTCGAAGTCTTCTGCGGCGGTCCTCGAGCTTTTCGAGCAGCTGCATCGCGAAGGGCTCACGCTGGTGATGGTCACCCACAACGAGGAGATCGCCCAGCGGGCGGAGCGACGCGTCCACATCGTCGACGGCTCGTTGAGGGATCTCGCCAACGGGAACGGTCGAAAGCCTTCGGCCGGCGTTTCGGCGCCGGCCGTCGACACGAGGGTCGAGCGATCCGGAATCACGCTGCGCGATCTGCTGGACGAGGCACTCGCCGGGATGTTCGCGCGGCCGGTGCGGATGCTGCTCACGGTGCTCGGCGTGGTGATCGGGATTACCGCGCTCGTGGCGACCGTGGGCCTCACCCGTACCGCCGGAAACCGGATCATCACGCAGTTCGACCAGCTCGCCGCGACGGAGCTCTTCGTCACCGCCCGACCCGGTCGGACGACGGGGACCGTCGATCCGAAAGCGATTCCCTGGGACGCGCCGACGCGTCTTCGGCGCCTCAACGGCGTGGTGGCCGCGGGAACGCTCAGCGAGGTCGACGTCGGCAACGCGCTGGTGAGCTCGTCACCGGTGAGAGACCCGCTGAACCAGAGCGCCTTCAAGCTCTCCGTGCTCGCCGCGTCGCCCGATCTTTTTCAGGCGGTGCGCGCCGAGCTGCGCACGGGTCGCCTGCCGGATCTAGGTCACTCGGACCGGGCGGAGCGGGTCGTCGTGCTGGGCCCGGATGCGGCGCTCCGGCTCGGCATCGTGGGCCTCGAACAGCTCCCGGCGGTCTCGATCGGCGACCATCTCTATCTGGTGATCGGAATCCTGAAGGACGTCCGCCGCAAGCCCGAGCTGCTCGCTGCCGCGGTGATCCCGGAGGGCACGGCACGCCAGTACTTCGGGCTGACCGGCCCCGGTGAGGTGGTGGTCGAGACGCGGATCGGCGCGGCGCGATTGATTGCGGATCAGACGCCAGCGGCGCTGCGGCCAGACGATCCGCGCACGCTGAAGATCAAGGTTCCGCAGGAGCCGACTCGCGTTCGCGACGAGGTGCAGACGGACCTCTCCGTGATGTTCCTGCTGCTCGGCGGGCTCTCGCTGGTGGTCGGCGCGATCGGGATCGCCAACATCACGCTCGTCGGGGTGATGGAGCGGACCAGCGAGATCGGCCTGCGCCGCGCGATCGGGGCCACGCGCGGGCACATCGCCGCCCAGTTCCTGTTCGAAAGCGCCTCGATGGGCGTGATCGGCGGCATCATCGGCGCGAGCGTCGGCGTCCTGATCGTGGTCGGCGTCTCCGCCTATCAGGTCTGGACCCCGGTGCTGGACCCGATCGCACCGCTTCTCGCGCCACTGGTCGGCGGCGTGATCGGTCTCGTATCGGGCGCCTATCCGGCGCTGCGCGCCGCGAACCTCGAGCCGGTCGAAGCCTTTCGAGGCTGAGCTAGGCCAGCGAAGCGAGGAATGCGATCCATTCCAGGGGGAGCCCGTGCTCTCGGGCGCCTTCCAGCAGCAGTTCCTTGTAGCCGCGTTCGAGGCCCGTCTCCGCGCTGCGCAGCGCCGAGACGTAGGTGGTTGCAGCAAGGGGGCCCCAGTCGGCCGTGACGGTCACCGCGACCCTCGAGTAGCCGCCCTCGAAGCGGTCGAGAGCGCTCAGATCCTCTTCCCGAAGCGTCCAGACCGCTCCCCAGACGTGGCTCCCGCTCTCGCGCACGAGGTTCAGCTTCGCGCTGCCGTCGCGCCCCGGTTTATCGGCGACGAGGTGCCAGCCCTCGAGTCGCGCGCGGCCGTGGGCCCGCGCACCGGGAACGCGCTCGCCCATGCGACGGCGAGCCAGGTTCGAGCCATAGGCAAAATACAGCGTCTGCATTACTCTCCGCAGCATCGCAAGCCCGCGGAGGATCTGCATCGATGCTCTCGTCGCACTGGACGCGTTCGCCGGTTGTCGCGCTCTTCGCCGCCGCCTCGCTGTGGCTGGCCTTCGCGTGTCAGGCCGAGGAGCCGGCCGGAGTAGCGAAGGACGCGGGCGCCAAAGGGGGGAAGATGGCTACCGAGACGCTCCGGGAATTCATCGCGCTGCAGAAGATCGACAAGAGCCAGCCCGGCTGGAAGACGAAGCTTCCGAGGCCGCCCAAGGCGAGCTTCGATCCCGCGCAGACCTACTACTGGAGCCTCGACACGAACGTCGGAAACGTGAAGGTGAAGCTCCTGCCCCAGACGGCGCCGATGCACGTCTCGAGCACGATCTACCTGACGGAGCTCGGCTTCTTCGATGGAACCTCCTTCCATCGCGTGATCCCGGGGTTCATGGCGCAGGGTGGCGATCCCCTCGGCCGCGGCACCGGCGGTCCCGGTTACCAGTACGCCGGCGAGTTCGATCCGAAGCTGAAGCACGACAAGGGTGGACTCCTCTCGATGGCGAACGCCGGCCCCGGCACCGACGGCAGCCAGTTCTTCCTGACCTTCGTCAAGACGCCCTGGCTCGACGGCAAGCACACGCTCTTCGGCGAGGTCGTGGAGGGCATGGGAACCCTCCAGGAGCTCGAGCGCCGGGGATCGCCTTCGGGGCAGACGAAGGAGGAGCTCGTGATCCGCACGGCGCGGATCACGGTCGAGTAGCCGCATGGCGCGAGCGCGCGTCGCCGTGCTGCGCACGACGCCGCGCACGGTCTTCGAGGACTATCATCGCCTGCTCCAGCTGGGGGGCTACCAGCAGGCCCTCGCCCCGCGCACCGACACCGCGCTCAAGATCAACATCTCCTGGCACTTCTTCTACCCCGCGAGCTCGACCACGCCCTGGCAGCTCGAGGGCGTGATCCGCGCGATGCGGGCCGACGGCTGGGATCCCGCCCATCTCCACGCCTGTCACAACCGGACGGTCGTGATCGACGCCCACCTCGGCGAGCGCGAGAACAAGCATCTCCCGGTCGTCGAGTCTCACGGTCTACGCAACGTCCATCTCTATGAGGGCGAGGAGTGGGTCCACGTGCGCGACGCCGTGGGCGACCTCGCGGATCGCTTCCTGGTGCTGAACGAGGTCTACCCCGAAGGCTTCTCGATCCCGAAGCGCTTCATCGGCGAGAACATCGTGCACCTGCCCACGGTCAAGACCCACGTCTTCACCACCACGACCGGCGCGATGAAGAACGCCTTCGGCGGGCTGCTCAACGAGCGGCGCCACTGGACCCATCCGGTGATCCACGAGACACTGGTCGACCTGCTGCGCATCCAGAAACGCATCCACCCGGGCATCTTCGCGGTGATGGACGGCACCTTCGCGGGCGACGGCCCCGGCCCGCGCTGCATGATCCCGCACGTGAAGAACGTGATCCTGGCCTCCGCCGACCAGGTGGCGATCGATGCGGTCGCGGCGCGCTTGATGGGCTTCGATCCGCTCGCGATCCGCTTCATCCGGCTCGCGCACGAGCAGGGGCTCGGCTGCGGCGACCCGCGCGAGATCGAGATCGTGGGCGACCTGGACGCGGCCAGCGAGCGTTGGAGCTTCGTCGGCCCCTACCAGCAGATGACCTTCGCCTCGCGGATGCAGCACAAGATCTACTGGGGGAGGCTCAAGAAGCCGATCGAATGGTCGCTGAAGACCGTGCTGGCACCCTGGGCCTACCTCGCGAGCGTCGCCTACCACGATTCCTTCTGGTACCCCTTCGTCGCGAAGCGCCAGATGGCCGAGGTGATGGCGAGCGAGTGGGGGCGCCTCTTCGCGAACTGGGAGCAGCTCGTTCCCGACGAGCGCGGCTTTCCCGAGGTGGGCGAGGTGGGGGCCGAGCTGCACCGCACGGGCCTTCGCGCCTTCGCCACCTCGCTCAAGGTGCTTGCCACCTGCCTGCGCGAGGCCCCCGAGCTCGCCGCGCGCCGCCGCACGCGCAAGCTCGGCGCCAGCTCGGACGCGTAGCCGATCGCGGAGTCCGGGATGCAGGAACGCACGCTCGGACCGACACTGCGCCGGCGCGTCGCACTCGGGTGCGCCAGTGCGCTGGGGGTCGTCCTCGTACTCGAGCTGCTGCTGCAGCTGGCCGCGTGGAGCAGCGAGCGGGTCGATCGGCTGCTCTCCCCCGGCCTCGAGCGCACGCTGCCCGATGCGCGGCTCGGCACGCGCCCCAACCCCGCACTTCCCGATCACGACGTCGCGGGCTGGCGCAACGAAGCTCGACCGGAGCGCGCCGCGATCGTGACCATCGGGGATTCGCAGACCTACGGCGACGAGGTGCGACGCGAGGATGCCTGGCCCCAGCGCCTGGGTCGGCAGCTGGGACGCAGCAGCTACAATCTCGCGCTCGGGGGCTACGGGCCGGTTCAATACCTGCGCCTGGTGGACGACGCGATGGAGCTCGCTCCGGAGCTCGTTCTGGTGGGTCTCTACGCCGGCAACGATCTCGCAGACGCCTACTTCGCCGTCCACGAGCGGGGGCTGGCTCCGGAGCTTCTGCCCGATGCATCCCGGCGTAGCGCGCTGGCCGCGGCCGCGGCGCAACGGGACGACCTCGCCGAGGCCTGGCGCGCCACCGGCGCAGCGCGGCGGGGTCGCGTCCGTCAGGCCCTTCGCGATGGCGTCAGCGATCCGATCGAGCTGCACTCGCGGCTCTTCGGACTCGCCCGGGCGCTGGCGCGCCTCGCGTCGCCGCCGACCGCTGCGTTCGCGACGGCCAGCCGCAGACCCTGGGAACACTACGCGGAGCAGGTCGCATCCGCCGACCCGGACCTGCTCTTCGCGTTCCGCGACGCAGTCGCCGCTACCATCTTCACTCCGGCCGCGCGGGCCGCGCTACTCGACCCGACGGATCCCCGCGTGGAGGAGGGCATCCGGATCGCGCTCAGCTCACTCGCGCTCGCCGCTGAGCGCTGCGCTGTGCGCTGTCGCGTGGCGGTCGTGGGCATTCCCACCAAGGAGTTCGTGTTCGCCGAACGCGTGGTCGCCTCCGAGGCCGCGGCGCCGCCGCTCTACACACGGCTGGTCGAGCACG
>CAYPSI010000300.1:0-8241 GCA_964413375.1 uncultured Spirochaetales bacterium | reverse complement strand
CCCCAGCCCACCGGTCAAGAAGATCTCGAGCTTGCTCGCGGTGACGACGCCATCGATGTTGAAGGATCCACCCGCCCCGAGAAGCGCCGGGCCGCTGCTCTGGAAGGCCACATCGGTGAAGACGATCTTGTCGTAGCCGTTGTAGCCGCCGGGGAGAAACTCGACGGTTCCCGGCCCCGCGGCGTGGACGCTGAGATCGAGCAGCATGCTGCCGCCGTCGTCGAGCGTGATGCTCGCCGAGTCGATCGCGAGCGGCTCGCTGAGGCAACTACTACCCGAGGGATTGCCCCATTCACAGCCCGGAGCGCCCACTACCTGCACCACGGAGACGCTGTTGACAGCATCGTCGACGAGGACGTTGAAGGTCTGATCGGCGCTCGCGCCCGCCGCCATCGAAAGCCCCAACAGCAGCACTGACGCGAAACTGATCAGATTCGGTCGATTACGCATCCGTGGCGTCCCTCTCTGGTCATGCGGCCAAGCCTACGCAGCTGAGTACGCTGCAACTCTACTGCATCTCTACAGCCGGAGGGGATGCAAATTCAGCGCCGGCCGGAAAAGAAACTCCCCGCGGCGTGTAACTCTACGATTTCAATGAGTGGGGGAAGTTTCGAGCCCGGTTGCCTAGGGCCCGCGCACGGAAGAAGTTTTCCCTCGCCCGGAAAGTTTCTGCTGTGAATCCCGAAAAACACCCGCGGGGGCGAGTGCTCGCACCCGTTCCGGAGCTCAGCCCCGCTTCGGCGGGAGGTCCGTGACCGTCCCGGCCGCCACCTCGGCGGCGAGCCCGACGGTCTCGGAAAGCGTGGGATGCGGGTGGATCGTGAGGGCCAGGTCCTCGGCGTCGGCGCCCATCTCGATCGCGAGGCAGAGCTCGGCGACGAGCTCGCCGGCGTTGCGCCCGACGATGCCGGCGCCGAGGATGCGCCCGCTCTCCGGGTCGAGCAGCAGCTTCGTCAGACCCTCGCTGCGGTCGATGCCGAGCGCGCGTCCGCTCGCGGACCACGGAAAGACGGCCTTGCGCACCGGGATGCCGCGCTCGTCGGCCGCGGTCTCCGTGAGGCCCGTCCAGGCGACCTCGGGATCGGTGTACGCGACCGAGGGGATCGCTGCGGAGTCGAAGCTCGCGGGCAGCCCCGCGATCACCTCGGCCGCCACCTTGCCCTCGTGCATGGCCTTGTGGGCGAGCATCGGCGGCCCGGCGACGTCGCCGATCGCGAAGATCTGCGGGCTCTGCGTGCGCCGCTGAACGTCGACCCGCACGAAGCCCGCGCCGTCGAGCTCGACACCGGCCGCCTCGAGCCCGATCCCGTCGACGTTCGGGCGGCGCCCGACCGCCACGAGCGCCGCGTCGAAGCGCTCGAACGAGGCTTCCTTCCGGCCCTCGAGCGCGACATGCAGGCCGTCGCTGCGGGCCTCGACCGAGCCGACCCTGCTTCCGAGCAGGATCTTCTCGTAGCGCGACTCGAGCGTCTTGTGGAGCGGCCGCACGACGTCGCGGTCGGCGCCGGCCAGGAGCTCGTCCAGCAGCTCGACCACCGTGATGCGCGAGCCGAGCGCGTGGTACACGGCCGCCATCTCGAGGCCGATGATGCCACCGCCGACGACGAGCAGGCGCTCGGGGATCGCTGCGAGCTCGAGCGCAGTGGTCGAATCGAGCACGCGCGGATCGTCCGGAAGGCCGGGCAGACGCAGCGGACGCGAGCCCACTGCGACGATCGCGTGCTCGAAGGCGACGCTGCGTCGACCATCGGGCCCCTCGACGGACAGCGTGTTCGGCCCGGTGAACGCACCCCTGCCGCGCACGACCACGACGCCGCGCCCTTTCGCGAGGCCGGCGAGCCCGCTGGTCAGGCGTTTCACCACGCCGTCCTTGAAGGCGCGGATGCGCGCGAGGTCGAAGCTCGGCGGGCCGAAGGAGACCCCGTGCGCCTCGATCGCACGCGCTTCGACCACGACCTCGGCCAGGTGCAGCAGCGCCTTCGACGGGATGCATCCGACGTTCAGACAGACACCGCCTAGCGTCGGGTCGCGCTCGACGAGCAGCACTCGCTTGCCGAGATCGGCAGCGCGAAACGCTGCGGTGTATCCCCCGGGGCCGGCCCCGAGCACGAGGACCTCCGCGCGGAGCTCCGAGTCGTTCGTCACAGAATCAGGTTCCGGATGTCGGAGAGCACGGCCTTCATCCGCGTCGTGAAGCGCACCGCGTCGGCGCCGTCGATCACCCGGTGGTCGTAGGAGAGCGAGAGCGGCAGCATCAGCCGCGGCACGAAGGCAGCGTCGCGCCACAGCGGCCGCATCTCCGCCCTCGACACGCCCAGGATCGCGACCTCCGGGTGGTTCACGATCGGGGTGAAGGCCGTGCCGCCGATCCCGCCGAGGCTCGAGATCGTGAAGCTGCCCCCCGACATCTCCTCGAGCGAGAGCTTCCGGTCGCGGGCCTTCTGCGAGAGCGTCGCGAGCTCGAGGGCCAGGTCGAAGAGGCCCTTGCGGTCGACGTCGCGAATCACCGGAACGACGAGACCGTTGTCGGTGTCGACGGCGAAGCCGAGGTGGAAGTACTTCTTCACGACGATGGCCTCGCCGCCCGGCTCGAGCGACGAGTTGAAGCCGGGAAACTGCTCGAGCACGACGGACGCGGCCTTGAGCAGGAAGGCGAGCAGCGTGAGCTTCGTGCCGCGCGCCTTCGCCTCGCCGGCCTGGGCGAGTCGGAAGGCCTCGAGGTCCGTGATGTCGGCCGTGTCGAACTGCGTCACGTGGGGAACGCTGAGCCACGAGCGGTGCAGATTGCGCGCGGCGACGCGCCGCAGCTTGCCCAAGGGCCGCACCTCGACCTCCCCCCACTTCGAGAAATCGATCTGGGGTGCCGGGGGAAGCGAAAAACCCGCGGGCTGCGCCGGCTGCGGCACGCCGCGCGCGAGCGCGTCGCGCACGAAGGCCTGCACGTCGTGCTTCAGGATCCGGCTCTTCGGCCCGCTCCCGCGCACGAGCGAGAGATCGACGCCGAACTCCCTGGCGAGACGCCGCACGGAGGGGCTCGCGTGGGCCCGGCTCGTGCTCGGGAGTGGCGCCGACGGCGCGGGCGTCACAGGAGCCGCTGGCGCGGCCGGCTCAGGCGGCGGCGCCGGCGCCTTCGGCTCGGGCGCGCTTGCGGCCCCGTGCGCCGCGCCCTCGACCTCGAGTGTCAGGATCAGCGAGCCTTCGCTCACCTTGTCGCCGACGGCGACGTGGAGCGCCTTGACGACGCCCGCCGCCGGCGACGGGATCTCCATCGTCGCCTTCTCGCTCTCGAGGGTCACCAGCGACTGCTCGGCTTCGACGTGCTCGCCCGCCGCCACGAGCACCTCGATCACGTCGACGTCGTCGAAATCGCCGATGTCGGGTACATGTACCGCGCGCTCCGACGCCATCGCGAGCGGGTCCTCCTAGACCTGGAGCGGGTTCGGTTTCTTCGGATCGACGCCGTAGCGCGAGAGCGCTTCTGCCACCCTGCGCGCGGGAATCTCCCCTTCGTCGGCGAGCGCCTTGAGCGCGGCGACGGCCACCCAGCGCCGGTCCACCTCGAAGAAGCTCCGGAGCTGGCGACGCGTATCGCTCCGGCCGAAGCCATCCGTCCCGAGCGCCACGTAGCGATGCGGCACGAAGGGGCGGATCTGGTCGGCATGGAGCTTCACGTAGTCGGTGGCCGCGACCACGGGCCCCTGCCGGGGCCCGAGGCAGCGCTCGACATGCGACAGGCGCGGAGGCTGCTCGGGGTGGAGCAGGTTCCAGCGCTGGGTCTCGAGCCCGTCTCGGCGCAGCTCGTTCATGCTCGTCGCGCTCCAGACGTCGGCGGACACGTCCCAGTCTTCGCGCAACAACGCGGCTGCCGCGATCACCTCGCGCAGGATCGAGCCGGAGCCGAGGAGCTGGACGCGATGCTTCCCCTTCTCCGCCTCGTGCAGCAGGTAGAGCCCGCGGACGATCCCCTCGCGGGCCCCATCGGGCATCGGCGGCTGCGCGTAGTTCTCGTTCAGCACCGTCACGTAGTAGAAGACGTTCTCCTGATCGCGGTACATCTTCTCGAGGCCGTCGTGCACGATCGCGGCGAGCTCGTAGGCGTAGGTCGGATCGTAGGCGCGGCAGTTCGGGACGTTCGAGAAGAGCACGTGGCTGTGCCCGTCCTGGTGCTGGAGCCCCTCGCCCGCGAGCGTGGTGCGCCCCGAGGTTCCGCCGAGCAGGAAGCCGCGCGCCTGCGAATCGCCGGCGGCCCAGCACAGATCGCCGACGCGCTGGTAGCCGAACATCGAGTAGAAGATGAAGAAGGGGATCATGTAGACGCCGTGGTTGCTGTACGAGGTCGCCGCGGCGATCCACGAGGACAGCGCGCCCGCCTCCGAGATCCCCTCCTGGATGATCTGGCCGTCCTGGGTCTCGCGGTAGTACATCACCTGGTCGGCATCGACCGGATCGTAGAGCTGTCCCTTCGCCGAATAGATCCCGAGGGTGCGGAAGAGGCCCTCCATCCCGAAGGTGCGGGCCTCGTCCGCGACGATCGGTACCACGTGGCGCGCGATCTTCTTGTCGCGCGTGAGCTGCGTGAGCAGACGCACGAAGGCCATCGTCGTCGAGATCTCGCGCTCCCCGCTTCCCTCGAGCAGCGGAGCGAAGACCTCGAAGCCGGGGATCTCGAGGGGCGCTGCCGAGCGGCGGCGGCTCGGAAGGAAACCTCCGAGGGCCTCGCGACGCTCGCGCAGGTACATCATCTCGGCGCTGTCGTCGGGAGGCCGGTAGAAGGGGACCTCCTCGAGCTCCGCGTCAGGAATCGGGATCCGGTAGCGATCGCGGAACGCGCGCAGTGCCTCGGGGGTCGGCTTCTTCAGCTGGTGGGCGATGTTCAGGCTCTCGCCCGCCTGGCCGAGTCCGTAGCCCTTCACCGTCTTGGCGAGGATCACCGTCGGCTGGCCCACGCGCGTCACGGCGGCCGCATACGCCGCGTAGACCTTCTGCGGGTCGTGACCTCCGCGGTTGAGCCTCCAGATGTCGTCGTCGGAGAGGTGCGCGACCAGCTGGGCGAGCTCGGGGTACTTCCCGAAGAAGTGCTCGCGCGTGTAGGCGCCGCCCCTGGCCTTGTAGTTCTGGTAGTCGCCGTCGAGCGCCTCCTCCATCCGCTGGAGCAGGATCCCGTTCTTGTCCTTCGCGAGCAGCGGGTCCCAGCCGTCGCCCCAGATCACCTTGAGCACGTTCCAGCCCGCTCCGCGGAAGACGCCCTCGAGCTCCTGGATGATCTTGCCATTGCCGCGGACGGGGCCGTCGAGGCGCTGCAGGTTGCAGTTGATCACGAAGATCAGGTTGTCGAGCTCCTCGCGCGCCGCGAGAGAGATCGCGCCGAGCGCCTCCGGCTCGTCCATCTCGCCGTCGCCCATGAAGACCCAGACCTTGCGGCGTGTCGTATCGACGATTCCGCGCGCGTGCAGGTACTTCATGAAGCGCGCCTGGTAGATGCCCATCAGCGGCGAGAGCCCCATCGAGACGGTCGGGAACTGCCAGTAGTCGGGCATCAGCCATGGGTGCGGGTAGGAGCTGAGCCCGCCGCCGTCGACCTCGCGCCGGAAGCGCAGCAGCTGCTCCTCGGAGAGGCGTCCCTCGAGGAAGGAGCGCGCGTAGATCCCGGGGGCGCAGTGGCCCTGGAAGTAGATCAGATCGCCGCCGCGCTTCTCGGTCGCGGCGTGGAAGAAGTGGTTGAAGCCGACCTCGTAGAGCGTCGCGGCGGAGGCGTAGCTCGAGATGTGGCCGCCGAGCTCGCTGTCCTCGCGGTTCGCCTTCATCACCATCGCGAGCGCGTTCCAGCGCACGATCGAGCGAATCCGGTGCTCGAGACCCGGCTCGCCCGGCATCCGCTCCTCGTCGCTCTTGCGGATCGTGTTGAGGTAGGCGGTCGTGGCCTTGTAGGGCAGGTGCGCTCCCGAACGGCGCAGCTCGGCGATGAGCTTCTCGACGAGCTCGTGCGCACGCTCGACGCCCTCGGCCTCGAGCGTCGAGTGCAGCGCATCGAGCCACTCGCGGGTCTCGTGCGGGTCGACGTCGCGCGAATCCGGCATCGTCAGTCCGACTCGGACTCGAGCATCGACAGGCGGCGCGCGCGCAGCTCTTCGAAGTCGCGCTCGGCGTGGTAGGAGGAGCGCGTCATCGGGGAGGAGGAGACCATCAGAAAGCCCATCGCGAGGGCCTCGCGGCCGAGCCGCACGAACTCCTCCGGCGTCCAGTAGCGCAGCACCGGCGCGTGCCGGGGCGTCGGGCGCAGGTACTGGCCGATCGTCACGAAGTCGACGTCCGCGCCGCGCAGGTCCTCGAGCAGGGCCAGCACCTCGCTCCGCTCCTCGCCGAGACCGAGCATCAGACCGCTCTTCGTGAAGACGCCCGGGGCGACCTGCTTCACGCGTGCGAGCAGTGCGAGCGACTCGCGATAGCTCGCGCCGGCGCGCACGCGCCGATAGAGGCGCGGAACGGTCTCGACATTGTGGTTGAAGACGTCCGGACGCGCCGCTGCGACCGTCTCGACGGCGCCGGGCTTGCGCCGAAAATCGGGCGTGAGCACCTCGACCGTCGTCCCCGGCGAGGCGCGCCGGATCGCCTCGATCGAGCGCACGAAATGGGCGGCGCCGCCATCCGCGAGGTCGTCGCGGTCGACCGAGGTCACGACCACGTGGCGCAGTCCCAGCTCGGCGACCGCCGCGCCGAGCCGCTCGGGCTCGTGCGGATCGATCGCCGCCGGAAGCCCGGTCTTCACGTTGCAGAAGGCACACGCGCGGGTGCAGACCTCGCCGAGGATCATCACGGTCGCGTGGCCCGCGGACCAGCATTCGCCCAGGTTCGGGCACGCGGCCTCCTCGCAGACGGTGTGCAGGCGCAGCCCCCGGACGAGATCCCGGGTCCGCTGGTAGCCGGGCGACGGTGTCGAGCGCAGCCGCACGCGGATCCACGGCGGCTTGCGCAGCGGCGGCTCGGGACTCGCGGAACTCATCGGATCCACCCCGCCCCGGAAGGTACCTCGGTGTCCCGGAGGCGGCCGCTAATGGGTCTAAATAGACCCATTCTCTCGCAGGCCGCCCTCCGTGAGCTCCCGCCGCCAGGGGTGGGTCGGGTCCGCCTCCACCCGGGCGATCTCCGCGCGCAGACGTTCGAGGCCGGGGAGCGGAGTCCCCTCGTAGATGTCCCCCTGGAGCACTTCGCGCAGCAGCTCACGCGCCTCGGGATCGGCGAGCAGCGCGAGGAACGCGCGCGGGAGCCGGTAGTAGAGGCCGATGAACTCGCGCCACGCGTCGAGGCCGGCGCGCAGGTGGCGCTCGTAGCCCGCGAAGGCAGCGGCCGAAACGTCGCCGTCGGCGAGCGCGTCGCGGATCGCCGCGGCCGCCGCCCGCGCGGACTCGGCGGCCACCGAGAGGCCCGAGGAGAAGAGCGGGTCGACGAAGCGCGCCGCGTCGCCCACCAGCAGCCAGCCGTCGCCGGCGAGGCGCTCCATCGCGTAGCTGTAGTTTCCCTCGCGCTGGAGCGCGTGGAGCGGGCGCGCGCCCGCCATCCGGCGCGCCAGTACCGGACTCGCGGCGACCGCACCGCTGAAGAAGCGGTCCACGTCCTTGCCTGCCTTCGGGAAGCTCGCGGCCTCGCACACGACGCCGATCGAGGTCACGCCTGCGCTGATCGGGATCTGCCAGGCCCAGGCGCGCGGACCCGGCAGCACGTGGAGGTGGATCCACTCCGCGGTGTCGCGCTCGCCGCGGTCCACGCCCTCGAACCAGCCGTGCACGGCGAACTGGCGGAACGCCGGGTCGATGCGCTTTAGCCGGAGCTGACTGCCGAGGAGCGTGCCGCGCCCGCTCGCGTCGACCACGATGCGCGCGCGAAGCTCCCGCTGGCGCTCGCCGCTGCGGACGAGTACCCCCGTCGCCCGGCCCGTCTCATCGAGCAGGACGCGCTCGACCTGCGCGCCCTCGAGCACGCGCGACCCCTGCGCCGCGGCGTGGCGCAGCAATGCGTCGTCGAAGCGGCTGCGGTCGACGTGCCAGCTCCAGGGCTGGTCGATGCCGAGGTGGGGGATCGCACGGAACGAGAGCGCGATGGGACGCGCGTCGGCGAAGTGCGTCCACACGGCACCGTGCTTGCGGACGAAGCCCCCGGCCTCGATCGCGCGCAGGAAGTCGATCTCCTGGAAGACGCGGGTCGTCGCGCAGAGCAGCGACTCGCCGACGTGGGGACGCGGGTGCA
>CAYPSI010000299.1:0-2444 GCA_964413375.1 uncultured Spirochaetales bacterium | reverse complement strand
GGCGCGCCGGCCAGACGCAGTGGCGCGCACCGCTCGCGTTCAGGAAGGGACAGGTCTCCGCTTCGTGCCCGCGCAACACCCAGTCGATCCACGGGCGCAGCGGCTCCGGCACCTGCTCGCGCGAGAGCGGCGCCGCTGCAGCGGGCGCGGCCGCGCCGACTGCGGCCAGCCCGACTGCGGCCGCCCCGGACGCGGCCAGCCCGAATGCGGCCAGATGCAGTGCGGCGAAGCTCCGACGGAGGGTGGCCGGCACCTGGGGTGTGACACCTATTCTCGCGCGAAAGTGCCCGAGCCCGGGACCGCGCGGTCTCCGAAGCGGCTCGGCCGCCAGGCGAGCGAGACGTGGTTCGGCTCGCCTTCGTCGAAGTCGAAGACCGTGATGTTGACGCGAAGCAGGTCCCAGTCGCCGCCGCGCCGCTCGTCGAGGAGCGCGCGCGGGATGCTGGCCTCCACCGCGTAGCCCTGCGGCGTAGGGCGAGCGGCCTGGCGGATGCCCGCGGGCATCTCGCCGACGAAGAAGCCCATGATCTGGTCGCTGCGCGGCTCCTCGAGCGTCGCGAGCACGTTCACGAGCTTCGCCATGTCGCCGGATCGGATCGACGCGAAGAGGCCCATGTTCGCGGAGCGATCGGGATCCGGGCGTGCGTCGACGAGAATGCTCAGATGATCCTGCTCGCGCGCCGAAAGCTGCGACCCGGAGACGACCGAGTCGTCGCGCACGTCGATCGCCAGATAGAGCGCCTCGTCATCCCAACGCAGGTCGAAGCGGAAGGACGCATCGCCCGGGCCGCGGTAGCGGCCGTGGCCCTCGACCTCGGCTGGATCGTCGACCTCGAAGGCGAGCTCGCCCCATTCCCGGAGATCTCCGTCGACGCTGACCTTCGAGCGCAGCCGGCGCGTCGCGAAGCGCTTCTCGGGGAGGATCAGCGAGTCGGTCGTGATCTCGACGCGCTCGCCCGAGGCGTCGAGCGTGGCGAGGGTCCAACGCACGGCCGTCGCTGCGATCTCCTCGTACGCGTGGGCCGAGCGCGCGCGCACGGGGACCTCCACCGTCGCGGTCTTTCGCGGAGGCACGCTGAGCTCGATGGTACCTCCGCCGGGGTCGAGGTGACGGCCGAGCTCCGGGATGCCGCGCACCTCGAGCGGCTGCCGGCCCTCGTTCTTGATCAAGTAGCGCGCGGTGCCGGAGCGGAAGAGCTCGCCGCTACCGACGAGTGGCTCGGTTGCCACGGCCCGCGCCAGCCGGTTCACGACGCGGCGGCGGGCCGCCGTCATCACGTCCACGTCCTGGATCCCGTCGAGCAACAGGTTCGCGATGACGGGACCCTGCGAGGTCATCGTCACCTGGGCGACGTGGTCGAACTCGCCCCACGCGGTACCGCGCATCGGGCTGCCGCCGCCGGTCGTCGCGAGCGTGACGTAGTGCCGGTCGTTGCGCAGCTGGCTCGTGTAGCGGTGATAGTGGCCGGCAAAGACCGTGTAGGGGCGGCTTCCGAGCATCTCCTCCACGCGCAGCCAGTCCGGATTCACCTTCGCGACGTCCCAGAGCGGCTGGTGGATGAAGACGAAGGTCCAGCGCGACTGCGCGTTCTCGGCGAGGACGCGCTCGAGGGAGGCGAGCTGCTCCGCCTGCGTCCAGGGCCCCGGAAGCGGCCGGCTCGGGTCGTGCACCATCCCGAAGAGCTCGGAGTTGAGCACGACGAAGAGCACGTCCCGATAGACGAAGTGGTAGTAGGAGGGTCCGAAGGGGGCGCGCCAGGCTTCGGCCATCACCTGGTTGCTCATGTCGTGGTTGCCAGGCGCATAAAAGAAGGGCATCTGGAGCCGGGCGACGGCGCTCTCGATCTCGTCCCACTGCTTCCCGAGCACGGCGGGATCGTCGCTGTAGCCCTCGATCAGGTCTCCGACGCTCACCACGAACTCCGGGCGCACCAGGTTGATGCGCGGCATCGCCGACTCGAAGACGCCGTCGCGGTGCCCGCCGGTGCGGTCGGTCACCACGACGAAGCGGAAGTCCTCGGGCTCGCGCAGCGGCGCGAGTCCGGTCCACGGGGCGGGTCCCTCCGGGATCGTCGCGGCGATCGGCACCGGCGCTGCCCCGGGGCTCACCGCGAGCAGCGCTCCGCAGCCGACGGCGGTCCCGAGAGCGAGAGCGAGGGCCACGACGGAGCGATGGCGCATCCGAACCTCCGCGAGCGGTGGACTGGAGCCCGGAGTCTACCCTTCCGGCGGGCGCTGCGGGCTATGCTCGAAGGGATGGAGCGCTGGGCGATCCTGCTGCTCGCGCCTCCCGAAGCGGACCCGGACGTCTGGAACCGCAGGCTCCTCGATCTCGCCTGCGATCTCGCCGCAGCGGAGGGGGTGGAGGATCTGGTGGCGCACCTGCGCGACCCGGAAGCGCGCAGCCTCGGGGAGACGACGGCCGCCGGCCCGGCCTCCTATCA
>CAYPSI010000298.1:0-38103 GCA_964413375.1 uncultured Spirochaetales bacterium | reverse complement strand
CCGGTGCTCCACGGCCGCTACCACCTGCGGATCCTGCGCACGCCGCGCGAGGTGCGACGCGCGCTGGCCTATGTGCTGCTCAACGCCCGCAAGCACTGGAGGGAGCGCCACGGGGTCTCGCCGCCCATCGGACTCGATGCGGCCTCCTCGGGGCGCTGGTTCGATGGCTGGCGGCGCGATCCCGGCTCGCGCGAGCCGCCGCCCGATGCGCCGGAGGAACCCGACGTCGCATTACCTCGGACCTGGCTGCTCTCGGTCGGCTGGCGGCGGCACGGGCTGGTCGACCCGGCGGAGGTTCCGGGAGGCTGAGCGCAGCGAGATCGAGCGGGCCTCGGAGCGAACTCGTGCGACCCTCTCTCGAAGCGATCATCACCGATCGCGGCAACTCCCGGCCCCCGCCCGCCCCCGAGGCAGCCGGAGGATCCCGCTCCGCTGGCCGGATCTTCCCTCGAACACTTCTTGGTCTCTGCCATCGCTGGCGCCCGGCTCCGTCGTCCGAAACCCTTCCCTCAACAGCCTCTTCGTCGGCTCCGGCGTCAGCGATCCATCTCGACGACCCGGACCTCCTCGCTCAAACACCTCCTGGCCTGATTCGGCCATGAGGACGGCCTCCCCAACCGGGCGCTCCAGGAACGCGAAGGCGGATGGACAGCGGCTCCGTTTCGACTGAAGAGGCCCCGTTCGCGTTGGGCCTTTCACCACGCCCGCGATCGCCGGATCAGGGGTAGACTCCGGGCGTCCCCGGTCCCGGGGGCCTCCCCATGGAAGAGCCGGCGGTCCTCGACCCGGCGGATCCGCATCCGCTGGCCCAGCAGCGGCTTCGCGACTGGCTCGCTCTGCAGCTCGCGCTCGCGTTGCACCCTCTCGAAGCAGGCAAGCGGTTGCGTGCGACCGGCAGCGCGAGGGAGGCGCTCGTGGCGAGTGGCTCGAGGCCTCCCAGCCCGGCGAGCCTCGATTCGGCGCTGGCGCGGCTGCGCGCCTGTGGAGCCGTTGCGGTACCGCAACTCTCGCCGGCCTTTCCGGCGCGGCTCGCTCGGCTCGATGACGCGCCGCTGCTGCTCCACGTCCGCGGTGAGCTTGCCGCACTGCACGGCCCTTGTGTGGCCGTCGTCGGCTCGCGGGCACCGTCGGCGAGCGGTCGCGTGGTGGCCGAGCGCTTCGCAGCCGAGTTGGCGCGTGCGGGAGCGGTGATCGTCTCGGGTCTCGCCACCGGAATCGATGGCGTAGCCCATCGCGCCGCTCTGTCCGTGGGTGGGAAGACGGTCGCCGTGCAGGCCTGCGGCCCGGACCTCGTCTATCCGCGTCGCCACCGTGAGCTCGCGGACCAGATCGCGGCGAGTGGGGCGGTCGTGACGGAGCTCTCGCCCGGGATGCCGCCGCGGCGGGAGCATTTCCCGTTCCGCAACCGGCTGATCAGCGCGCTCTCGCTGGCCGTTCTGGTCGTCGAGGCGCGGGTACGCAGCGGGTCGCTCGTGACGGCGCGCCACGCGGCCGACCAGGGTGTCGACGTCTGGGCGGTACCGGGCCCGCTCGGAGTCCCAACGAGCGAGGGGACGAATCACTTGTTGCGCGACGGCGCATTCGTGGCGCTCGAGCCCGCGGATCTGCTGCTCCCGCTCGGTCTCCCGGCGCCGGCAGTGCGGCGGCCTCGCAGCGAGCCGGCGCTGCCTGCGCGTCACCGCGCGATCCTCACGGCATTGCTGGCGGCGCCGGCGACGCTCGACGCGCTGGCCCTGCGCCTCGGGGCCGCTCCCGAGATCCTCGCGCAAGCTGTACTGGAGCTCGAGCTGACGGGGACGATCGCGCAGGATCGAGACGGGCGACTGTGCATCGTCCGGCCCGAACGCGGTGGGCTATGATCGGCGCCCTGTCAGGGGGGACCATGGGCGGCCCGAGCGCGAGCGTCGTTGGCGCCGGCCTCGCGGGATGCGAGGCGGCGTGGCAGCTCGCTCGACGCGGCGTCGAGGTGACGCTCTTCGAGATGAAGCCCCTGCGCTTTTCGCCGGCGCACCACTCGCCAGATTTCGCGGAGCTCGTGTGCAGCAACTCGCTGCGCGCGGCAGGTCTGAGCAGCGCCGTCGGTCTCCTCAAGGAGGAGATGCGGCGGCTCGGCTCGCTCGTCCTCGCGGCCGCGGACGAGTGCGCGGTGCCGGCGGGCAGGGCGCTGGCGGTGGACCGCGTGGCCTTCGCGCGCCGCATCACCGATGCGGTCGAGTCGCACCCCCGTATCCGCGTCGAGCACCGGGTCGTGGATCGCGTGCCCGACGACGAGCGCGTGATCCTCGCGAGCGGACCCCTCACCGGGGTCGAGCTCGCGGCCGACCTCGGGCGCCTGCTGGGCGAGGAGTACCTGTATTTCTACGATGCGCTGTCGCCGATCCTCTACGCCGACTCGATCGACTCGGAGCAGGTGTTTCGCGCGTCGCGTTGGGAGGACGGGGAGGGTGACTACCTGAATCTGCCTCTCGACGAGGCGGGTTATCACAGCTTCGTCGCAGCCATCCTCGCCGCCGATACCGTTCCGCTGCACCCCTTCGAGGCCGAGCTCTATTTCGAAGGCTGCCTGCCGATCGAGGAGATGGCGCGTCGGGGGCCGGAGACGCTCGCGCACGGCCCGATGAAACCCGTCGGTCTCGTCGATCCGCGGACCGGCCGACGTCCCTATGCCGTGGTGCAGCTCCGGCAGGAGGACAAGCGCGGCATCCTCTACAACATCGTCGGATTCCAGACGAAGCTTCGGGTCGGGGAGCAGCAGAGGATCTTTCGTACGCTGCCGGGCCTCGCGGAGGCGACCTTTGCGCGCTTCGGTTCCGTGCATCGGAACACCTACGTGAACGCCCCGCGCTGTCTCCTGCCCACGCTCGAGACGCGCGCGCGGCCGGGGCTCACTCTCGCGGGGCAGATGACCGGCGTGGAGGGCTACGTCGAGTCCGCAGCGCTCGGGCTCCTCGCCGGGATCCACGTCGCGAGGGCCGCGCAGGGCCAGCCGGCGCTGCTGCCGCCGGAGACGACCGCCCACGGGTCGCTGCTCGGCCACCTCCGAGGTGCGAACGCGAAGCGCTTCCAGCCGATGAACGCGACCTTCGGGCTCTTTCCGCTGCTTCCGGAGCCGGAGTGCAGGCTGCCGCGGCGAGAGCGCCACGCGCGCATGGCGGAGCGTGCGCTCGCCGATCTGGCTGGCTACGCGGACTGCGTCGCGCCGGAGCTCGGGACGGGATGACCTTCCCCGAGGCGATCCGGGCCTTCGACCTGCATCTGCGCGCGGAACGCAATCTCTCGCCGCACACGCGTCGCGCCTATCTCGGTGACGTGCGCGATCTCGCGACCGCGCTCGGCCCCGAAGCGCTCCCGGCGCAGGTGGGATCGGCCGATCTGCGGGGCTTCCTGGCCCGTCTGCACCGCACGCGCGAGCCTTCGACCCGAGGTCGAAAGCTCGCGGCGCTACGCACCTTCTTTGCCTTCCTGGTGCGCGAGGGTCGCTGCCGTCTCGATCCGACCGCGGGGATCCCCGGCCCGCGTCAGACGCCGCGCTTGCCGCGTCCCCTGCCCGTCGACGATTGCGTAGCACTGTGCGACTCGGTGGTGCGGGGGCTCGACGAAGCGGAAGCACTCCGGACCTTGCGCGACCGCGCGCTCCTCGAGCTCCTCTACGGCGCGGGTCTGCGGGTCGGCGAGCTAGCGCAGCTCGACGTGCGGGACGTGGATCTGCATCGAGGCGACGTGCGCGTGCTGGGCAAGGGTGGCAAGGAGCGCGTCGTGCCGCTGCCTGCGGCCGCGCGCGATGCGATCGCCGCGTGGCTCGACGCGCGCCGCGCACCGGGCCTGCTCGCAGAGCCGCTCTTCACCGCGCTTCGCCGGGGGGCCGGCGCGCTGCTCGCGCCGCCGGTGGGTCCCGCGGCGCGACGCCTCGGAGCGCGCGACATCCGCCGCGTGCTCGCGTCGCGTGCGCGCCGTGCGGGCCTCTCCGGACGAGTCCATCCCCACCGGCTGCGCCACAGCTACGCGACGCATCTGCTGGACATGGGGGCGGACCTGCGGGAGATCCAGGAATTGCTCGGGCACGCGAGCCTGTCCACGACCCAGCGCTACACGGCCGTCTCCACCGAGCGCCTCCTCACGGTGTATGATCGCGCGCACCCGCGTGCCGGCGTCCGGTCCGAGGGGGCTCCGCGCAACGCCGGCTCGCCGCGTGTGGCGCAGGGGCGCAGCCGCACGCGCGAGGGCGCCAAGGGCCAATGAATGCGAACTCCGTGATGCGATCGACGACGGTCCTGGCCGTCCTGCGCGATGAACGGCTGGCGATGGCCTCGGACGGGCAGGTGACGGTGGGCAACACCGTCGTGAAGCAGGGTGCCCAGAAGGTGCGTCGGTCGGCCAAGCACCCTGTGCTCGTCGGCTTCGCGGGCGGAGCCGCCGACGCGTTGGCGCTCACCGAGCGCCTCGAGGCGAAGCTCGAGGCGCAGCGTGGAAACGTCGGCCGAGCGGCGGTGGAGCTCGCAAAGGAGTGGCGCACGGATCGTGCGCTCCGGCGCCTCGAGGCGATGCTGCTCGTCGGAGACACGGAGCGCGTGCTGGTGGTTTCGGGGAACGGCGACGTGATCGAGCCCGACGACGGCATCGCGGCGATCGGGTCCGGCGCGGCCTACGCGCTCGCGGCGGCCCGCGCCCTCTTGCGCCACACGGAGCTTCCTGCGGCGGAGATCGCAGCCGAGTCGCTGCGGATCGCGGCCGGGATCTGCATCTATACGAACGACCGCATCACCGTGGTCAGCCTGCCATGAGCGAACTGCGCGCCTTCACGCCGCGAGAGGTGGTTGCCGAGCTCGATCGCTACATCGTCGGCCAGGACCAGGCGAAGCGGGCCGTGGCCATCGCGCTGCGCAACCGCTGGCGACGCCAGCAGGTGCCCGACGAGCTGCGCGAGGAGATCGCGCCCAAGAACATCATCATGATCGGGCCCACCGGTGTCGGAAAGACCGAGGTCGCGCGCCGCCTGGCGAAGCTCGCCCAGGCGCCCTTCCTCAAGGTCGAGGCGTCGAAGTTCACCGAGGTCGGGTACGTCGGTCGCGACGTCGAGTCGATCATCCGTGACCTCACCGAGGTCGGCGTGAAGCTCGTCCAGGACGAGCACCGGCGAGGCATCGAGCCGCGTGCGAAGGAGCGCGCGGAGGAGCGGGTGCTCGACGCCCTGCTGCCGGTGCCGACCGGCCCCCTGCCGGAGGGCGCGCCGCACCCGCGTGGCGAGGCCCGCGAGAAGCTGCGCCGGATGCTGCGCGAGGGGGTTCTCGACGATCGCGAGCTGGAGATCGAGCTCGACGAACAACCCGCAGGGCCGAGCGTGTCGCTCTTCGGGCCCCAGGGCGTCGAGGAGATGGGCATGCAGCTCAAGGACATGCTGGGCGGTCTGCTGCCGCGGCGCACGCGGCGCCGACGGATGAAACTTCGCGCGGCCCACGACGCGATCGCCGCGGAGGAGGCGGGGCGCCTCATCGACATGGAGGCCGTGAGGGTCGAGGCGGTACAGCGCATCGAGCAGTCCGGGATCGTCTTCATCGACGAGATCGACAAGGTGGCCTCGAGCGGCGGCGGCGCGCGCACGGGGCCGGACGTCTCGCGAGAGGGGGTGCAGCGGGACCTGCTGCCGATCGTCGAAGGCTCGACGGTGCAGACGAAGCACGGTCCGGTCCGCACCGATCACGTGCTCTTCGTCGCCGCGGGCGCCTTCCACGCTGCGAAACCCTCCGACCTGATTCCCGAGCTCCAGGGCCGCTTCCCGATCCGCGTGGAGCTTTCGAGCCTCTCGGACGCGGACTTCGTCCGGATCCTCACGGAGCCGCGCAACTCGCTCGTGCGTCAGTACACGGAGCTGCTGCGCACCGAGGGCGTGGAGCTCTCCTTCGAAGAGGACGGCATCCGCACCATCGCCGAGTATGCGGCACGGGTGAACCAGCAGTCGGTCGACATCGGCGCCCGGCGACTGCACACGGTGATGGAGAAGCTGCTCGAGGACGTGAGCTTCGACGCCCCGGACCGCGGCCCGCGAGAGCTCGTGGTGGACGGGGCCTTCGTGCGGGAGCGGCTGGAGCGGCTCGTCCAGGACGAG
The DNA here is from genome assembly GCA_964413375.1 of uncultured Spirochaetales bacterium. GTDB lineage: Bacteria > Myxococcota_A > UBA9160 > UBA9160 > SMWR01 > CAZUYC01. Next base: position 32,000 of record CAYPSI010000298.1, on the reverse strand, counting down.
GACCTCTCGCGCTACATCCTGTGAGGGTCGTGGTGTCGGCGGAGGAACGATGAGCGAGACGGCCTATCGGGTGCTGGTCGCCGACGACGAGCGCTTCTTCCGCGAAGCGATCGTCGAGGCGCTCGGCCTCGCCGGGATCGCCTGCGACGCAGCGGCGAGCGGGGCCGAGTCGCTGCGCAGCGTGTCTCGCGACCCGCGTATCGGGGTGGCCGTACTCGACCTCGCGCTCGAGGGCGGGCTCGAGCTGCTGAAGAGGCTGCGCAGCGAGCGTCCGATGATCCGGGTGATCGCGCTCGCATCCCTGGCGGACCAGAACCTCGTGCTCGAGGCATTGCGTCTGGGGGCGGTGGACTACCTGGCGAAGCCCCTCCACGACGAGGAGCTCGTCCTCTCGGTCCGCCGCGCGCTCGGGAGCTTCACGACCCAGGTGGCTTACGAACGGCTGCGCGGCCGGCTGCGCAGCCTCGATGCCTGGCTGTCGGAGCTCGTCGAGGCGACGAGCGAGGAGGGGCGGGGGCTCGAGGGGTGCGCGGTGGAGGCCGTTGCCGACGTGCTCGGCGCGACCAGGACCTCGCTGATGTTGCTGGACGAGGATGGCAGCTCGCTGCGGGTGGCCGCGGCCACCGGCTCGGGCCTGCCGCCGGAGGAAATGAGCCCGGTACCGGTCGGCGAGGGAGTGGCCGGCGTGGCGGTCACGATGGACGACGTGCTCGCAGTCGACGACGTGACCGCGGATCCCCGCTTCGGGCAGCGACCCTTCCGAGACCGCTACGAGTCGGGAGCCCTCGCCGTCGCTCCGCTGCATGACGGCCGGCGCCCGCTCGGCGTTCTCTGCGCGTCGGATCGCGTCGGGGGCGAGGCCTTCGGTGACGACGAGCGCCTGCTGCTTCGGCTGCTGGCGGTGCAGGTCACGTCGCTGCTGGGTCGTGGGCGCGGCGCCGCGCCCGTCGGGTCCCACGCGCCCGCGCCGGAGGAAACTGCGCCGCTTCCGGTGTGGCAGGACCGCGTCGACCCGGATGCGGACCTGGCGCGCGAGATCTGCGAAGCGTTGACGACCGAAGTGGAGCCGACGCGACTCGTCGCGGCCGCGCTGCTTCCGGTGTCCCGCCGGCTTTGCGCGTCTCCCGTCTCGCTCTACCTGATCGATAATCGCAGCGGAGAGCTCGCCCTCGAGGGACAGAGCGACGCCGAAGGGCGCCTGGATCGGGCCCGCCTCCCGCGCAACCGCGGACTCACCGCCGCGGTGCTCCAGACGGGTCAGCTCGTGGCGACTGGACGGCCACAGGGCGACGCCCGCTTCGACGCCGCGGTCGACACGCCCGAGGACGGCAATCCGGGCCCCTTGCTCTGCGTGCCGCTTCGCCTGCGCGGCAAGGTGCTCGGCGTGGCGCGGGCCTTCCCGAAGGATCCCGCGTCTGCGTCGCCACGCACGGGGGAGATCCTGGCGGCGGCACTCTCGGCGGCGGTGCGCAACGTCCTCTTGTACCGTAGCGTGCTCGCTTCGATCGAGGATCTGGCGCGCGCGCGACGCGACGCCGGGGGCCACGGCTAGCTTGCAGGCATTCATCGACAAGGCGAAGGTGCTCGTCGAAGCGCTGCCCTACATGCGCCGCTTCCTCGACAAGACGGTCGTCATCAAGTACGGCGGCAGCGCGATGTCCACGGCCGAGAGTCAGGCCTTCGCCGTCGATGCCGTGCTGCTCAAGTACATCGGCCTGCGGCCGGTGATCGTGCATGGCGGCGGGCCGCAGATCGGAGCCACGCTCGAGCGCCTCGGCAAGCAGTCGACCTTCGTCGATGGCCTGCGCGTGACGGACGACGAGACCATGGAAGTCGTCGAAATGGTCCTCGGTGGCAAGGTCAACCGGCAGATCGTGAGCCTCGTGCAGGCGGGCGGCGGCCGCGCCGTCGGGCTCACGGGCAGCGACGGCAACATGCTTCGCGTGACGCAGCGGCTCGAGCCCGACCGTGACCTCGGCCGCGTGGGGCGCGTGGTGAGCGTCGACCCGGCGCCGATCGTGGCGGTCGCATCCGCCGGCTTCGTTCCGGTGATCGCGCCGATCGGGGTGGACGAGCGGGGCGTCACGCACAACGTGAACGCGGATGAGGCCGCCGGAGCGATCGCGGCGGCGCTCGTCGCCGAGAAGCTCATCCTGCTGACGGACGTCGAGGGGGTGAAGGACGCAGAGGGGAATCTGATCCCGGTGCTCAGCGCCGAGGAAGCGCGCAAGCACATCGCCCTCGGGACGATCCGGGGCGGGATGATTCCGAAGGTCGAGTGCTGTATCAGCGCTCTCGATGCGGGGGTCGCTTCGGCCCACATCATCGACGGACGGATCGAGCATGCGCTCCTGCTCGAGATCTTTACCGACCGGGGAGTCGGCACCCTGATCACCCGATAGGCAGAGCACTTGCCGAAGGACTTCGTCACTCTCGTCGACTGGACCCGCGAGGAGCTTCACGAGCTCCTCGATCGCGCGCGCGAGCTCAAGGAGCTCGATCGGCGGGGCGTGCGGCCCCGCTCGCTCGAGGGGCGCACGCTCGCGATGTTCTTCGAGAAGCCTTCGCTGCGCACCCACGTGACCTTCGAGGCGGGCATGACCCAGCTCGGAGGCCACGCCATCCTGCTGCTGCCCGAGCAGGTCGGCGTCGGGACGCGCGAAACGCCCGGCGACGTGGCTCGCAATCTGTCGCGCTGGGTCGACGGGCTCGTGGCGCGCACCTTCCGCCACGAGCTCGTCGAGGAGCTCGCCCGCGCGGCCAGCATTCCGGTGATCAACGGACTCACCGATCTGCTGCACCCCTGTCAGGTGATGGCCGACCTCCAGACGATCGCCGAGCACACGCCGCTCGCGCGGGCGGTGATCGCCTACGTGGGCGATGGCAACAACGTCGTGAACTCGCTGCTCCACGCGGCGGCGCTGCTCGGTCTCGAGCTGCGCGTGGCGACTCCTGCCACGCACCGACCGGACGACCAGGTGCGCAAGCGGGCGGAAGAGGATGCCGCGCGCAGCCGGGCGAAGCTCTCCTTCACCGCAGATCCGCGGGAGGCCGTGCGCGGGGCGAGCTTCGTGTATACCGACGTGTGGACCAGCATGGGGCAGGAGTCGGAGCGCGAGGATCGGCGCCGCATCTTCGCGCCGTATCAGGTGAACTCCGCGCTCCTCGAGCTGGCGCCCGAGGCGTGGGTGATGCATTGCCTGCCGGCGCACCGCGGCGAGGAGATCACCGACGAAGTCCTCGACGGCCCCCGGGCGATCGCGTTCGACCAGGCCGAGAACCGCCTCCACAGCCAGAAAGCCATCCTCGAGAAGCTGCTCGCGCATCGGGGCTGAGGGCGTCCTCCCCGCGGGGGCGCCAGGGCCTGTCTGCACGGCGCAACTCAGCCTCCGAACCCCGCCTGCCGATGAAACGATGGGGCCTGGGGCCCCGTGCGCCGGGAGCCTGGAAACGTGGGGATGCAGGCAGCGGCGGAAGCCATCGCCAAGACCGGGGAAGGGGTTCCGCATCTCGTGGACGGCTGGGAGTCTCAGGGTCTCCGGCTCACGCCGTCGGAGGGGTTTTTGCTCTCGCGCATCGACGGCGCGACGCCCTGGACCTCGCTGCGCCAGATCGCCGGGATGCCGCCGCCGCAGGTGGATGCCTGCCTCGAGCGCTGGATCTCGCAGGGGATCGTCGCCGTCGCTCCGGCGCCCTCGGCTTGCGCCGACGAGCGACCGGAGCTCGATCCTACGCTCGACCTTCCGCTCGAGCTGCAGCGGCGGATCCTCGATTTCGAACGCGCTCTCGATCGGCCCTACCACGCGCTGCTCGGAGTCGCTGCGGACGCGGACCCGCGCACGATCAAGCGCGCCTTCTTCGGGCTCGCGAAGGAGTTCCACCCCGACTGCTATTTCCGCCGGCAGATCGGGGGCTACGGCCCGCGCCTCGCCCGGATCTTCAAGCGGATCGCACTCGCCTCCGAGCTGCTCTGCGATCCTGCGGCGCGCGCGGAGGTCGAGCGACATTCGATCGTGCCGGTTGCGCCGCCGCCCGCGCCCGCGGTGGCAATGCCGGGCGCGGTCGTTCCCGAGCCGACGCCCAGGTCGCGCCGCCGCGAGGCCCTCGATCGCCTGCGGCGCCACTTCCGCATCCCCGAAGAGGTACTCGCCGAGCGGCGCTTCCGCGCGCGAGGCCTACGCGAAGCGGCGCGGAGCGCCGCCGCCCACGGCAGCTGGAGCGAGGCGGCGTCCGCGATCCGCCTGGCGATCGCCTTCGACCCCTGGAGCGACGAGTACAAGGATGCCTTCGCCGGGATCCAGTCCGAGCTCCAGCAGCAGCGGGCCGTCGAGCTGCTCGAGCAGGGCGCTTCCGGCTCCCACTCGACCTCCGCTCCGGAGGCCCTGCGTTTGATCGAGGACGCGCTCCACTACCGCCCCTCGGACGCGCGGCTCCAGCACCGGGCGGCGGAGCTCGCGCTCGATGCGGGCGACGCAGATCGCGCGCGAGAGTACGCGGAGCGCGCTTGTGAGCTCGCTCCGGAGCTCGCGGCCCACCACTCGACGCTCGGGCGCGTGCTGCGCCGGGCCGGCGAGCGGGGGCTGGCGCGGGCAGCCTTCGAACGCGCTCATCGGATCGATCCGTCGGACGCGCGGGCGGTCGAGGAGCTCGATCGATTGCGGCGTCGGCCCGCGCGCGCCAGCAGTGGAGGGATGTGATGGGCCGGGTGATCGGAATCGATCTCGGCACGACCAACTCCTGCGTTGCCGTCATCGACGGCGGCAAGCCGGTCGTGATCCCGAATGCGGGTGGCTACAAGACCACACCGTCGATGTTCGCGGTTTCCCCGGACGGCAAGCGCCTCGTGGGTCACCTCGCGAAGCGGCAGGCAATCACCAACGCGCGCAATACGGTCTTCGCCTCCAAGCGCCTGATCGGTCGACGCTTCGACTCGGACGAGGTCCAACGCTCGATCGAGCAGTGCCCCTACGAGATCGTGCGCGGTGCGAACGACGACGCTCGGATCACGATCGCCGGGCGCAGCTTCACCTGTCCGGAGATCGCGGCGATCGTGTTGCGCGAGATGAAGCACATCGCCGAGGAATACCTGGGGGAGCCGGTGGGGGAGGCGGTGATCACCGTTCCCGCCCACTTCAACGACACGCAGCGCCAGTGCACGAAGGACGCCGGGCGGATCGCGGGGCTCGAGGTGCTGCGCATCATCAACGAGCCGACGGCGGCAGCCCTCGCCTACGGGATCGGCAAGCGCGTGGAGGAGAAGATCGCGGTCTACGACCTGGGAGGCGGCACCTTCGACATCTCCGTGGTCGAGCTCGGAGACGGCGTGATCGAGGTGCTCGCGACCTCGGGTGACAGCTTCCTCGGCGGCGAGGATTTCGACCGGAGACTCGTGAACCACGTGCTCGAGGAGTTCCGGCGCAGCGAGGGCATCGACCTGCTCGAGGATCCGATGGCGCTGCAGCGCCTGAAGGACGCGGCCGAGAAGGCCAAGTGCGATCTTTCGACGCTCCAGTCGACCGAGATCAACCTCCCCTTCATCGCGAACGACGCGAAGGGCCCGCGCCACCTCAACGCGACCATCGACCGCGAAACCCTCGAGCGGCTCACGAACGACGTCGTCGGGCAGACGATGAAGTGCGTCGACCATTGCCTGGCGGATGCCGGGCTGCGGCCCGACCAGATCGATCACGTAGTGCTCGTCGGCGGCCAGAGCCGCATGCCCCTGGTCCAGCGTACGGTGGCCGAGTTCTTCGGAAAGCGCCCTCATCGCGGCGTCAATCCGGACGAGGTGGTTGCCGTCGGGGCCTGCATCCAGGGCAGCGTCCTCCTCTCCGAGGACCGCAATCTGCTGCTCCTCGACGTGACCCCGATGTCGCTCGGGATCGGCACCTTCGACGGCCGTTTCGCGACGCTCATCGCCCGCAATACGACCGCGCCGTGCATGAAAGCCCACAGCTTCACGACGACGCGAGACGACCAGTCGGCGGTGGAGATCCGCGTGCTCCAGGGCGAGAGCGAGCGGGCCGAGGAGAACCACCTGCTCGGCGAGTTCGTGCTTTCGAACATTCCGCCTGCGCCTCGCGGAGAGCCCGAGATCGAGGTCGCGTTCGACATCGATGCCAACGGGATCGTGAGCGTCTCGGCTCGCGATCTCGCGAGCGGTGGCGAGCAGTCGATCACCGTGAGTGCTACGGGCACCCTCTCCGAGGAGGAGATCGAGGCGCTCTCGCGCGAGCACGCCGGATTCGACCTTCCCCAGGAGAAGTGAGGAGCCGCGGCATGGTCGCGGGCAACCTCTCCCTGCTCTCCTTCCTGGATGCACCCGTCCTCGTCGGCGATCCCGAGGGGCGCGCGGCGTACGTGAACCCCGCCTTCGAGTCGCGCTTCGGCGTCTCCGCCGAGGGCGTGAGCGGCCAGGCGCTTGCCGCCCTCTTCGACGGGGGCCTGCGCGAGGGGATGCTGCGGGCGGTCGCCGAGGCGTGCGAGCGGGGAACGACCGCACGTTTCCAGTTGCGCCACGCCGGAGTGAGCTACTCAGCGGTCGCCTCGCCGATCGTCGCCGACGACGCTCGGGTCGGCGTCGTCGTCGTGTTGGTCGAAAGCGGGGCGACCGAAGAGCGCCTGCGAGCGCTCGGGAGCCGAGTCCACCAGTCCTGCCAGGAGCTCTCCGGGCATTTCGCGCAGCTGACGGAGAGGCTCGCGTCGCAGGGTGCGGCCGAGCGCGCCCTCGTCGAGGACTGCCAGCGCGCCCTCGGCCGCCTGCGCGCCGTCGAGCAGGAGCTGCAGGGGGCCCTCTCCGGGCGTCCTCCCCGTGCGGCGCCGATCCGCTTCGAGCCTGCACGCCTGCTCTCCGAGGTGGTCGAGCGCGTCCGCGGCGAGGTGGAGGCGGGAGGCTCCCGCCTCGAGCTTCGTGTGGCGGAGCGGCTACCCCCCGTCCGTGGTGAGCCGGCGCGACTCGCGAGTGCGCTCTCCGATCTCCTGCGCGAGCGCGTACGCGAGGGGGCTTCGGCGTTGCTGCTCGGCGCCCGGCTGCTGGAACGCCAGAACCGCAGCTACGTGGTCGTTTCCCTGGTCGACGGGGTCGCGCCCCCGGCACCCGAGCCGGTGCGGCTGCGTCAGGCAGTGGAGGAGCTCGGGGGCCAGTTGCGCAGCTCCGTGGATCCCGAGCGAGGGCGAACGCTGGCCTTCCGTCTGCCCGCCGAGGCGCGCGCGGATTCGGCGGCGGGGTAGGCTCGAACCCTTGCAAGGGCTGCCGCCGGCGCTCCAGCGGATGCGGCTGGACGATGCTCCGGCGCCGTAGGCCCCTCCTTCCCGAGCGCAGAGCGGTCCACGAAGCTCAGGCAGCTTCAGGCATGACCTTGGCTAGACTCGCGTGCCGGAGGTCTCCACGGTGGCGCGACGGGGCTCGGTCAAACGGGTGTGTCTGTCCTATAGCGGCGGGCTCGACACGTCGGTCATCCTTCACTGGCTGATCGAGCAGTACGGCTGTGAAGTGATGGCCTTCACCGCCGACGTCGGCCAGCAGGAGGAGCTCTCGGGGCTTCCCGAGAAGGCCCGGGCGACGGGGGCCGTCGACTGCGTGGTGCGCGACCTCCGGGACGAGTTCGTGCGCGACTACGTCTTTCCGGCGCTTCGCGGCAACGCCATCTACGAAGGCACCTACCTGCTGGGGACGGCGCTCGCACGGCCGCTGATCGCCAGGCACCAGGTGGAGGTCGCGCGAGCCACGGGCTGCGACGCCGTCGCGCACGGGGCCACCGGCAAGGGCAACGACCAGGTCCGCTTCGAGCTCGGCTTCCGCGCGCTCGCTCCCGAGCTGCACGTGATCGCTCCCTGGCGTGAATGGGACCTCCGCTCCCGCAGCGACTGCATCGCCTACGCGCGCAAGCACGCGATCCCCATCACCGCGACGCTCGAGAAGCCGTACTCGATGGACCGCAACCTGATGCACGTGTCCTACGAGGGAGGGATCCTCGAGGATCCCTGGCGCGAGCCGGAAGACGCGATGTTCCTGCTGACGCGGGCGCCCGAGAGCGCCCCCGACGCAGCGGCAGAGCTCGTGGTCGGTTTCGAGCAGGGCACGCCGGTCTCGCTCGACGGCGAGCGACTCGGCCCCGCGGCGCTGCTCGATCACCTGAACCGGATCGCCGGCCTGCACGGCGTGGGCAGGGTCGACATGGTCGAGAGCCGCTTCGTCGGGCTGCGCTCGCGCGGTGTCTACGAGACCCCAGGCGGAACGGTGCTGCATGCGGCGCATCGGGCGGTCGAGTCCATCACGCTCGATCGCGACGTGATGCACGAGCGGGATCGCTTGTCCCCGCGCTTCGCGGAGCTGATCTACAACGGCTTCTGGTTCTCGCCCGAGATGGACTTCCTGCGCGCGGCGATCGACGCCTCCCAGCAGAACGTGACCGGCGAAGCGCGCCTCAAGCTCTACAAGGGAAGCGTCCGCGTGACTGGGCGCCGCTCTCCGGTCTCTTTGTACAGCGAGGCGCTCTCCTCCTTCGAGGACACCGCTCCCCGCGAGGCCTACGACCCGGCGGACGCGACCGGCTTCATCCGGCTACAGGGGCTGCGGCTCGTGCGCCGGTCCTGATCCATCGTCTCGGGCGCGCTGAAACAAACGACGAGAACGGCGTGATCGGCGTTCAAGAGAAGATGTTGTCGAGGGAAGAGTTCCGGTGCCGCGGAGCGGGATCGTCCGGCTGCCTGGAGGCGGGCGGGGGGCCGGCGCGGTCGGCGGTGATCGCCCGAGAGAGGCCGCGCGATCTCACTTGGGGGCGCTCGATCCGCTGACGTTCAGCCCCCCGGAACCTCCGCGGGGTCGACGAGCCCATGCCGCCGCCACCCGACCGAGAGCAGCCAGGTGCGCGCAGGCGCGACCTCGGGTTCCTCCAGCGCATCGGGCGACGGCTCGCGCGACCCGGGCACGCGGCGCCAGCCGTCGAACCAGCGGCCCGAGGAGGCCTGGTCGAGCCGCTCGGGCGGCGCGGCGCCGTGGCGCTCCTTCCAGTGTTTTCGGGCGTTGAGCAGCACGTAGGCGAGCGCCCTTCGCACCTCGCACGGCGAACGCAGGATCCTCAGGTGGTAGCGGCCGTGAAGCACCGGCCCCGAGAGCCCGAAGGCGCGCTGTGCCGCGCGGGCCACCCGGGCCGAGATCGCCTTCATCCCGCGCCCGAGCGCCTCCTTGCCGGCGCTCTCGACGATCAGGTGCAGGCGATTGCGCTGCACCGAGTAGTGGACGACGCGAAAGCCGCGCCGCTCGCAGGCTCGATCCGTGTTCGGGATTGAACCGAGCAACCGGTGCCCGATTCGTCCATCCCTTCGGGATCCGGGCCCGCCCAGGACGCGCATCCAGGAAGGCCCGCTCCGGGGCCGCAAGGCCGAGCCGTCGATGCGGAGTGCGATTCGAGGCGCGCCCCGCGGTCGCGCGCCGCCTCCGCTCGCCTTCGGCTCGCTGCGCGCTTTGCTTGCTTGGACTGCGCGACGCGGAATCAGGTGTCGCGCTCGGCGAGGAATTGCAGCAGGTAGGGGAGGGTGAGGCGCATCAGGTCTGTGTCGGGGTCGAGGTCGTGCCCCAGGGCGAAGAGATAGGAGAGGGTTTTCGCGAAGAGCAGCAGGTCGTTCGGGAGCTGGAGGCCGGGGGTGCTCCACAGCAGCTGCTTGGCTTCGTCCTTGAGCGAGAGTACCTGCGAGCCGGCGATGCCGAGCGCGCCGCCCTGCGCGCCGATGCGCCCGAACATCCGTTCCAGCGCCGCGAGGACGGCCGCTCGTGCGCCGGGCGCGATCATCCCGAGGCGGTCCATTCCCGCCAGGAAGAGGCCGGGGTCGCGCTTGACGAGTGCGTGGAAGGCGAGTCGCATCTCGCGCCGCAAGCTCGGATCGAGCCGGCGCGAGAGTCCGAAGTCGACGAAGAGGACCCGCGGGCGCTCGCTTGCGCCCGGCTCGTCGATCACCAGCAGGTTTGCGGGGTGCGGGTCGGCGTGGAAGAGCCCGTCGACGAAGATCTGCTTCGCGTAGGCGCGCGCGATGATCTCGAGGATCGCGCGCGGCGCGACGCCGAGGCGTGCGAGCCCCGGGGCGTCGGAGAGCCTGACGGCGGGGATGCGGCTCATCGTGAGCACGCGCCGCGACGAGTGTGAGTCGACGATCCGCGGCACGACGATCTGCGCGTCGTGCGCGAGGTTGCGCCCGATCTCACGCGCGCTTGCGGCCTCGTGTTCGAAGTCGAGCTCCTCGCGCAGGCCCGACGCGAACTCGTCGAAGACGCGCGCCCGGTCGACGGCGCGCAGGCGCCCGAGGCGCGCCGCCACGGCGAGCAGGGCGCGTACGATGGCGAGGTCCGCCGGGAGGGCCCGCTCGAGCCAGGGGTATTGCACCTTGACCGCGACAGGCTCTCCGCCGGGGAGCCGCGCCGCGTGGACCTGCGCCACGGACGCCGCTCCGAGGGGAGTCGGGTCGAACTCCGCGAAGAGCTCGAGGAGCGGAGCGCCGAGCTCCCCCTCGACGGTCTCGCGCACGCGATCGAAGGCGAGCGGCGGGACCTCGTCGCGCAGCCTTGCGAGCCCGCGCGCCGCTGTTTCAGGAATGACGTCGTGGCGATGGGCGGCGAACTGCGCCGCCTTCACGAAGACCCCCTTCAGTACCCCGAGGACGTCGGCGAGGCGTCGCGTCGAGCGCTCGCTCCACGCGCGCCAACGGGCCGCGCGGACGCTGCTGCGCGCGAAGGGAGCTGCGAGCGCGACGCCGACCGCGTCCCCCGCGACGGCGAGGCCGCAGGCGAGAAGCCTGGCCACCGGCTCGACGCCGCTGCTTCGCAAGCGGTCGCGCCCGGGCCGGGCGGGGGCCGCGCCGGACGCGAGGATCCGCGCTGCGGCGACGAGGCTGACGTCCGGTGGGCGTTCCGATCGCCATTGTCTTGACACGCCAGCGGACGGTAGTCTACTCAGGCGCCTTCCGGCGAGCAGTGTCCGCTCGTGCCGGGGTGCCTGGGAGCACAGCTGATGTTCCGCTTTCGCCTCTCCACGGTCTTCGCCGCGCTCGCGTTCGCAATGGCCTCGGTCGCCTGCCACCAGCTCGACTTCAGTCCCCGTGTCGCCGAGGGCGACATCGACCTCTACGACGATCTCTTCGCCGTCTCGGTCGCGGATGAGAGCCATGCGGTCGCCGTGGGATACCACGGGAGCGCCTACTGGACCGGGGACGGCGGCGAGAGCTGGCACAAGGGAGATACGGGCACGCAGCGCCTGCTCTACTCCGTGTCGATGGCGGATAGCCGGCACGGCTGGGCCGTCGGTCAGTCGGGGGCGATCCTGCGCACGGGCGACGGTGGGAGGACCTGGGAGCTCCAGCCGAACTCGAAGGCAGACGAGGGCTCGCATCTCTTTGGCGTGCACGCCATCGACGAGAAGACGGCCTGGGCCGTCGGCGAGTGGGGAACGCGCATCGTCACGCGCGACGGCGGCGCGACCTGGGAGGACCGCTCGCTCACGATCGACCTGCATCACCCGATGTTCGTGTGGCTCACGGTCGAGGACCAGGATCGCGTGCGGCGCGGCGAGAAGGTCTTCGAGGACATCGGTCTCAACAACGTCTTCTGCCTGGATCCGCCGAGTCAGCGCTGCTGGACCATCGGCGAGTTCGGCTACATCTTCTACTCCGAAGACAGGGGCGAGACCTGGGCGCGCGGCGACATCGTCGGCGACGTATCGCTCGAGCCGATTGCCTTCGAGCACAACCAGATCGCGGTGGACCCGGCCGACAAGGCCGCACTCCAGGATTTCGCAAAGAGGATCGAGAACCTCACGCACCTGAACGTCCTCATCGATCCCTTCCTCACCCAGAAGGAATCTTCGGCGCTCTTCAAGCCCAGCGATCCCTTCCCGGCCTTCGATCTCCTCTCGGCCAGGATGGACGAGGTGAAGGGCGTACTCGAGGGTGCCGGCGTCCTGTCCGACCGGCTGCGCATGCCCAACAAGCCCCCCTGGGACTACGAAGACTTCCTGGAGGACGACGCGCGCTTCCTCGATCGCTACTTCGAGGGGCGCGTTTCGGAGCAACCGCAAGTCCGGGTCACGGTGATCCAGAACCCCTACCTCTTCACGATCTTCTTCAAGGACGAGAGTTCGGGGCTGATCTCCGGCCTCGGCGGGGTGATCCTCCGCAGCCAGGACGGCGGCCACACCTGGCGCTACGAGCGCGTGGATCGCAAGCAGGCGCTCTTCTCGGTCAGCGCGGTCGACGGACGCGCGATCACGGTCGGCGAGAAGGGCCTGGTGCGGATTTCCACCGACGGGGGCGAAGTCTGGGGGCCGCCGCCGACCGGCAGCTTCCCGGAGATCTTCACCTTCATGCGGGACCTCGGCTTCGAGCACAACCAGCAGGTCGGTTTCATCGTCGGCCAGCAGGGCATGGTGCTGCGCAGCCAGGACGGGGGTCGCAGCTGGGCCCGGGTGCTGCCGAAAGGCGTCGGCGAGGGAGTCGGCCGCCTACTCTGAGCCGCGTCGCTCGCGCTGGCGCAGCTCGACGCGTCGGATCTTGCCGCTCACGGTCTTGGGCAGCGCGTCGACGAACTCGATCGCACGCGGGTACTTGTAGGGCGCGGTCACGCGCTTCACGTGCTCCTGGAGTTTCGCCACGAGCGCGCCGTCTCGCGGAGTCCCGGCGCGCAGCACCACGAAGGCCTTCACGATCGAGCCGCGGTCCGGGTCCGGTGCTGCCACGGCCGCGGCCTCTACGACGTCGGGGTGCTCGACCAGCGCGCTTTCCACCTCGAAGGGCCCGATCCGGTAGCCGGCCGAGATGATCACGTCGTCGTCGCGGCCGACGAACCAGAAGTAGCCGTCCGCGTCGCGATGCGCGCGATCCCCGGTGGTGTACCAGTCTCCGCGCCGGCAGGAGGCCGTGGCCACCGGGTCGCGCCAGTAGCTGGCGAAGAGGCTCGGAGGCCGGCCGTGGACGGCGATGTCGCCCACTTCACCGGGCGGCAGCACGCGTCCGTCGGCGTCGATGATCTCGACGCGGTGGCCCGGCATCGGCAGCCCCATCGAGCCCGGGCGCACCGGCATCCCGGGGAAATTTCCGACGAGCAGGATGGTCTCGGTCTGACCGTAGCCGTCGCGGATCGTGATGCCGGTGGCGTCGCGCCAGGCACGGATCACCTCGGGGTTGAGCGGCTCTCCGGCGGAGACGCACTCGCGCAGGCGCGGCACGCGGAACGTCGTCAGGTCCTCCTTCACCAGCATCCTGTACTCGGTGGGCGGCGCGCAGAAGACGTGCGGATCCACGCTCGCGAGCATTTCGAGTTGCGTGCGGGGCTCGAAGCGGCCGTGAAAGAGTACGACCTCCGCGGCCTCGCTCCACGGACCGAAGAGGACTCCGTAGGCCGCCTTCGCCCAGCCCGTGTCGCTCGTCGTCCACAGGCGCTCGCCTTCACGCACGCCGTGCCAGAAGCGCGAGGTGTAGCGCTGCGCGAAGGTGTAGGCGTGATCGTGCAGAACGGCCTTCGGCGGGCCCGTCGTGCCGGACGTGTAGTAGACGAGCGCCGGGTCGCCGCTGCGGGTCGCGCGCTGGGCCGATGCATCCGGGGCGGCGGCGGCGAGCGCGTCAGCCAGATCGATCCAGGCGTCCGGGAGGGGCTCCGCGTCCTCGCGGAGGCAGAGCCGGTAGCGAAGGCTCGGGATCTCCCCGGCCACCGCGTCGACCGCGGCCGTCTGCGAGGCGCTTGCGATCACGCCGACGGCGCCGCTGTGGCCGGCCCGGTAGGCGATGTCCTTGGGGCGCAGGATCGTCGAGCAGGGGATCGCGAGCGCGCCGATCTTGAGCACGCCGACCAGCGCCAGGTGCCATTCCGGGACGCGGGGGAGCATCACGAGCACCGGGTCGCCGGCTCCGACCCCGAGATCGCGAAGCACGCGCGCCACCCGATTCGACCCGGCGGCGGCGTCCGCGAACGAGAGCCTGCGCTCGGCCCCCGCCGCACTTCGCCAGAGCAGCGCGGGGCGTTCGGGCCCCGCCGCGAGCCGATCCACCACGTCGCGGCCAAAGTTGAAGGAATCGGGGACGTCCCAACGGAACGCTTCGACGCTCCGGCGATGGGCTTCGAGCGCCGCTTGCAGCTCTGCCGCCACATCGCGAAGGTACCGGATTGCATCGGGAGCATGGGCGGGGCTAGTTTCCCCCGCGTTCCTACCCCCATCTCAAGCCGGCAACTCGGGTCGCCGATCCGAAGCATCCGGAAGGGATTGTGAGGATGGCGCCGGAGACCCGGATCCTCCCCCGCGTCCTGGTCGTCGATGACGACCGGCTGAATCGGGAGATTGCCCGCGACGCCCTCGGCGCCTCGGCGAGGGTCGAGTGCTGTGCGAGCGCCGAGGCCGCGCTCGAGGCGCTCGCGCGCGAGCCCGCCGATCTGGTGCTCTCGGATCTCACGATGCCCGGAATCTCGGGCACCGAGCTCCTCGACCGGATCCGCCGCGAGCACCCCGACACCGATTTCGTGCTGCTGACGGCCAATGCCTCGGTGGAGAGCGCCGTCGCCGCTCTCCGGATGGGCGCGGCGGACTACCTCGTGAAGCCCATCCACCCCGACGAGCTCGGCGTGGTCGCGGAGCGGATCCTCGCGCGCAGGCGTCTGCTCGCGGAGAACGCGCGGCTGCGCGAGGCGCTGCGCGTCGCGGAATCCTGCCGGACCCTGCTGCGCTGCCTCGACCCCGGAGAAGTCTACGCGGTGGCGCTCGACCTCCTGCTGCACGTGCTGCCCTGCGCGCGGGGTCTCGGCGTCTTCCGGCGCACCTCCTTCCCCCAGTCCGACGGCGTCGCGTTTCGCGGCTTCGACGAGGCGCAAGCCCGTCAGCTGCGGCAGCTCCTCGTCGTCGACAAGCAGCTCGATCTCGAAGCGATCTCGGGGACGAGCCTGGTCCGGGAGGGCCCGATTCACGATGCGCTCCGCGCCGCGAGCGTCGCGTGCGGACGAGTGCTCGTCGTACCGCTCCGGGGCAGCGAGAGCGAGGCGGGCGCGATCTGGATTCTCGAGGGCTCGCAGGCGCTCGGACCCGGCGATCTCGAGCGGGTGACGCTGATTGCGAGCCACGCGGAGGTCGCGCTCCACAACGCCGAGCGCTACCACCGCGCCAAGGAGCGGGCCTTCATCGACGATGTGACCGAGGTCTACAACGCGCGCTTCCTGCTCCAGGCCACCGATCGCGAGATCCAGCGCTCGGAACGCTACGGCAAGGAGCTCTGCGTGCTCTTCCTCGACCTCGATCGCTTCAAGACCGTGAACGACTGCTACGGCCACCTGGTTGGATCGCAGGTGCTTCGACGCCTCTCCCAGGTGCTTCTCGACTGCACCCGGCAGATCGATACTCTCGCGCGCTACGGAGGCGACGAGTTCACCATCCTGCTCGCCGACACCGACGTGGAAGTCGGGATGCGGATCGCCGAGCGGATCCGCACGACGGTGGCCGACACGCTCTTCGAGGGCGGCGGAGGCGCGCCGATCCGGCTCACGATCAGCATCGGGGTAGCGGCCTACCCGAAGCATGGGCGCGATCGCACGGCGCTGCTCGACGCGGCCGACAAGGCGATGTACCGGGCGAAGTCGCGCGGGCGCAACTGCGTGTGCTCGGCCTCGGAACTCGCCTCCTGAGTTGACCGCAGCCTCTGCCTCTGCTATCGAACTGCCCGATTCTATTCCGCTTTTCAAAACCCTTCCGGCAGCGGCAGCTCCGCCTGTCAGGGCCGCTCACGAGGTTTCGGATGGCTGCGCAGGCCGCGCCTGGATCCCTGTCTGCGCTGGATGGGCTCGGCAGCCTGCGCCGGACGCATCGCTGCGGCGAGGTCGGCCCCGACCTCGTGGGCGAGAGCGTGACGCTCGCCGGTTGGGTCCACCGCAGCCGGGATCACGGCGGGCTGATCTTCATCGACCTTCGCGACGGCGAAGGCCTGGTCCAGCTGGTGTTCCGACCCGACGCTTCCCCGGAGTGTCACGCACGCGCCGGCGAGCTGCGCTCGGAGTGGGTGATCGCTGCGCGGGGCGTGGTACAGCGCCGCTCTCCCGAGACGGTGAACCCCAAGCTGTCGACCGGGGAGATCGAGGTCGAGGCCGTGGAGCTGCGGATCCTGAACCACGCCACGCCGCCGCCCTTCCCGATCGAGGAGGAGGCCGTCGCGGAGGAGGCGACGCGGCTGCGCCACCGCATCCACGACCTGCGGCGCCCGCCACTCCAGCGCGCGCTGCGGCTGCGCCATCGCCTCTATCAGGCGGTGCGGCGCTCGCTATGCGAACGCGGCTTCCTCGAGATCGAGACGCCGATGCTCGCGAAGTCGACGCCCGAGGGAGCGCGCGACTTCCTCGTTCCGAGCCGGCTGCACCCGGGCTCCTTCTACGCGCTCCCGCAGTCGCCCCAGATCATGAAGCAGCTGCTGATGGTCGCCGGCTTCGATCGCTACTTCCAGATCGTGCGCTGTTTCCGCGACGAAGACCTGCGCGCCGATCGGCAGCCCGAGTTCACTCAGGTAGACCTCGAGATGGCCTTCGTCGGCGTCGAGGACGTGCTCCAGGTGCTCGAGGAGATCACCTGGCGTGGCTGCGCCGAGGCCTCCGGGGTGGAGCTTCCGCGGCCCTTCCCAAGGATGTCCTACGCGGAGGCGATGGCGCGCTTCGGCAGCGATCGACCCGATACGCGGATCCAGCTCGAGCTCGTGGATCTCACCGAGGTCTTCCGGGCCAGCGAGTTTCGGGCCTTCCGCGCGGCTGTCGAAGCCGGTGGAATCGTGAAGTGCCTGCCGGTTCACGACGCCGACTCCCTCGGGCGCGGCGACGTCGATCGGCTCGAGGCCTTCGTGAAGAAGGAGCTCGGCGGAAGGGGGCTCGCCTGGATCCGTGTCGCTGCGGACGGAGCCTGGCAGTCTCCGATCGTGAAGTTCCTGGGCGATGCGGAGCGCGAGGCGATCGCCAGCGCGAGCGGGGCGCGTCCCGGGAGCCTGCTCTTCTTCCAGGCCGATGCGGCGCCGCGCGCCAACGCCGTTCTCGCGCGTCTGCGCAGCGACCTCGGACAAAGACTCGGGCGTGTCGACGGCCGAGCCTGGGACGTGCTCTTCGTGCTCGACTTTCCGCTCTTCGAGCGCGACGAACGCGGCATCCTCAGCTACGTACACCAACCCTTCGTCGCGCCCTTGGAGGAAGACCTGCCGCTGCTCGAGTCCGCGCCCGAGCGGGCCCGCGGAACCCACTACGACGTGATCGTGAACGGCGTCGAGCTCGGATCGGGAAGCCTGCGCAACCACCGTGCCGACGTGCAGCGCCGGATCTTCGAGATCATGGGCTACTCGAAGCACGAGGCCGAGGCTCGCTTCGGCTTCATGCTCAACGCCCTCGACGCGGGCGCCCCGCCCCACGGCGGCTTCGCTTTCGGCTACGACCGTTGGACGATGGTCCTCGCGGGGCAGTCGAGCCTGCGCGACGTGATCGCGTTCCCGAAGACGCAGCGCGGCCAGGACCTGCTGCTCGACGCGCCCGCGCCCGTGGAGCCTGCGCAGCTCGAGGAGCTCGGTCTCTGCATGGCCCCCGCGGCGGAGGGCCAGGCGTGAAGCGCCGGATTGGCGGAGCCCGCCGGGATTCCGTATACCGCACGCCAACATGACCAGCACCCGCAAGCTCACGGCTCCGCGCGAAGGCCATCGCATCGGCTGGGACGCGTCGGGTCGGATCCAGGTCCCCGACGACCCGATCATTCCCTTCATCGAGGGCGATGGCATCGGCCCGGACATCTGGGCCGCCTCCGTCCGCGTCTTCGATGCGGCCGTGGAGCGGGCCTACGGCGGGCGTCGCCGGATCGTCTGGCACGAGGTCTACGCCGGTGAGAAGGCCAACGAGGTCTACGGCCCGAACACCTGGCTTCCGGACGAGACGGTCGAGGAGATCCAGAAGTACGCGGTCGCGATCAAGGGGCCGCTCACCACGCCCGTGGGCGGCGGCATCCGCTCGATCAACGTCGGTCTTCGACAGGTGCTCGATCTCTACGCCTGCGTGCGTCCCGTGCGCTGGTACCGGGGCGTCCCGTCGCCGGTGAAGGAGCCCGGGAAGCTCGACATCGTGATCTTCCGCGAGAACACCGAGGACGTGTACTCGGGGATCGAGTTCGAGAAGGGGACGCCCGAGGCCCTCAAGCTGATCGAGTTCCTCGACCGGGAGCTGGGCAAGAAGGTCCGGCTCGACTCCGGAGTCGGGATCAAGCCGATCAGCGTCTTCGGGACCGAGCGTCTGGTGCGCCGGGCGATCCGCTACGCCCTCGAGCGCGGACGCGATTCGGTGACGCTCGTCCACAAGGGCAACATCATGAAGTTCACGGAGGGCGCCTTCCGCGACTGGGGTTACGCCCTCGCGAAGCGCGAGTTCCGCGAGCAGATCGTGACCGAAGACGAGCTCTGGGCCGAACACGGCGGGAAGCTGCCGCCCGGCCGCATTCTCGTGAAGGACAGGATCGCGGACGCGATGTTCCAGCAGGTGCTGCTGCGTCCGGACGAGTACTCGGTGGTCGCACTGCCGAACCTGAATGGCGACTACCTGTCGGACGCCTGCGCCGCGCAGGTGGGTGGGCTCGGAATCGCTCCTGGCGCCAACATCGGCGACAAGGCGGCCGTCTTCGAGGCCACGCACGGCACGGCTCCCAAGTACGCCGGCAAGAACGTCGTGAATCCGGGCTCGGTGATCCTCTCGGGCGTGCTGATGTTCGACCATCTCGGCTGGCGCGAAGCCGGCGAGCTCGTCGAGCGCGGGCTGGAGCTCGCGATCGACCAGAAGCGGGTCACCTACGACTTCGAGCGCCAGATGGAGGGCGCGACGAAGGTTTCCACGAGCGGCTTCGCCGATGCGATCATCGAGAACCTGAAGACGCTCTAGATCGACAGCAGGAGTCCCCCCCCATGGCGCGCAAGAAGATCGCCCTGATCGGCGGCGGCAACATCGGCGGTGTCCTCGCCGAGCAGATCGCCTACCGCGAACTCGGAGACGTCGTGATCTTCGACGTCGTGGAGGGGCTGCCGCAGGGCAAGGCCCTCGACCTCGCGCAGGGCGCCCCGGTCGTCGGGGCAGACTCGAAGATCACCGGGACGAACAGCTACCGCGACATTGCCGGCGCGGATCTCGTGATCATCACCGCCGGTCTCGCCCGCAAGCCGGGGATGTCGCGCGACGACCTGCTCAAGACGAACCTCGAGATCATGAAGCAGGTGGCGGTCGGTGTGCGCGAGAACGCGCCGAAGGCCTTCGTGCTGGTGATCTCGAATCCGCTCGACGCGATGGTCTACACCTTCAAGCAGATCTCCGGCTTTCCCCGCAAGCGCGTGATCGGCATGGCCGGAGTGCTCGACTCGGCCCGCTTCCGCGCCTTCGTGGCCTGGGAGCTCGGGGTCTCCGTGCGCGACGTGACTGCGCTCGTGCTCGGCGGCCACGGCGACACGATGGTCCCTCTCGTGCGCTACTGCACGGTGGCCGGGATCCCGGTGGAGAAGCTGCTTCCGCGCGCGAAGATCGACGCGATCGTGGAGCGCACCAAGGGCGCGGGTGGGGAGGTCGTGGCCCTGCTCAAGACGGGCTCCGCGTTCGTCTCGCCGGCGCTCTCGGCGCTCGAGATGGCCGCATCGATCCTGCTGGACCAGAAGCGGGTTCTGGCCTGCGCCTGCCTGCTCGAGGGTGAGTACGGCGTCGACGGACTCTACGTCGGAGTGCCCTGCGTGCTCGGCGCGGACGGGATGGAGAAGGTGATCGAGATCGAGCTCGACGCTGCGGAGAGGAAGCTCTTCGACGCATCGGTCGAGCACGTGCGGACACTGGTCGAGCAGATCCGGCTGTGAACGTCCACGAGTACCAGGCGAAGGGGCTGCTGCGCAGCTACGGGGTGGCCGTCCCGCCGGGAGAGCTCGCCACGACGCCGGCCGAGGCGGAGCAGGTGGCGCGAGCGCTCGATGGGGGCGTCGTCGTGGTGAAGGCGCAGGTGCACGCGGGCGGCCGCGGCAAGGCTGGGGGCATCAAGCTGGCGAAGTCTCCGGCCGAGGCCAAGAAGGTTGCGAGCGAGATCCTCGGGATGACGCTGCGCAGCCACCAGACGGGGCCCGAGGGGCGCCTCGTGCGCAAGGTCTACGTCGAGGCCGCTTCGGAGATTGCGCGGGAGCTCTACCTCGCGATCGTCGTCGATCGCGCGACCGAGAAGCTGGCGTTGATCGCCTCGACCGAGGGCGGCGTCGAGATCGAGGAGGTGGCCGCTCGCACGCCGGACCGGATCATCAACGTGAGCGTGGAGGCGGGCTCGAGCATCCCCGGCTACGCGGTGCGTCGCGTAGGCTTCGGGCTCGGGCTCGATGCCGACCAGGTCAAGCAGCTCGAGACCCTCCTCGGGGGCCTCTACCGCCTCTTCGTCGAGAAGGACGCTTCGCTGGCCGAGATCAACCCGCTCGTGGTGACGAAGGCGGGCGGGCTTCTCGCCCTGGACGCCAAGCTCAACTTCGACGAGAACGCGCTCTACCGCCACCCCGACGTCGCCAAGCTGCGCGATCCCGAAGAAGAGGATCCGCGCGAGCGCGCCGCCAAGGAGATCGACCTCGCCTACGTGGGGCTCGACGGCGACATCGGGTGCATGGTGAACGGAGCGGGGCTCGCGATGGCGACGCTCGACATGATCCAGCACTGCGGGGGGCGGCCGGCGAACTTTCTGGACGCGGGAGGCGGGGCCGACAAGGAGAAGGTCAAGCAGGCCTTCAAGCTGATCCTGCGCGATCCGAACGTGCGAGCGATCCTCGTGAACATCTTCGGCGGCATCGTGCGCTGTGACCTGATCGCCGAGGGCGTGGTGGCGGCCGCGGCGGAGCTCGCCGTGAAGGTCCCGCTCGTGGTCCGTCTCCAGGGGACGAATGCCGATGCGGGGCGCCAGATCCTGGCGGACTCTGGGCTCGACATCACCTCCGCCGACACGCTGCGCGAGGCGGGCGAGAGGGTCGTGGCCGCGGTCCGGGCGGCGCGGAGCTAGCGATGGCGATCCTGTGCGGCAAGGACACGCGCCTTCTGGTCCAGGGCATGGGCCGGATGGGACAGTTCCACGCCAGGCTCTCGCTCGAGTACGGGACGCAGGTGGTGGGCGGGGTCGCGCCGGGCAAGGGCGGGAGCGCCGTGGAAGGCATCCCGCTCTTCGACACGGTACGCGACGCCATGCTGGCGACGGGCGCGAATGCCTCGGTGATCTTCGTGCCGCCGCCGGGCGCCGCCGATGCGATCCTCGAGGCCGCGGACGCCGGGATCGCGCTCGCGGTGTGCATCACCGAGGGAATCCCGGTGCTCGACATGGTGCGCGCGCGGGCGGCGATGCGCGGAAGCCAGATGCGTCTGGTCGGCCCGAACTGCCCTGGTGTCGTGACGCCCGGGGAGTGCCGGATCGGCATCATGCCGGCGCAGATCACGCGGCCCGGTCCGGTCGGCGTGGTGTCGCGCTCGGGAACACTCACCTACGAGGCCGTCGACCAGCTCTCACGGCTCGGAATCGGCCAGTCCACCTGCCTCGGGATCGGCGGCGATCCGATCATCGGGACGAGCTTCGTCGACGCGCTGGCCCTCTTCGAGGCGGATCCGCAGACGCGCGCGATCGTGATGATCGGGGAGATCGGTGGAAGTGCCGAGGAGACGGCCGCCGAGTTCATCCAGAAGCACGTGACGAAGCCCGTGGTTGCCTTCATCGCCGGCCAGAACGCACCGCCTGGAAAGCGCATGGGTCACGCGGGTGCGATCATCGCCGGTGGCAAGGGCCGCGCAGCGGACAAGATCGCGGCGCTCGAGGCGGCCGGCGTCGCCGTCTCGCGCTCGCCCGCGGAGATCGGCACGACGCTCGCCGAGCGCGTCCCCGCGCTCAGGGCCTGAGGGTCGCCGGGTCGGTTCGCGCGAGTCCCGCGCGCGCGGGCTCCCAGCCGGGGGCGGCCGCGAGTGCGCGCTGGTAGTGGTCTGCGGCGAGCGTGCTCTCGCCGCGTGCCTCGTGCAGGCTCGCCACGCCGAGGTGCGCCGCCGGATCGTCCGGCCTGCGGGCAAGCAGGCCGCGATAGACCTCCGAAGCCTCGTCGGCGTGCCCGAGCAGGCGCAGGGTTCCCGCGAGGTTGTTCGCGGCGCGGGCGTCCGCCGGTGCGAGCAGGGCGGCGCGCCGGTAGGAGGCGGCCGCCGCCTCGAGATCGCCGCTCGAGCGCAGCGCGTTGCCGAGGTTGAAGTGGGCGGCCACGAGCCCCGGATGCGTTGCGAGCGCCTCGCGATAGTGATGCACGGCTTCGCCGAGGCGGCCGCGTTTCTCGAGCGCGACGCCGAGGTCGAGGTGCAGCGTCGACGCCCGCGGCGCCGCCGCGAGGCCGTGCGTGAAGAGCGAGACGGAGTCGCGCCAATGGCCGGCCTCCGCGTGCGCCGCGAAGCCGAGCGCCGCGACGCTGCACGCCGCAGTCGCAGTAGCCGCCTGCCGCAATGCTGGACGCACGGACGCCATCAGGTCGGCGAGGGCCCAGACGAGTGCGATCGCAATCCCGATCTGCGGCAGGTAGCTGTAGCGGTCGGCCATCGCCTGCGTACCCACCTGGACGAGCCCGAGCATCGGGGCGAGTGCGATCGCGAACCAGAGCCAGCCGACGCGGACGGGACGTGGGCCGCGCAGCGCCGCTGCGGTGAGCGTCGCGAGCAGCGCCGCACAGCTGGCGACGATCCAGGGAGCGGGAGGCGTGCCGCCCGTTCCGGGGATCCAGGGATGCGGATAGTAGACGGAGAGGTCCACGGGCCAGAGGGTCTTGCCGAGATAGCTCGATCCGGCCACAACGGCGTTGGCAAGCCGCGTTGCCAGGGAGAGTTCGGCACCGGCATGCATCGCGGCCCCCTGCGCTGCGAGGGTCGCCAGCGCCGCCGCCGCGCACAGGGCGAAAAGAGGCGCCTTCTCGACGAGCCGGCGGCGGAGCGAGCTCCAAGCCTCGAGACGCTGGAGGGGCCAATGGTCGAGCAGCAACATCAGGATCGGGAGCGTCACCAGGGTGGACTTCGCGAGGAGCCCCGCAGCGAGTGCGGCCGCACAGCCCAGGTAGCGCAAGCGTCCGCCGTGGCGCGTCCATGCGACGTAGGCCAACAGCGCGAGCAGACCCAGGCAGGTCGCGAGCAGCTCCTTGCGCTCGGCGACCCACACGACCGGCTCGACGCGCAACGGGTGCACCGCGAAGAGCGCCGCCACGAGGAAGCTTCGCCCCTCGCTGCCGGTCGCTCGACGCAACAGGCCGAAGAGGAGCAGCCCGTTCAGCGCGTGGAGCAGCACGCTCGTCGCGTGGTGGCCCGCTGGGTGCGCGCCGAAGCAGCTGAAGTCGAGCATGTGGGAGAGCCAGGTCAGCGGCTGCCATGCCACCCCGTGGCGCGAGGTCAGGGCCCAGGCGACCCCCTCCCAGCTGAGGCCGCGCTGCACCGGCTCCACGCCGGTCACATAGCCTCCGTCGTCGAAGTCGACGAAGCCGAACCCGATCGCCTGGCCGAAGACCGCGAGGGTCAGCGCGACGAGGAGCAGGGCGGGCCCGAGCCGGCGTGCCATGTCCCTGGATCGGTAGCCCGAGCAGCAGACTTTCGGCCCCACGCGCTCCGCGCGCTGGGCTGGGGCTAGCTCTCGACCGTCCAGGTGTCTCCGGAACCGAGCAGCTTCGCGATGTCGCCCGGCCCGCGGTGGGCAATCGCGTCCTCCACCTGCTGCTCGAGGAGCGATTCGTAGGTGGGCTTCTCGACGGCCCGGAACACGCCGATCGGGATCGGGAAGCCCGGCCGCTGGAGGGTCGCGAGGGCGAACGCGTAGGCGGGCGATTCGTGCCGCTCGTGGTGGATCGCCACACCCGCCTGCGTCGGGTCCTGGCCTTCCCTCAGTTCTACCACCGAGGGGATGCCGTTCTCGATCCGAATTCCCCGGCGACGTCCGGGGGGGCCGAACGCCAGGGGCTGGCCGTCGCCGAGCTTGAGCGAGGCCTCGACGCGCGTCTTCTTGTCTTCCACCTCGAGCCATTCGTCGTCGTTGTATACCGGGCAGTTCTGGAGGATCTCGACGAAGGCCGTCCCGCGGTGCTGGTAGGCGCGGCGCAGTACGTCCTGGAGGTGCGGCGCGTCGACGTCCACCGTGCGCGCCACGAAGGTGGCGCCGGAGCCCAGTGCGAACGCGATCGGGTCCACCGGGTGGTCGATCGAGCCCTCGGGACTGGACTTCGTCTTCATCCCGACGCGCGAGGTCGGCGAGTACTGCCCCTTGGTGAGACCATAGACGCGGTTGTTGAAGAGCAGGATCTGGAGATCGAGGTTGCGTCGGATCGTGTGCAGCAGGTGGTTGCCACCGATCGAGAGCCCGTCGCCGTCGCCCGTGACCACCCACACCGAGAGATCGGGGCGTGCGGCCTTGATGCCCGTGGCGAAGGCCGGGGCCCGACCGTGGATGGTGTGGAAGCCGTAGGTGTTCATGTAGTAGGGGAAGCGACTCGAACAGCCGATACCGGACACGAAGACGAAGCTTTCGCGCGGCGGCCCGAGCTCGGGCATCACGCGCTGGAGGTTCGCGAGGATCGAGTAGTCCCCGCAGCCCGGGCACCAGCGCACGTCCTGATCAGACGAGAAGTCCTTGGCAGAGAGCGCATTCCCGGCGGCCGCCACGTTCACGCCTCCTCGGCCAGCATGCGCCCGATTTGCGCCCGGATCTCGCTGACCTTGAAGGGCTGGCCTTCCACCTTCGCGAAGACCTGAGCCGGTACGAGATAGCGATCGCGCAGCATGCGGGTCAGCTGTCCAAAGTTCAACTCGGGAACCAGGATCTTGTCGAAGCCGGCCAACACCGCGCCGAGATTCGAGGGGAAGGGGTTCAGGTGGCGCAGGTGCACGGCGGAGACCGGAAGCCCGTCCGCGCGCGCGGCGTCGACGGCGGAAGTGATGGCGCCGTGGGTGCCCCCCCAGCCGACCACGAGCAGCTCCCCGCGCTCGGGTCCGAGCACCTCCACGGGCGGGATCTCTGCGGCGATCCGCTCGACCTTCTGGGCGCGGAGCTCGTTCATGCGCTGATTGTTCTTCGGGTCGTAGGAGACGTTGCCGGTGTTCTCCTGCTTGCCGAGGCCGCCGATCCGGTGCTCGAGTCCGGGCGTCCCGGGGATGGCCCAGGGCCGAGCCAGGGTCTCCGGGTTGCGCTGGTAGGGGAGGAAATCGGTGGGATCCGTGCGCAGCTCGACCTTCGTCTTGGGCAGCGAGGCCACGTCGGGAATCAGCCAGGGCTCCGAGCTGTTCGCGAGATAGGAATCGGAGAGCACGATCACCGGCGTCATGTACAGGACCGCCAGCCGGAACGCCTCCAACACGCTCGAGAAGCACTCGCCGGGCGTCGCCGGGGCGAGCACCGGAACGGGGCTCTCGGAGTTGCGGCCGTACATGCACAGCAGCAGATCCCCCTGCTCGATCTTCGT
Organism: uncultured Spirochaetales bacterium; assembly: GCA_964413375.1. Classification (GTDB taxonomy): domain Bacteria; phylum Myxococcota_A; class UBA9160; order UBA9160; family SMWR01; genus CAZUYC01. The sequence continues at coordinate 6,524 of CAYPSI010000298.1, read as the reverse complement.
CGGCATTCCCGTCGAGGGACCCGCGCGCTGGATGTCGACCACGACCAGCGGCAACTCGGCCATCACGGCGAGACCCAGAGCCTCCTGCTTGAGCACCATTCCGGGCCCGCTGGTGGTGCAGATGCCTAGCGATCCGGCGAACGATGCACCGATCGCGGCGCTGATGGCCGCGATTTCGTCCTCGGCCTGGAAGGTCTTGATGCCGAAGTGCCGGTAGCGGGACACCTCGTGGAGCACGTCGCTGGCGGGTGTGATCGGGTAGGCGCCGAGGAAGATCGGGCGGTCGAACTGACGAGACGCTGCGACGATGCCCCAGGCCAGCGCGGTGTTGCCCGTGATGTTCCGGTAGCGTCCGGGCTGGATCTTGGCCTTGGGCACGATGAACGAGGCGCTGAACAGCTCCGTCGTCTCGCCGAAGGCGTAGCCGGCCTTCACGACGCGTACGTTCGCCTCGAGCACGGCGCCCTTGAAGCGCGTCTCGAGCCAGCGCAGCGTCGGTTCCATCGGACGGTTGTACAACCAGTACATCAGGCCCAGCGCGAAGAAGTTCTTGCAGCGGTCCGAATCGCGTTGGGAGAGGTTCAGATCGGTGAGCGCGTCGCGGTTGAGCCGCGTGAAGGGAACCTCGATCATCTGGAAACGGTCGCGGAGCGCCGGAAGCGGATCGCCCTCGTAGCCGGCCCGCTGGATCGACTTCTGGTTGAAGGCATCGATGTTCAGGATCAGCGTGCCGCCGGGCCGGACGTCCTCGACGTTCGCGCGCAACGCCGCGGGGTTGAAGGCCACGAGGACATCCGGCTGATCGGCGGGTGTCCGGATGTCGTGCGACGAGAAGTGGATCTGGAAGCCGGAGACACCGGCGAGCGTCCCGGCCGGAGCCCGGATCTCGGCGGGGAAGTCCGGCAGCGTCGACAGATCGTTGCCGGCGAGCGCCGTCGATTCGGTGAACTTGGTCCCGGTGAGCTGCATTCCATCACCGGAATCCCCGGTGAAGCGGATGGCAACGCCGTCGATCTCCTGGGTCGGCTTCGCGGGCATAGCGCTTTGGGCCAGGACGGCCCCCACCCCCCCTACGAAAGTCCGGGCCGATTGTATCGGTTGGCCGAGAGGGCGAAAGGCCCACGCCTTCGGCGGGGAAGCGGCCCGCTCGACGCCCGAGATGGCCGCGCGCCTCAAGCCGGGGGTTGACCCCTCCGATAGCGGGCCGTGTTCTTTGCGCGCCAGGAAGCCCCGGATTCGATGAAGAGCGCGCTGCGCTCGCTTCGCCCCTCGCTGAACACTCCCGTCGTGGTGGTCGAGGATCTTCCGGCCGGCCCGGCCAGCGCGGCGATCGCCTGCCTCGGCGATCCCGCGGGGATGCGGGTCGTACTTGCGATCCGCTCGGAACGCAGCGGACAGGCGATCTTCTTCGGGCCGGACGACGAGCTGCGAGACTGGCAGGGGCCGGACGGCGCGGTCGATGCGGCGCTCTCGTTCGCCGAGAGCATGGGTTTCCTGTTCGAGGAAGACCGGCTGGCGCTAGCGCCCGTCGAGACGCAGCGGCTGTGGGGGGAGCTGCTCGACGGCTGCACCCGGACAGCGCTGTCCGTCTCGGCACCGCCAGGATCCGCGCTGGGAACGCCGCCGTCGCCGGCGTCCCCCGACCTCGATGGGGAGGAGCTGTGGCCCGAGGAGCTCGCGCCGGCCGTGCGAGCCGTGAGCCCCTCCGTTTGCCTCACGAAGTTTCGCCGCGCGCCGGCTCCGACCCCGCGCCGCTCCACGGACGAGGACAGCCCGGTGACGCATCCGCTCGGCCGCTTCCGAGTCGGGCTCCAACGGAGGAGCCAATGAGACCTCGTGTCGTGATCCGCTGGATCCTCGTCGCCGGGCTCCTGCTCGCCGGCACGGGCTGCGCGTCCCCGACGAGGCGTGCCGAGGCAGACCTGCGCAAGCGGCAGGCCCAGTCGCATTACGACCTCGCGCTCGATCACATCCAGAACGGTCGCCTGGAGCTCGGCCTGCGCGACCTGCTCGCCGCAGAGCGCTTCGATCCTCTGGACGAGCGCGTCCAGAACACGCTCGGGGTCACCTACTACCAGAAGGGGCGGGCAGCCGAAGGTGAGCGCCATCTGCTCCTGGCGCTCGAGATGCGCCCGGACTACCACGACGCCCGCTTCAACCTGGCGGTGCTGCTGTTGCGGGAGAGCCGCTGGAGCGAGTGCATCGCACAGTCGCAGTGGCTCTTCGACGATCCGACCTTCGTCGCTCCGTGGCGCGCCCTCACGACGCGCGGGTGGTGCGAGTACAGGTCCGGCAACGTCGCAGAGGCACGGCGCCTGCTCGAGCTCTCGCGCGACTACGATGCCAGGGACTGGTCTACGCTGTTGAATCTCGGCATTCTCGAAGCGGATCAGGGCAATCGCAGGCAGGCCGTCGAGTTTTTCGAGCAGGTCCTTTCGCTGCGTCCAGGAACGGGCCCGGAGTCCGAAGCCAACTACCGCCTGGGCGAGCTCTACGCCTTGCTGGGCGAGAGGGAACGCGCCGTGAGCCACCTGACGGCAGCGCTGGAGAAGGCGCCGAACGGCCCATGGGGAAAGAAATCCGAGGAAGGCTTGAAGCGCCTGCGCTGACCGGGGATCCGGAGCGCTCGATCGGCGCCTATCTCGCGCGCCAGCGGGAGCTGAGGGGCATTTCTCTCGACCAGCTGGCGACGCTGACCCGGATTCCGCGTCGGTCGCTCGAGCGGCTCGAATCGGGCGTGTTCGACCGGGCGCCCGACGGCTTCGTGCGGGGATTCGTCCGGACCGTAGCGGTGGCGCTCGGGCTCGACCCGGACGCGGCGGTGATGCGCCTGCTCTCCGAGCCCGCCGTGGAGGCCGACGCGCGGCCCGGGATCCCTCGTTTGTCGAGCCTGACGGCGCGTTGGGTAGCCTTCGCGTTCGCGGGCCTGCTGATCGTTGCTGTCCTCGGCTGGCTCGTCGCGGGCCTCTTCTTGCGACCGGCTGTGCCGCTCCCAGACGACGCCGTGATGCGGCGCGATCCGATCCGCGAGCTTGCCCGCGAGGTGGAGCAGAGGAATCGCGAAATGGGCGAGGCGGTCCCGCCCGCCCGCGAGGTCGACCTGGAGGGCGCTGCCGGCTCTTCGCCGGCCGGGGAGCCGCCTGCAGCACCCGCACGGATCCCGTGAGGGGACGATCCCCTCGCGGACTTCCCGTAGCATCCGGCGCGTGACCCGGATCCAGACCGAAGCCCTCGTCCTTCGTGTGATCGCGTTCGGCGAATCCGATCGGATCGTCCATCTGCTCGTCCCGGACTCGGGTCGGCTCACCGCGATCGCCAAGGGAGCCCGCCGCAGCGTCCGACGTTTCCCCGGCACTCTCGACCTCTTCAATCACCTGCGCATCGCCATCGACGCACGTCGCTCCACGTCGATGGCGCGGCTCGACCAGGCGACGCTGGTGCGTTCGTTCGCGGGGCTGCGGGAGGCATCGCCGCGTTTCGCGCTCGGCTGCTACCTCGTCGAGCTTCTCGATCGACTCGCTCCCGAGGGGGCGGCCCGAGACGATGCGCGTCGACTCTTCGCGTTCGCGCTCGGCGCGCTGGAGCATGCCTCGCACGCGCCGCTCGACCTGCGCCTGCGGCCCTTGCTGGAGCTGCGGGCGCTCGACGCGCTCGGTCTTCGCCCCGAGCTGCGCCGCTGCGTGCGCTGTGGCGACGAGATCCGCGGATCGGGGCCGGATGCCGGCGCCCCTCGCGCCGCCGTCGGATTCCACGTCGCCGAGGGCGGACCTGTCTGCGGCCGCTGCGCCGAGGGGATCCACGGCCTCTTGCCCGTCCAGCTCGGCACCTTGCGCGCTCTCGAGGGCGCACTCCGGCTCTCGCCGCAGCAGCTCGATCGGCTCGTCCTCGGCCCGCGGGCGCTCGAGGAGGCGCGCACGCTCCTCGCGCGCTTCCACCGCTTCCATCTGGGAGTCGAGCTGCGAAGCGAGCGGGTCCTCGACGAGCTCTTTCCGGTGCCGCCGCCGCGTCCTGCACGCGCCCCGGCGGGAAGCAGCGCGTAGAGAGAGGGATATACTCGCCGCCCGCCCACCGTCCGAACGAAGGACCGCATGACCTCGGAACTCCCCGGCCCGATCCGCCCGCTCGAGCGCATGGACGATCTCGTGGCACTGTGTGCCCGTCGCGGCTTCATCTTTCCATCCAGCGAGATCTACGGCGGGATCAACGGCTTCTGGGATTACGGCCCGCTGGGTGTCGAGCTCAAGAACAACCTCAAGGCGGCGTGGTGGCAGCAGGTCGTGCGCGAGCGCGACGACGTCGAGGGGATCGACAGCTCGATCATCTGCCATCCGCGCACCTGGGAAGCCTCGGGCCACGTCGAGCATTTCAGCGATCCGATGGTGGACTGTCGGGCCTGCAAGAAGCGCTTTCGCGCCGACCAGCTCGCCGACGCCGGGTCCTGCCCATCGCGCCAGGGCAGCTCGGAGCACGACTGGACCGATGTCCGGCGCTTCAATCTGATGCTCCAGACGCGGATCGGCGCGTCGGAGGAGGCCGCCGCCGTCGCCTATCTGCGCGCGGAAACCTGCCAGTCGATCTTCAACGACTTCCGGCGCGTGCGGGAAGTTGCGCGTCAGCAGATCCCCTTCGGCATCGCGCAGGTCGGCAAGGCCTTCCGCAACGAGATCAACCCGCGCAACTTCACCTTCCGATCGCGCGAGTTCGAGCAGGCAGAGCTCGAGTTCTTCTGTCGCGAGACGGAACGCGACCGCTGGTTCGATCACTGGCTCGAGGAACGCCTGCGCTTCCATCGGGAGCTCGGGCTCGGCCCCGATCACCTCCGCACGCGCGCCCATGCCCCCGAGGAGCTGGCCCATTACTGCAAGCGCGCGATGGACATCGAGTTCCGCTTCCCCTTCGGCTGGCAGGAGATCGAGGGCATCCACGACCGTGGAGACTGGGATCTCTCGCGCCACTCGGAGTTCTCCGGCAAGGACCTCGGGGTGACCGATCCCGAGACCCGGGAGCACTACCTGCCGGTAGTGATCGAGACCTCGGTCGGGATCGATCGCAGCTGCCTGGCCCTGCTCTGTCATGCCTACCGGGAGGAGCCCCTCGAGGGAGGCGAGGCCCGGACGGTGCTTCGCCTGCATCCGAGGCTGGCACCCATCAAGGTCGCCGTGCTCCCGCTCTCGAAGAAGCTGGCCGAGCCCGCACACCGCCTCGAGCGCGAGCTGCGTAGGCGGTGGAACGTCTTCTACGACGACTCGGGAAACATCGGCCGCCGCTACCGGCGACAGGATGAGGCCGGAACTCCATTCTGCGTGACCTACGATTTCGACTCCGAGACGGACGGTCAGGTGACGGTGCGGGAGCGCGACTCGATGCAGCAGGAGCGGATCGGGCTCGGCGCGGTAGCCGCCTGGCTCGCGGATCGGCTCGGGCCGGGCGCGTGAGTCGCCTTCTCGGCGCGTTGTTGCTCGGGCTGGCCCTCGGCTGCGCCGGAGGGGTGGGACCGATCCCGCTGCCTGCGGGCACCGGAGCGAACCCCGCCCCCGACATCGTGCTCGGGTTCTACTCCCGGACGGAGGCGTTCTACGGGCGGCTCGCGAAGCGCCGACTGAATGCCCTCGAGACCTTCAACGACGTCTTCCTCCGCGAGCACTTTCGGAGCAAGGACGCCTTCTTCGACTACTACGCGGATCTCGCGCACCAGCTCGACCTCGCTCACTTCGAGAAGAGCCGTCCGAGCGGCGTCGAGGTCGAGGAGCTCGTCTTCGAGACGCAGAGCCTCGCGTGGGTCCAGGTCCGCTTCAGCGGAGCCGACGACCGACCCATGCGGCCCGATTCCACGACGCTGGTGCGCCGTGACCGCTGGGAGCTGGGCGACGGCTCGTGGTGGATCATCCCCGGGAAGCTCTAGATCCCAATCGGTCGATGGCCTTCATTGAGGGGAATCCCCGGCGCGTGGGGAAGAGCGTCGGGTACAGAAGGGGAAATTTTTTCTCCCATCCCCCGGAGCTTGGGTAACGGATTTCCCACTCCGCCCAGGCGCATTCCCTTTTCAGCTTCACAGCTTGAAACCGATGCTTGCGGGTCCCCACGCAGCTGGCACAGGCCTTGCTCATTGCCCCGGCGGGACTTCGGTCCCCACTTTTGAAGAGTCCGGATCCTCGACACTGGAGGAATCGGCGCCAGGGGAAGGGCGGGCCGCCAGGCGGCCACGATGAGGCGGGAAGCCCCCAGCCAGACTGTGGGGGATGTATCCGTTGCTCGCGATAGCCCTTAGCTCTCCTGGGTCGGGTCCTCGATTCGAGGCACAGGAGAGACAACCCGTGTCCCACCGTGCTGAGCCCTGGGAAGACGACGGCGAACTCGTCACCCACATCCTTCGTGGAAGCAAAGAGCATTTCGAGATGCTCTACGAGGCCTACTTCCCGCGCGTCTACCGCTTCGCGCTCAAACGCCTGCGAGACAGCGCCGAGGCCGAAGACGTCACGCAAGAGGTGTTCTTCACCGTCTTCAACGCGCTCGCGAGCTTTCAG
>CAYPSI010000297.1:0-8819 GCA_964413375.1 uncultured Spirochaetales bacterium | reverse complement strand
CCCTGTGGCGCCCATCACCCGGACTCCACTTTCCGGAACAGCAAGGCCGCGAAGCGGCCGCGCAGCGAGGCGCAGCCGAGCGGAGCCAGGGCCCGCTGGAGCACGCACAGGTCATCGACCGCGCAGCGCGGCCGGAAACTGACAAGAGCCCCGGGAGCAGGTACCAAACCCCAACGCGGCCTACGGCATCCGCGCTCCCGGGGCGGTGGCGCTGGGAACCGTGCGTCCCTCAACACCCTGACTTGCCAGAAGATTCGGTCTGGCGTCTCAGGACGCCGCCACCTCACTCGCCGTAGAGCTGCATTGGTGCACCGAATCACCTCCCAAGCCGGCGTCGAGGACACCCTGCGAGGCCCAGACCCCGCATCCATTCCCGGTCCCATGGGTGGTCGCCGTTACCGCCCCTCCGGGTCGCCCCGCAGATCCGGACCGCCTGGCCCGGGCCACGAGACTCGGGGGCGAGTGAGGCCCCCTTGGTCGATCAGCTTATCGGAGCCCCGCGGGTGCGACCACAGCCGCTAGAATGCCCCCGATGCCCCCTGCCTCCACGGCGGAGACCGCCACCCTGCTCGTCTCCTGCCCCGATCGGCGGGGAATCGTCGCGGCGTTGGCGCAGCTGCTCCACGGTCACGGCGCCAATATTCTCGAGGCCGATCAGTACACCGACCCGCTCGCGAGCATGTTCTTCCAGCGCATCCATTTCGACGCGACCGAGCTGCTCACCGATCGCGCGACCCTCGAGCGCGCAATCGCCGAGGTGGCCGCGCGCCTCTCGATGAGCTGGCGGATCGCCTGGTCGGATCGCGTGAAACGCATGGCGATCTTCGTCTCGAAGACGAACCACTGCCTCTACGATCTGCTGCTGCGCCACCAGGCCGGTGAGCTCCGCTGCGAGATCCCGATGATCGTGAGCAACCACCCCGACTTCGACGAGGTGGCCGGCCAGTTCGGGATCCCCTTCCACCTCTTTCCCGTGGAGGGGTCGACCAAGGCCCTGCAGGAGCAGCGCGAGCTCGCGCTGCTCTCCGAGCAGCGCATCGATCTCGTCGTGCTCGCCCGCTACATGCAGGTCCTCTCGCAGGAGTTCCTGAGCGGCTTCGCTCGACCCGTCATCAACATCCACCACTCCTTCCTGCCGGCCTTCAGCGGCGGGCACCCCTACCACCAGGCCTACGAGCGGGGCGTGAAGCTGATCGGCGCGACCGCCCACTACGCCACCGCGGATCTCGACGAAGGTCCGATCATCGAGCAGGACGTGATCCGGGCCTCGCACCGCCAACTGGTCGAGGAGCTGGTACGCAAGGGACGCGACGTGGAGCGCAGCGTACTCTCGCGCGCCGTTCGCTGGCACCTCGAGGACCGCGTGCTGGTCCAGGGCAACAAGACGGTCGTCTTCGCGTGACCCAGCTGCGGCTGGTGGCGCTCCTCATCGTGTTCGCGGTGGTCGTCGCCAGCTGGGTGCTCACCTGCGTCGCCTGGCAGGCAGACCGCGTGGTGGCGGGGGTGGCGCCGCTCGACCCGCGCCGCTTCGACGCGTTCACGCTGATCACGCTCGGGACCGGAGGCGCCCACGCGAACCCGAACCGGCTCGGGCCTGCGACGGCGGTGGCGCGCGGTGAGCGGATCGCCCTCGTCGACGCCGGGCGGGGGGTCGCCGAGGCGCTTCGGCTCGCGCAGATCCCGGCGAGCCAGCCCGACTGCGTCTACCTGACCAACCTGCTGCCCGAGAACACCGCGGGTCTCGACGACCTGCTGGCCGCGGGCTGGCTCGACGGCAGGAGCGCGCCGCTGCGGATCGTCGGCCCGCCGGGCACCCGCGCGCTCGCGCGCGGGCTCGAGTCGGCTCACGCCGCGGGCCTGCAGGCGGAGGCCGCCGCGCTGGCGCTCCCGCTCGAGGGCGCCCGCCTGGACGCGCACGAGGTCGGCGGGGGCTTCTCCGAGGAACGCGACGGGATCGTGGCGCGCGCGGCGGAGCTACCGGGCGGGCCGCTCCCCGCCCTCGGCTGGCGCTTCGAGGCAGACGGCCGCTCCGCGGTCGTCTCGGGCACGGGCTGGGCACCGGAGGCCCTGGTCGAGCTCGCGCGCGGCGCCGACGTCCTCGTGCACGAGGCCGTCTTCGTTCCCTCGGCAGAGGTGGCGGCGCAGGCCAGCCTCGACGTCACTCCGGAGCAGCTGGCCCGCGAGGCGCGCCTGCACACCTCGATCGACGCGGTCGGCCCGATCGCGCAGCGGGCCGGTGTCGCCTCGCTCGTGCTCGTCCGTTTGCGCCCGCCGCCGGTGATCGCGCTCCAGCTCACGAGCCAGATCGACGACCACTTCGTGGGCCGGATCGTCGTCGCCGACGACGCGGACGAGATCAGACCGTGACGCCGTCGGCGTCTGGCGGCAGCGGCGGTCGCAGCGGATCCAGGCTCCAGGGAAGCACCGGGTCGGGGGGCCTGTCGGCGGGAGCGCGCTCACCGGTGAAGCGGCGCCGCTGCTCGAGGTAGTACGCCTCCCCGGGAGCGCGCAGGATCGCTTCGTCGATGATCGGCAGCGCGAGCTCGGGGCGCCCGAGCTGGAACTGAACCTCCGCGAGCGTATCGAGCAGCGTCGGGTCGCGACGCTGCGTCTTCGCAACCGCCTGCTCGGCGAGGAGCAGCGCCGCCTCGAGCTGGTCGCGGGTCGATTCCGGCTGGATCGCGATGACCCAGGCGTAGTTGTTGAGCTCCTGGGCGGTCATCCCGGGAAGCCTTGCGAGGCGCTGTGCATGCTCGGCGAGAAAGTCGTCCGGAACCAGCAGTGCAGCCGCGGCCCCGCCCAGCGACGCGAGCGCGGCCAGCGCGGCCGCGGTCGCCGCCGCGCGGACCCCGGCGGGAGGCGCCGCGAAGAGCTGCCCGCGGCGCGTGAGCAGCGCGGCCGCAACGATCCCCGCCACGAAGCCCCCGATGTGGGCCTCTCCCGCAATCATCGGGATGTTCATGTCGAGGAGCACCTGGAGGGGGATCAGGACGATCAGCATCAGCAGCAGGCGCCGCGGGAGGCGCCACCAGGCGGGGACCTGATCGCGGCGGAAAAGCTCCAGGAAGAGCAGCGCCCCGACCAGGCCCGAGAGGACGCCCGAGACGCCCACGACCCCGCCCTCGGCCGCAATCGCGCTCGCGCTCATCGCGCCGATCTCGGACAGCGCCATCACGCACACGACGCGCACCGTTCCGATTGCCCGCTCCACCAGAGCCCCGAAGAAGAAGAGGCCCACCAGGTTCACGCCCAGATGCAGCGCCGAGCCGTGCAGCAGCCCGGCCGTGAACGCGCGCCACAGGTCGCCATCGGCGAAGAGCGCGCCGCTGAAGTAGCCCACCTCGAAGAGCTCCGGACCCAGGAGGAGCTGAAGCGCGAAGGCCGCGAGGCAGGCGCCGGCGAGGATCCAGGTGGCGAAGGGATGCTGGTTCCGATGGGCGATCGCGTCGAGCTTGCGCATGCGCTCGAGCTGCTCCGCCCCTCCGGGCGATCGCGCGACGCGGGCCAGCAGCGCCGCCTCGAGGTGCTCGGGGCCGCCCGGGTCCACGAAGAGCGGGCGCACCAGCGGGACCACCGTGCGCCGCGACCCGACCCACAGCGCGCGCGGCGTGGCCGCCAGGTGGGTCAGCTCCTGGTAGCGGGTATAGCTGTGTCCGCCTCCTCGCGCGGAGGCGGGATGGTGGAAGCCCTCGTCCTCGAGCACGATCGGAGACGCGCCACGGCGAAGCGGAAAGCTCTCTTCCGGGCCCGGCTCGACCATCACCACGCCGAAAGCGTAGCGCTGCTCCGTTGCAAGCGCGTAGCGCGCGCAGAGAGGCGCAGCCGAGCGGAGCTCTATGAGGAGCGCACCGGGAGCGGGAGGGTCGGGAAGACCCGCGTGAAGATCAGCATCACGAGCGTGAAGGCCCCGAAGAAGCCGGCGGCGATCCCGAGCTGGATCCCGCCCAGCCAGGCCGAGCCGTCGTCCGGGATCAGCGAGGGCCAGATCAACGCGTTCCGCTCGAGCCAGAAGCCCACCAGCATCAGGCCGGACACGCTGCCGAGGATCGCCGGCGTCTGCTTCGGCCGCTGCCCCAGCAGGATCCAGAAGGGGATGATCCAGTTCGCCGCCCACGCCGCGAGCGAGAGGTTGACGTAGGGCTCTTCCAGCCGCGACATCGCGAAGTACCAGGTGTCCTGCATGAACTGCGAGCCGAGGCGCGCCTGCAGGAACTCGGTCTCCTCCGGGAGGTTCCCGTACCAGATCACGATGTACTGCGAGAAGAACAGGTACATCCAGAAGATCGAGAACGCGAAGACCATCTTCCCGAGATCGTGCAGGCGCGGCTTCGTGATCTCGTCCGTCCAGGCCGGCGAGCGCCGCAACAGCACGCAGATGAACGCCGTGGCCGCCACCGCCGAGAGCCAGCCGCCCCAGCAGAAGTACCAGCCGAAGATCGTCGAGAACCAGGTGGGCGAGAGCGACATCACCTGATCGAAGCCGATCAAGGTGTAGCCGAAGGCGTAGAGCAGGCAGAGGATCGGGGCGAGGACGCGCAGACGCTTCTGCGACGCTTCCCACTCGGCCTCGTCGCCCTTCCAGTCCCGCGTCCAGTTCTGGAAGAGACCGCGCGCGCGGGGGGCGCTCTCGGCCGCCTCGCGCAGCGAGGGACGGAAGCTGGCCTTCAGGTAGACCAGCGTGAGGACGCTCATCAGACCCATCACGCCGAGGTTCGTGGCGTAGACGCGCGGCAGGTTGAGCCAGGTCTCCTTGCCGGGCGGAGCCCCGTGGATCCAGTTGGCGAAGATCACCTCGTGCCCGAAGTAGCCGATGGCCGCGAGGACGAAGGAGATCGGCACCCACGCCGCGAGCGCCTCGGCCACGTGCCGCACCGGCCCCGCCCAGCGCGCGCCGACGATGATCAGCGCCGAGCCGAGCACCACGCCGGCCTGGGAGAGCGTCGCAAAGAAGACGAAGTTCGACTGGTAGGCGAGCCAGGCCGCGCGCGGATCGCTGCGCAGGCCCACGAAGAAGGAGACCACACCGATCGCGACCAGGAGCAGGCAGCCCCCGAGCCAGGCCACCGGAATCTCCCGGGGGTTGGCGCGGTACCGGACGGGCGCGCTCATTGGCCGACCCCCTTCTTCCCATCGAGGTAGCGGAGCCAGTTCACGATGTCCCAGCGGTCCTCGGATGAGATGCGCCGGTAGTTCGGCATGCGGCGACGCCCGTAGCGGATCGTGGTGTAGATGTGACCGTCGCTGCGCACGGCGGCGATGCTCCCGGGGCCGGCGACCGGAAGGATCGCGGCGATCGGCCCCTGCAGCGGCCCGGTCATGCTGACCGTGCCGTCGCCGCGCCCGGAAATGCCGTGGCAGGGAGAGCAGTAGGTCTCGTACTGCGCCCGGCCGTTCTGGAGCGAGCTCACGCTCATCCGCTGGGGATTGGCGAGCGCGTTGGCGGCGGCGTCGTCGTCGAGGCCGACGGGCGCCTCGTAGCCTTGCGTCGGCACGGTCCCGTCGGGAGGCATGAAGGGGTCGAGGGTCCCCTCGTGCATCGTGCGCTCGAAGGCTTGCACGGACTTCTGCCACTTCATCTGCGGAAACCAGTCGTTCGACCACTGCTCCCAGCAGCCGAGGGTGCCCGAGAGGGACGAGACGACGAGGGCGAAGATCATCCGCCCGAGCTTCCGGGCTCTAGGACTCGACAAGGTTCACCTCCCGCGCACCGTGGCTGCGCAAGAGGGCGTCGATCTCGGAGACGTCGCGGTCGCGACAGCGCACGGCGACGCCGAAGTCCTCCGCCGAGAAGCGCGAGTCGTATGCCGGGTCGAGGCGCATGCTCGGCAGCCCGCCCACGACGAAGAGCCCGAGGGCCGTCATCAGACCGCCGAAGAGGATCGTCAGCTCGAAGCCGATGATCGTGTAGGGCGGAATCGACGAGAAGGGCTTGCCACCGAGCATGATGGGCCAGTCGTTGGCCATCCAGATCGTCATCGCGTAGCCCGTCACCACGCCCGTGAGCCCGCCGATCAGCGTGAAGAGGCGCACGCGGCTCGGCTTGTCGATCACCGCGTCGTCCACCTCGGCGAAGGGCGCCGGCGAGTAGGTCTCGAGATCGCCATAGCCGCGTCCGCGCAGGCGCTTCACCACGCTGGCGACCTCGTCCGGACGCTCGAAGACCGCGAGCAGCGTCGGCATCAGTGGGAGCCTCCGTGCCCGTGCGCCTTCTCGTGGATCGCGAGCTCCTTCATCTCGGCGATCGCGATCACGGGGAAGATCTTGATGAAGATCAGGAAGAACATGCAGAAGAAGGCGAAGCTGCCCGCCACGATGCCCAGCTCGGGCCAGCTCGGCGTGTAGATGCCCCAGGCCGCGGGATCGTACTCGCGCGAGAGGCCGGTGATGATGATGACGTAGCGCTCGAACCACATTCCGATGTTGATGAGCACCGAGAGCACGAAGAGGGTTGGAATGTGGGTGCGGGCCTTCTTGAACCACAGAATCTGCGGGAAGACGGCGTTGCAGAGGATCATCACCCAGGTGGACACCCAGTAGGGTCCGAAGGCTCGCAACCAGAAGGCGGTCTTCTCCGCCTCCACCTGGCTGTACCAGGCGGTGAAGTACTCAGAGAGGTAGGCGTAGCCCACGATGATCGAGGTGAGCAGCAGGAACCTCGACATGTTCTCGAAGTGGTAGTCGGTGATGTACTCCTCGAGACCGAAGATCCGCCGGACCGGGATCATCATCGTGAGCACCATCGCGAAGCCCGAGAAGATCGCGCCGGCGACGAAGTAGGGCCCGAAGATGGTCGCGTGCCAGCCCGGAACGATCGACATCGCGAAGTCCCAGGACACGACGCTGTGCACCGAGAGCACCAGCGGCGTCGCGAGACCCGAAAGGTGGAGAACGGTACGGCTGTGCGCCTTCCACTGCGCCGACTTCCCCTGCCAGCCGACGGCCAGGATCGTGTAGAGCAGCTTGCGCCAGCCGACGGCGCGGTCGCGGGCGATCGCCAGATCCGGGATCAGGCCGATGTAGAAGAAGACCGCAGAGACCGTCGCGTAGGTCGAGATCGCGAAGGTGTCCCAGAGCAGCGGGCTCTTGAAGTTCACCCACAGCCCGCGCTGGTTCGGGTAGGGAAGGATGAAGTAGGACTTCCAGATCCGGCCGACGTGGATGCCGAGGAACTGCGCCGCGGTGAGCACCGCGAAGACGGTCATCGCCTCGGCGCTGCGGTTGATCGCGTTGCGCCACTTCGCGCGGAAGAGGTAGAGGATGGCAGAGATCAGCGTGCCCGCGTGGGCGATGCCGACCCAGAACACGAAGGTGACGATGTACGCGCCCCAGAAGACCGGGTGCACGTAGCCGGCGATCCCGAGACCCTTGTAGACCTGGTAGACCCAGATGCCTCCCGCCACGTGGACGATCACGACGGCGGCGAGCAGCAGCAGCCAGTAGCCGAGCGAAGCCCCCTCCATCACGGAGAGGATGTCGCGGTTGATCCTCGAGTCCGGCGGCGCCGGCGGCCGCCGGATGATGCCGGCCATGGCCTCTGCCTGCGACGGAGGCGTCATGCCCTCTCCTTCCCGTCACCGGTCGCTGCCGCCGAGTGCTGCGAGCCCTCCTCGATCCGACTCCCGGGGTCGCGCGTCACCCGGGCCAGGTAGGTCACGCTGGGTCGGGTGTTGAGCACCTGCAGCGCGTGGTAGGAGCGCAGCGGATTGTCTCGACTCTGCCCGAGTGCCCGGCTCTTCTCGTCGCGCAGGTTGCCGAACACGATCGCCTGGCTCGGGCAGGTCTGCGCGCAGGCCGGAGTGACCTCCCCGTCGGCGATCGGACGCCCGGCGTCCTTCGCCCCCTGGCGGGCCAGGTCGATCCGCTGCACGCAGAAGGTGCACTTCTCCATCACGCCCTGGCCGCGCACCGTCACGTCGGGGTTCAGCATCAGCGGCAGCGGCTCGGGAAGGCGCTCGATCGCGTAGTCGAACCAGTTGAAGCGCCGGACCTTGTAGGGGCAGTTGTTCGAGCAGTAGCGCGTGCCGATGCAGCGGTTGTAGATCATCCCGTTCAGGCCTTCGGGCGAGTGATAGGTCGCGAGCACCGGGCAGACCGGCTCGCAGGGCGCGGCGCCGCACTGCTGGCAGAGCATCGGCGAGTTGCGCACGTCGATCCGCCCGAGCTGCTCGTGGCTCTGGTAGGGTGGCCGGCCGGCGCGCAGCTCCTGGTTGCCGTCGCCCAGATAGCGCTCGATGCGCAGCCAGTGCATCTGCCGGGAGCGGGCCACCCCCTCCTCTCCGACGTTCGGGATGTTGTTCTCGATCGAGCAGGCGACCATGCACGCGCTGCATCCGGTGCACTTGTCGATGTCGATCGTCATGCCCCAGCGGTAGAGGGAGTCGTCGACGGCGTCGTTCGCGGCCTCGAAGGGCCGGCGGAGCTCGTGCGAGCCGCCGTGCGCGGCCTCCTCGCCATGCCCGTTCGCAGCCAGCGCGGAGAGGGGGACCGCGTCGCCGAGCTGGCGCCCGCGCTTGTTGTCGTGCTTCTGCGTGAGCGCGAGCCGCGCGTGCGCGCCGGTGGCCGAGAGCCGGGCCTTCGTCGCAAACCAGGCCCGACCGCCGGCTTCGTCGCGCGTCGCGGGCACGAGCGCCGCAGCATTCGCTCCGCGCGCCTCGCCCGGCTGGCCGTCGGTCGCGTGCGAGGCGTAGAGGCCCACCCGGTGGCCCTGTCCGACTGCGAGCGCGACCACGTCGTCGCGGATCCCTCCGCGCCCGAAGGCCGGCAGCTCCGCGCCGCCCGCTGCCGTCTCGACGGAAATCAAGTCGCCAGTCTCGACGCCG
>CAYPSI010000296.1:0-11284 GCA_964413375.1 uncultured Spirochaetales bacterium | reverse complement strand
AGAGCGGGGGAGACCCGGACTTCGCGCACTGGCTCGCACTCGCAGACCCGCGGGCACGGGGCTAGCTGCGTGCGCATCCTCTCGGGCATCACGTCGTCGGGCGAGACCCACATCGGCAACTACTTCGGCGCGATGCGCCAGCACGTGGAGCTCCAGACGCGCGGGCAGGCGATCTACTTCATCGCCGACTACCACTCGATGACGGTGGTGCGCGAAGCCGCGCTGCGCCGCCAGCTCGTGCACGAGGTGGCGCTCGATTACCTGGCGCTCGGCCTCGATCCCGGGCGCTCGATCCTGTATCGGCAGTCCGACGTGCCAGAGGTCTGCGAGCTCACCTGGATCCTCACCAGTGTCACGCCGATGGGCCTGCTCGAACGCTCGCATGCCTACAAGGACAAGACGGCGCAGGGGCTCCCGCTCGACCACGGGCTCTTCGCCTACCCGGTGCTGATGGCTGCCGACATCCTGATCTACCACTCGGATCTCGTGCCCGTCGGCCAGGACCAGAAGCAGCACCTCGAGATGGCGCGCGACATCGCCCAGCGTTTCAACCACCTCTACGGCGTCCCGGTCTTCAAGCTCCCGGAGCCGCACATTCTCGAGGAGGTGGCCGTGGTGCCCGGCACCGACGGGCGCAAGATGAGCAAGTCCTACGCCAATACGATCCGGATGTTCTGGCCCGAGAAGCAGCTCAAGCAGGCGGTGATGGGGATCGTGACGGACTCGACGCCGCTCGAGGCGCCGAAGGACGTGAAGACGCCTCTCTTCCAGCTCTGGTCTCTCTTCGCGACGCGGGCCGAGCGCGAGGAGCTCTTCGCGCGCGCGCAGCAGGGGGGGCTCGGCTACGGCGAGGTGAAGAAGGATCTGCTGCGCCGCCTGCTCGTGACTTTCGAGCCGGCTCGTGCGAAGCGGACCGAGCTCGCAAAGCGCCCGGCCGACGTCGAGGACGTGCTCGCCGACGGAGCCCGGCGCGCGCGAGAGATCGGGAGACCGGTGCTCGAGGCCGCGCGCGAGGCCGCCGGGCTCGGTCGCGGAGCGGCGTAGGAGCGCGCCGGTCGCGGCAGCGTGCCGACCCGCGCGTAGACGCTCAGGCCACGACGCCCGCCGCGCGCAGCTCCGCGGCGCGCGCGCCGAGGCCGAGCTCTCCGAGAATCTCGTCGGTATGCTGGCCGATCGTCGGCGCGGGAGCGCCGGTCGCCGCCGGGGTCGCCCCGAAGCGCGGGGCCGGGCGCGGTTGGCGCATCCGACCGACCACCGGGTGAACGGACTCCTCGAGCACGCCGCGGGCCTGTACCTGCGGATCGAGGTGCAGCCGCTCCGGGCCGATCACCTCGCCACAGGGCGCCTTCTCGCGCTCCATTCCGGCCAACGCCTCTGCCGTGGTGAGCGTCTCGACCTTGGCCAGCACGCGGCGCAAGAGCGCGATGAAGGCCTCGGGATGCTGGCGACGCGCCGCGATGGTGCGCAGCTTCGGATCGTCCCAGCCGTCGACGCCGACTCCCTTGCAGATGGCTTCGACGTCTTTGTCGCCCGTCGGCGCGGCGATGATCCAGCCGTCCTTCGTCTTCCAGAGCTTCTGGTCGCGGCTGAAGCTCGAGGGCTGCGAGCCGTCGGAGTCGAGGAAGATCTCGTTGCCGGCGGCATCGGCCCAGACGAACTGCACCACCGACTCGAGCATCGTCACCTCGAGATGCTGGCCGCCGGCGCCGCGCTCGCGCGCGAAAAGAGCGGCCGTCAGGGCCTGGCTCGCGGTGAGCGCAGTGATCTTGTCCGCCGCGGTGTGGCGAATCAGCTGTGGCGGGCCCTCGGAGCCGGCCTGCACGGCTGCGAGCCCGCCGTAGGCCTGCACCACCGGATCGTAGGCGCTCTTGTGCGCATAGGGTCCCTGCGAGCCGAAGCCGTTGATCGAGAGATACACGAGGCGCGGGTTCAGCGCGCGCAGATCCTCGTAGGAGAGGCCGAGCCGGGCCGTCACACCGGGACGGAAGTTCTCGGCGAAGACGTCGGCAGAGCAAACCAGCCGTCGCACGATGTCGCAGCCCTCTGCACTCTTGAGGTTCACTGCGATCGAACGCTTGCCGCGGTTCGCCATCTGCGCCATCGCCGAGATGCCGCCGCGGGCGACGCCGACCCAGCGACCGATGTCGCCGATTCCCGGCGCCTCCACCTTCACCACCGAGGCGCCCTGATCGGCGAGGATCCCGATCGCGAGCGGCCCCGAGAGGGCGATGGTGAGATCGACGATGCGCGTGCCGTGGAGCGGGCCGGGCATGGGGTCTTCCTCTTCGATGGGATGGAGCTCACTCGAAATCTGGCTGCGAACGGGGTCTCCCGCCCGGGCCGCTGTAGCTCATCGTGTAGCCGGGCTGCTTCGCGAAGCGGGGCTCCGGGAGTGCAGCGAGGGCGCTCTTCCAGGCGCCGATGAGCGCGTCCTCGGCCGCGTAGTCGAAGGGGTCCTGGAGCACCGTCTCCTCGGGGCCACCCGGCGCAGGCGGGTGCGCGGCGAGCCAGCGTGCGGTGCGCGCGAGCGCCTCGCGCGCCGGCACCGCGTCGCGGTAGCCGAGTTTGCGGCGGAGCTTCGAGAGATCGAGCACGCGGTGCGTCGGCGAGGGCTGTGCGAGCAGCGGCCGCGCTGGGACGGCGAGCTCCCACGGCATCGAGACGATCTCGAAGCGATGGCCGAGCGCCTCGGACGCAAGCTCCGCGATCTGGCGCAGCGAGAGCACCTCCTCGTCGCCACAGTGGAAGATCTCGCCGCAGGCCTCGTCGGGATGGTCGACGGCGAGCAGCAGCGCGTGCGCGGCGTTCTCCGCATAGGCGCGGTGGGAGAGTGTCAGCCCGTCGTCCGGAAGCACCAGCCAGGGCCGGCGCTCGAGCGCGCGCCGCACGATGCACCACTCGATCGGGAGCGGCTGGTAGGCACCGTAGAGCGTCGGGTAGCGGAAGTGCGTGGCGTGTGGGTGATGCGAGAAGACGGCCTCCTCGCTGCGCACGATCCGGAAGCCCTTCTCGTCGTCGCCCTCGGTTGCCACGAGCGGCGCGTCTTCAGGGGTCGGAACCGGAAGCCCCGGCGGCGTGAAGAGCCACGGGTTCATGTAGCCGCGGTAGGCGGGCACGCCGCCGACCGACAGGAAGCGAGCGCAGCGCCCGACCATCGCCTCGGCGATCCGGCGCAGCCGCCCGTAGCTGGCGACGCAGACCTCGAAGCTCCGGGATCCGAGGGCCTTCGCGAACGCGGCGGGGTCGTAGGGATCGGCGTGGAGGTGCTCGACGTCGTCGGGGATCTCGGCCACCTCGTGGCGGCCCGAGTGGAGGATCGCCACCTGGTGGCCACGGGCGCGCAGCCCGTTCACCAGGAAGTGGCCCGTCGGCCCCGTGCCACCGATCACGAGCGAGCGCACGACGGCCAGCGTCGCCGAAGCGCAGGGTCCGCGCAAGCGATGTCACCCGCGCGCTGCGGTAGACTGCGGCCCCATGCCGAAGGGCGTCGTGGTCGGGACGGACGAAGTTGCGCGCTGCTTCTGGGCGGCGAAGGATCCGGACTACATCGCATACCACGATCGCGAGTGGGGTCTCCCGGTCCGGAACGATCAACGGCTCTTCGAGAAGATCTGCCTCGAGGGCTTCCAGGCCGGTCTTTCCTGGATCACGATCCTGCGCAAACGCGAGGCCTTCCGGAAGGCCTTCGCCGGCTTCGCGATCGAGAAGGTCGCGCGCTTCGACGCGCGCCGTGTCGCGCGGCTGCTCGAGAATCCGGGGATCGTGCGACACCGGGGCAAGATCGAGTCAGCGATCCACAACGCGAAGCGCACACTCGAGGTCATCGATGAGGCCGGGTCGCTCGCGAGCTTCCTGTGGCGCTTCGAGCCCGGGCCGAAGGAGCGCCCGCGGCGGATGACACGCGCCGCGATCGTGAAGCTCACCGAGACGCCGTCGTCGCAGGCGCTCTCGCGCGAGCTGCGCCAGCGCGGCTTCCGCTACGTGGGTCCGACCACGATGTACGCGCTGATGCAGTCGGTCGGCATCGTGAACGACCACCTCGGGGGCTGCGACGCCCGTCCTGGCGCCGAGGCGGCGCGGAAGGGGTTCCGCCGCCCGGCCTGATGGGCCTTCGCTCGCCTCCGGCTCGCTGCGCGGCGGCTACGCCGCCTTGCCTTCGCAGGGGCCCGCGCTTCGCTCGGCTCTGCCTCGCTGCGCGGCGGCTACGCCGCCTTGCTGCCGCCCGGGACCTCGACGGAGTCGGTGTCGCGGCCGGAGTGGAGGACGCTGCCGGGGCGCGCGCCGGTCTCCTTGCCCTCGCGCACGATCGGGGCGCCGTTGACCAGCACGTGGTCGATGCCGATCGCATCGGCGTAGAGCCGGCCGGATCCGCCCGGGAGGTCGTAGCGGGTGTAGACGGGCCCGCTCGCGACGCGCTCCGGGTCGAAGACGACGACGTCCGCGAACCAGCCGGTCTCGAGCCGCCCGCGCCCGCGGATCCCGTACAGGCGCGCAGGCACGTCGGTGATGAAATGCACTGCCTCCTCCACGGAGACGAGGTCGCGTTCGCGGGCGTTGCCGAGGAGCACGGTCGAGAACGCGAAGGTGTCGATCATGTCCAGGTGGGCGCCCGCGTCCGAGGCCCCGACCACCGCGCGCGGATCGCGCCAGGTCTTCGCGCGGATGCGCCAGCTCGCGTCGTCGTCGCCCGAGAGGGAGGGCATGAAGGAGGTCACGAGATCCTCCGAGATCGCGAGCTCGATCATGCAGTCGAAGGGCGCCTGGCCGCGTTCCCTCGCGATCTCGCCGATCTTGCGGCCGCGCAGCCCAGCGTTCTCGGGCAGGCCCACCTGGTCGATCAGCAGGTGCTCCCAGCGCGCCAGTCCGCGCAGCAGCCCCGCGGCCTCCGAGTTCGCGCCCTCGTCGAGCGTTCGGCGGTAGGCGGGATCGCGCAGGCGCCGCTTGCGCTCCTCGATCGGGAGCTTGAAGAGATCGGCCCAGCCCGGGAGGGCGTCGAACACGAAGCCGGTGGCGAGGTTGATCCGCACCGCCGGCGGCGCGGGCGGTGTCAGCGCCACGACCACGGCGCCGCGCTCGGCCGCGTAGTCGCTGGCCCCGAGCTGGTGCTCCGCGAACTCCGGGTTCTGCGCGTTCGGCGCCAGCAGGTTCCAGTTGAGCGGGCGGTTCGCCGCGAGAGACATGTCGGTCATCAGCTGCTTCTCGCGTTCGGTCCACAGCCCCGTGCCCGGGATCATCTCGAGAGAGGTGCCCGGGAGGTCGCGGATCGCGCGCGCGAGCGCCACGAGCTCCTCGCGGCTCGCGTGGCGCGAGGGTACGGGCTCGCCGTCGCCGTCGTTGTGGGTGGCGGCGATCGAGGTCGAGAAGCCGAGGCCCCCTTGACGGATCGACTCGCGCAAGAGCTCCACCATCTGCGCCAGCTCCGCCGGCGTGGCCTCGTGGCCGACGGAGCGCTCGCCCATCACCACGCGACGCAGCGCGCAGTGCCCGACCAGGAAGCCGGTGTTGAGCGCGAGGCGATCCTCGAGCCGGCCCAGGTATTCGCCGAAGCTCCGCCAGTCCCACGGCACGCCGATGCGCAGGCTCTCGAGCGGCATGCCCTCGACCCGCGCGAGCATCGGCATCAGGTACGCGCCCGCCTCGGGCGTCAGCGGCGCGATCGAGAAGCCGCAGTTGCCGCCGATCACGGTGGTGACGCCGTGAAAGGAGGAGGGAGAGAGCATCGGGTCCCAGAAGACCTGCGCGTCGTAGTGCGTGTGGATGTCGACGAAGCCCGGCGCCACCACCCGGTCGGTCGCGTCGATGCTCTGTCGCGCCTCCTCCTGCACGCGGCCCATCGCCACGATCTTCCCGCCGCGGATGCCGAGGCTCCCGGTCCGGCCCGGCGCCCCCGTCCCGTCGACCAGGGTCCCGCCGTCGATTCGCAAGTCCAGCATCTCTTCTCCTTCGGCTCTTGGCCTGCTGCGGGGCGACTAGCCCAGCCGCTTTTCGAGGAAGTCCGCGATTCCCTGCAGCGCCTGCTCGCCTTCGGGGAGCGCGTCCGCGAAAGCGTGCCAGACGTGGATCATGTCGTCCCAGACTTCGAGCTGCACGTCGACTCCGACGTCGCGCGCGCGTTCCGCCAGCCGCGTCGCGTCGTCGAGCAGGATCTCGGCCGTCCCCACGTGCACGAGGAGCGGTGGGAGGCCGCGCAGGTTCGCGAAGAGCGGGGAGGCGAGGGGGGTGCGCGGATCGCGCCCGGCGAGGTAGTGCGCCGCCATCTGCGCGAGCGTCTCGGCCTCGACGAGCGGGTCGAGGCTGGCGCGGCTGTGCATCGACTCCCCGGAGCCCGAGAGGTCCGTCCATGGCGAGAGGCACACTCCCGCTGCGGGAAGCGCATCGCCGGCGTCGCGCAACGCCAGGAGGGCTGCCAGCGCGAGGCCGCCGCCGGCCGAGTCTCCTCCGACGGCCACGCGTGAGGGCGCCAGGCCCGACGCGTAGGCGAAGCGCAGCGCGGCGACGGCATCGTCGACTGCCGCGGGATGGGGGTGCTCTGGAGCGAGCCGGTAGTCGACGCTCAGTACGCGCAGCCGTGCGAGCCGCGAGAGGCGGGCCGCGAGCCCTCGGTAGCTCGCGATAGCGCCCAGGCAGTAGGCGCCGCCGTGCAGGTAGATGAGTGCGCGGTCCTCGCGCGCGCCAGGCGCCGTGGTCCACTCGGCCGGGACCCCGCCGGCGTCTACCGGCTCGAAGCGAACCTCGGGCGGAACCGTGAAGCCGGCGGTCGCCGCATCCATCGCCGCCCGCATGCTCGCGACGTCACCGCCGGCGATCGGATTCGCCTGCCGCAGCATCTCGATCAGGGTCGCGAGCTGGGGACTCGGCACTCGGAATCTCCTGCCCCTCGATCCGAGACTATAGCCCGGGGACTTCGCTCTTCCGTCCCAGTATCACCTCGGCGCAATCGATCGCCACGCGCTCGTTGATGAAGGCGTGCAGGGAGCCCGTATGGATGTCGAGGAAGGCCCGGTGGAGGGGGCTGCCGTCGCGGATCGCGACCGTTCCGGCAGCGTCGTGGGCGAAGTCTGCGACCTCGCGCGCGACGTCGGTCGCATGGCAGGTCGCGAGCCTCATCTGCGCGCGCTCCTGGATCCCGACCTGGTTGCCGCGCCGGGACGTCTCGAGCGCGGCTCCGAAGGCATCGAGCACGTAGAGTCGCGCCGCGCGCAGCTTCGCCTCGGCCGCCGCAAAGCCCCGCTGGAAGGTCATCCGGCCGGCCAACGGCGTCGGGTGTCCCATGCGGGTCTTCTCGTCGGCCATCGCGCGCAGCTCGTCGAGCGCGCGACGGCCGACGCCGAGCGCCCACGCGGCGTGTCCCGAGGCGGTGAGCGGCATCATGCCCATGCGAAAGATCGCGCTCTCGTGGCGCGGGTGCGTCTCGAAGAGCCGGAAGGCGAAGTCGTCGGGCACGTGCACGCCGCGGACCTCGTAGTCGTAGCTCCCGGTGCCGCGCAGGCCCATCACGTGCCAGTTGTCGGTGAACTCGATCCGATCGCGCGGGATGATCGCCGCCAGCATGCGCGGGAGCCCGCTCGGGTCCATCAGCGGCTTTCCATCTTCCAATGGGATGAAGCCCGCGCCGACGTACCCCGAATGCGCGGTGCCGCTTCCGAAGCTGAAGCTCCCCGTGACGCGCCAGCCACCCGCCTCGCGAATCCCGCTGCCGCGCGGTGCGAACTGGCCGCCGATGGTCGCCGCGGGGTCGTCGCCGAAGATCGCGCGGGCGGCCTCGAAGGGCAGGTAGTGGCTGGCTGCGCCGGCCGCGCTGGCGTTCGCCATCGCGGTCCAACCGGCCGATCCGTCTGCGCGCGCGAGCTCCTCCCACGCCTCGATGCAGTCCGCGAAGTCCGGCTGCTCGCCGCCGAGTACCAGCGGCAGGCAGGCGCGGAAGATCCCGGCACTGGCGAGGGCGGCGACCGTCTCGCCCGGGAGTGTGCGCTCGCGCTCGGCCTTCAGGGCCCCGGCCTCGACGAGCGGCGCGATCTCTCGCGCGCGCTCGACCAAGGAGGGGCGCGGGATCGCGCTCGCCTGGGTCGCCATGCTCGCTCTCCTCAGGCGCTGCGCGCGCCGCGCACGAGCCGGCCCGGGAGGGCGCCCGTGGAGTCTCCGTTGCGGAACGTGACCTGCCCGCCGACGATCGTCGCCTCGTATCCCTGCGCGCGCTGGATCAGGCGCTTGGCACCTGCGGGCAGATCGAAGACGAGCTCGGGCAGCCCGAGCCGCAGCTTCTCCAGGTCGATCAGATTGAGATCCGCCTTCTTGCCGGGAGCGATCACGCCGCGATCCTGGAGGCCGTAGAGCTCGGCAGTGTCGCGGGTCATCTTGCGCACCACCCATTCGAGCGGGAGCCTCGGCCCGCGCTTCCGGTCGCGCGCCCAGTGAGTCAGCAGGAAGGTCGTCATGCTGGCGTCGCAGATCGCGCCGCAGTGCGCCCCTCCGTCGCCGAGACCGAAGGCGCTATCGGGGTGCTCGAGCATCTCGCGCAGCGCCTCGAGATCGCCGTCGCTGTAGGACAGGATCGCGAGCATCAGGAGCTGCCGGCCGTCGAGAAGCAGCATCTGGTCGTAGAGCACTTCGAAGGGGTCGCGACCCTCCCGCTTCGCGATCGCCGCGATACTCTGGTCCGGGCCGGGCTCGTAGTCCGGCGGGTCGCCGAGCGGGAAGATCTTGTGCAGGCCCTGCTGGATCAACGCCATCACCACGGCGACCCGCGGATCGCTCGCGGCATTGTCCTCGGAGAGGATGCGGCGGCGGATCTCCGGATCGCGCAGCTTCGCCACGCGAGCGGGCAGCGGCAGCCCCTCGAGCTGCTTGTAGGTCGGGCGGTTCGAGAAGGGATGGAAGGTCTGGTGCCCGATCAGCAGCATCGTCGGCCGCGATCCGACCTGGGGCGCCAGGCGCGAGCCCTCCGCGTTGGCTTCGCGGCAGAGCGCCAGGATGCGGCGGAAGAGATCGCTCGCCGCGTCGTGCTGCGCGAGCGCGAAAGACACCGGGCGACCGATCTCCTTCGAGAGCCGGCGCATCCAGGCCACCTCCTTCTCGGGAGCGGCGAGGTCCTCGCCCATCGCTCCGGCGGGTGCGAGCTCGAAGAGCCCCTGGCCGAGCTGGCCGAGTGCGCGGCCGATGCCGAAGAGCTCGTCTTCGGCGGCGAAGGTGCCGGGCACCGGCTCGCCGTCGATCGCGCGATGGACGATCGTGCGCGAGGTCGAGAAGCCGAGCGCCCCGGCCTGGATCGCCTGCTTGACGATCGCTGCCATCTTCGCGATGTCCTCGGGAGTCGCCGGCAAGTTGCGCGCGCCGCGCTCCCCCATCACGTAGGTGCGCACGGGCCCGTGGGCCACCTGGGTTCCGACGTCGAGCGCATGCGGGATGCGCTCGAGCACATCCAGATACTCCGGGAAGGTCTCCCAGCCCCACTTCATGCCCGCGGCGAGCGCGGTGCCGGGAATGTCCTCGACGCCCTCCATCAGGCCGATCAGGAAGTCCTCGTTTCCGGGTCGCACCGGTGCAAAGCCGACGCCGCAGTTGCCCATCACGACCGTCGTGACACCGTGCCAGCACGAGGGCGTGAGCAGTGAGTCCCAGGTCGCCTGGCCGTCGTAATGGGTATGCACGTCCACGAAGCCCGGAGTCACGAGCTTCCCGCGCGCGTCGATCTCCTCGCGTCCGGCTCCAACGCCATCGCCGACGGCCGCGATGCGACCGGCCTCGACGGCCACGTCGGCCTTGCGCGCGGGCGCGCCCGTCCCGTCCACCAGCTTGCCGCCGCGGATCACCAGATCGTGCATGACGCTCCTCCATGGGTGGGGGTGCAAGGGAGCCGACTCACGAGTCGGCTCCCGCGCAGCGAGCCGAAGGCGAGCGGTGTTCATCGGGGGTGTCGAGACGGATCTCGATGCCTCGTTCGGCCGGGCGCACCGCGTACGTGGCGGCCGGGCTTCGGATCGGGAGCGCGCAGGGGCGGCCGTTGCGCACGTCGAGCTTGCCGCCATGTAGCGGGCACTCGAGCACGAAGCCGCGTAGACGCCCGCCCGTGAGCGTGGTTGCGGCGTGGGGGCAGCGGTTCTCGAGTGCGTAGAAGGCGCCCTCGGCGTGACACACGAGGATGTCGCGTCCGGCGACCGCGACCGCGCGCATCTCCCCCGCTGCGAGCCCCCAGACGTCCACGGCGAACCAGCCCTGCATCGCGCTAGCGGCCGAGCGTGCGCGTGAGCACGTCGTGGAAGTGGCGGATGCGGATCTCCTGGTTCGAGAGGTAGAGCCCCGGGAAGCCCGCGGAGCGCATGCCGGCCTGGATGCGCGGCAGATTGTAGAGGTCCTGATCGAGGATCTCCCCGCCCGGGACGTGGGCCAGCGTGGCCCCCTCGTTGGCGCGCAGCTGCTCGCGCTCGGGCCGGGGCATCGGGTGGGCCGGCGTACGGACGATCTGCCAGAAGTCGAAGAACATCCGGTTCGGGTCGTCCGGGTGCGGGCGATGGCGGAAGATCCAGGTGAAGCGGGAGTGGATGTTGAGCGTCACGTTCGGAAAGAGCGTGTAGTGGAAGTCGTCCACCATCTGCTCGTCGTTGAGCTCCGAGAAGTCGCAGCCGAGCATCGGTCCCTGCTTGCGGATTGCCGCGGCAATCGCGCTGCGGGCCTCCTCGGGGCTGCCGCAAAAGCCGCTCGGGTCGATCCCCGCACCCCGGAGGAAGTACTGGCCGATCAGCGGCGTCACCGTTCCGTGGCCGGGGTGACGCGGGCTCGCGATCGCCTCGCGGAAGATCATCCGCGTGTGCCGCTCGTAACAGTCGAGGGGGACGTTCACGTCGTCGGTGAACTCGAGCGTCTGCGGATGGGTTGCCGCGACGTGGTAGGCCTCGTTGAAGGCATCGACGGAGGTCTTCCAGTTGCAGTCGATCTCGATCGTGACGTCGTGCGAGAGCCGCCACTCGTCGAAGTGGTAGGGATCGAGGTGCTCGGGAATCACTCCGAGGTATTCGCGCAGCGCTTCGGGCTGCGGGTCGAGGTTCACCCAGACGAAGCCGCCCCAGGTGTCGACGCACACGGGCCGCAGGCTCAGCTGCTCGCGCGGCGTGCCCTGCGGGAAGCTGTGGGCGTCGACGGCTTCTACGAGGCATCCGTCGATGCCGTACTTCCAGCCGTGGTAGAGGCAGGCGAAGAGCTCCGCGTGGCCGACGCCCGGCTCGCGCAGCCGGTTGCCGCGGTGCAGGCACACGTTGTAGCGGGCGCGGAGGGACCCATCGCGCTGGCG
>CAYPSI010000295.1:0-24803 GCA_964413375.1 uncultured Spirochaetales bacterium | reverse complement strand
CTGGGCGCTTCGCTCCGGCTCACCGACTACAAGACCGGCCGGCCAAGGCTCTCGCAGTCCAGCGACGCGAAGCGGCGCGCGGCGCTGCTCGCTGCGGTGGGCTCGGGCGCGCTTCTCCAGGCGCCCGCCTACGCAGCGGTGGCTCGCACGCACGCGGCCGGGCGCGGCGTCGGGCGCTATCTCCACCTCCACCCCGGCGCGACCGAGCTGACGCGCGACCTCGGCGTCGATGCCGAAGACGGCGAGCTCCGCGACGCGTTCGACGCGGCCGTCTCCCGCGCGCTCTCGGCCTGGGACGCCGGGAGCTTCTTTCCGCGCCTCTTCGAGGCCTCGTCCGGGCGCGAGAACGAGGCTTGCGGCAGATGCACGCTGAAGGAGGCGTGCGTCAGGGGCGATTCTTCGGCGCGGGGGCGCCTCGAGCGATGGACTGCGGAGCCTCCCGCTCTGCGGTCGGCGGCGGAGGCCGCGCTGCTCGGCCTCTGGCAGCCGGAGCGGCCGTGAGCGGCGAGCGGGCGGAGCTTCGCGAGCAGGACGCACGGGCCCGCGAGCTCGCGCGGACGGTCTTCGACCGCCCGGTCGTGATCGAGGCGGGCGCCGGGACCGGCAAGACCACCGTGCTCGTGACGCGGATCGCCGCCTGGAGCCTGGGCCTCGGTTGGGAGCGCGCGGCGCGCGCGCTGCCGGGGGGGTCGCATCCGGATGCGATCGGCGCGCAGGTGGCGCGCGGCGTCGTCGCGATCACGTTTACCGAAGCGGCCGCGGCCGAGATGGCGAGCCGGCTCGCCGCGGCACTGCGCGACGTGGAGGTCGGGGAGGCTCCGAGATGGCTTCCCGCGGACGCCCTTCCGGCAGACCCGGCGCTGCGAGCCGAGCGCGCACGCGCGCTGCTTGGCGCGCTCGACCAGATGCGCGTGCAGACGATCCACGCGTTCTGCCGCCGGCTGCTCGTGAGCCATCCCCTCGAGGCGGGTGTGCACCCGCGCCTCGAGCTCGACGCCGAGGGCGTGCTGCGCGAGGAGGTGGTGCGCGACGTCCTCGAGGAGCGGCTCCCCCCGGCCTGGGCGCAGCCGGGCTCGCTCGCGCTGCGCCTCGCCGAGCGAGGCGTCGGGCCCGCTGAAATCGAGGCCGCGCTGCTGGCACTTCTCGACGAGGGCCTCGGCGCCGCGGATCTGGCGGAGGATCCCTTCGCCGGCGATCGGGTCGCGGCGCTCCAGCGTCGCTGCAGCGCCGCGCTCGACGCCTTTCTCGCCGCGGCGGCCGGCTTCGCGACGCTCGCGTCGAGGGCCAAGGCCGGGCAGGTCCATGACGCGGTGGACGCGCTGCGCTCGGGGTTGACGGGCGCGCGCTGGTCCGCGTCCGATCTCGCGGAGTTCGCGGATCGCTGCCGCCGTGAGTGGGGAGAGGACGAGACGCTCGCGGAGCGGATGAAGAAGTGGGGCAAGGGCGGCTTCATCGAATCCGAGCTGCGGGTCATCGAAGACGCGAGCGCCGTCGCGACGGCCTCGAGCGAGCTCGCGCCGCTGCTCGCTCACCTCTGCGAGATCGATCCCGAGCGGCTCGATCTCGCGCGGCGCCTGCTCTGCGAGCTGCTCCGCGAGGTCGAGTCGCGGCTGCGCGTGCGCGGTATCGCGACCTTCGCGGAGCTGCTGCGCCGCGCGCGCGACCTGCTCGCGCAGCACCCCGCCGTCGCGGCGCGCGAGCGCGCTCGGATCGACCAGCTCCTCGTCGACGAGCTCCAGGACACGGACAGCATCCAGTGCGAGATGCTTCGCGCGTTGGCGCTCGCCTGCGAGCCTGCGGAGCGCCCGGGGCTCTTCCTCGTCGGCGATCCGAAGCAGTCGATCTACGGCTGGCGCAGTGCGGACCTCGCGGCCTACGAGGCCTTCGTCGCCGATCTGCGGGATGCGGGCGGAGAGGTCGCGCGTCTTGCGGTCAACTACCGCTCGGTTCCGGAGGTGCTGGCGGAGGTCGAACGCGTCGTCGCGCCGGTGATGGAGCGCGAGCCGCTGGTACAGCCGGCCTTCGAGCCGCTGCTCGCGGACCCCGATCGCGCGACGCGGGCGCTGCCCGAAGGGCTCGCCCCGATCGAGTACTGGGTCTCGTCCGGGTGGGATCCGGAGGCGCGGGCTCCGGCGCGCCGCACGCTCGCGCGCGAGGCGGCGGAGTGCGAGGCCGGAGCGCTCGCGCGTGAGCTGCGCACGCTCCACGACGCGGGTCGCCTGGCGTGGAAGGAGGCCGGGGTGCTCTTCCGCAGCCGCGGCGACCTCGAGATCTACTTGCGGGCCTTTCGCGACGCCGGGATCCCCTTCGCGGTGGAGGGAGACCGCAGCTACTTCCAGCGGCGCGAGATCATCGAGGCTGCGGCGCTCGTGCGGGCGATCGCGGATCCGAACGATCACCTCGCGCTGCTCAGTGCGCTGCGCTCGTCGCTCGCCGGCGTTCCCGACGCGGCGCTGCTGCCGCTCTGGCGCGAGGGCTTCCCCGCGCGGGTGGGCCGGCTGGTCGACCCCTGCGCGGGCGAGCTCGCGGCGCTGCGCGAGCTCGCGGCCCGGGTCGCGAGCGAGCTCCCGGAGGACCTGCCGGGGATCGCGCGGATCGCCGGCTGGCACGAGGGGCTCGCGGCGCTGCTCGACGCGATGGCGCGCCTGCGGCGTTCGCTCGAAGAGGATCCGGCCGACGTCTTCGTCGAGCGCCTGCGCACGCTCTGTCTCTTCGAGGTGACGGAGGCCGCGCGCCATCTCGGCCCCTGGCGCGTTGCGAATCTCGATCGCTTCTTCCGCGAGCTCGCCGGGTCGCTCGCCGCGGAGGGCGGCGTGCGCGCGCTGTTGAGGGCGCTGCGGCGTGCGGTTTCCGGCGAGCAGCAGCGCGAGGAGAGCCGACCGCGCGAGGCCAGCGAGGACGCGGTGCAGGTGATGACCATCCACGGGTCGAAGGGACTCGATTTCCGCCACGTCTACCTGATGCAGCTGCACAAGGGCTCGGGCGGCGACGCGGGCTCGGGCGTGCAGGCCGGTCGCGAGCGCGCCGGGGGATCGCTCGAGTTCCGGATCCAGGGCGTGCCGACTCCCGGCTTCGACCTCGTGGCGCGCCATCGCGAGCGCGCGGCCGAGGCCGAGCGGGTGCGTACGCTCTACGTCGCGATGACGCGCGCGGAGGACCGGCTCGTGCTCGCCGGGCTCTGGCCGCGCGAGGGCTCGGAGGCCAGAGGATCGCTCGCCGGGCTCGTCGCGCGCGGGCTGGCACTTGCGGTGCACCCCGAGGAGCGCATGGCGGAGCTCGCCGCGCGCGCTTCGGGTGCGCGCATCGACGCCGACGGCGCGCGTTGGAACTTTCCGGCGCTCGCCCCGGTGCCCGATGCGCCGCACGGCGCGGCCTCCCGCGCCGCAATGCCCGCGCCGGGCGCCGAGCAGGTCGCACGAGAGTCGCGCGCGCTGGCCGATCGGCGCATCGGCGCGCTCGCCCATGCGGAGCGACCCTTCAGCGCGACGGCCTCGGAAAGCGTCGGAGAGGAGGACCTCGACGCTCTTGCCGAGCGTCGTTTCGGTGAGCCGTCGCGCGTACCGGCGGAGCCGGATGCAGCGGCGGCCGGCGACGCAGCGGTAGCGCGCGCGGTGGGCGTCGCGATCCACGCCGTACTCGAGGAGTTCGATCTGGCCGCCGACCCCGCGTCCGAGCTCGAGCGCGCGCGCGAACGGCTCGCCGAGCGGGTGCGCGGAGCCGCGGAGCCGGGCGCGCACCACGCGGCGCTCGAGCGGGGCGCGGCGCTCCTCGAGAGGCTCGCGCGCGGAGAGCTCCTCGCGCGGCTTCGCGCGCTCGGCCCGAAGGTGCTCTACCGCGAGCTCCCGGTGCTCCTCCCCGCAGCCGCGAGCGATCGCGCGGTCGCCTGCATCAGCGGAGTCGTCGATCTCGTCTACAGCGACCCCGCGAGCGGAGAGCTCGTGATCGTCGACTACAAGACCGATCGCGTGGAGAACCCGGCGGAGCTTCGCGAGCGCGCGCGCCGCTACGCGCGGCAGGGCGCGGTCTACCAGCGCGCGTTGCGCGAGGGCCTGGGACTCCCCTACTTGCCTCGTTTCGAGCTGTGGTTCCTGCACGCAGACAGGATCGAGGACCTTGCCACGACCTGAATGGTCGCGGCCCACTCCGCTCAGCTCGTCGCGTGCCAGCCTTGAGCTCAGGAGGCCCTCGGGTAAGCTCCGGCGCGGAGGTGGCGCGCGATGATCCTCGACAGGTTCCGGCTCGATGGTCGGGTCGCCGTGGTGACGGCGGCGGGTCGCGGGATCGGCGCGGGAATCGCGCGCGCGTTCGCGGAGGTCGGCGCCGACGTGGCGATCGGCGCCCGCACGCAGGAGCAGCTCGACGAGGTGGCTGCCGAGCTGCGCCGGCTCGGTCGTCGTGTGGTCGTCGTCGCGGGCGACCTCTCGCAGCGCGAGGGCATGCAGCTGCTGGTCGACCGCGCCGTCTCCGAGCTCGGCCGCATCGACATCGTCGTGAACAACGCCGGTGGCAGCATGCCGGCGCCCTTCCTCCAGACGAGCGAGCGCTTCTTCAACGGGGCCTTGCGCTGGAACGTCACGACGGCCTTCAACCTGACGCAGCTCGCGGTGCCGCAGATGCTGAAAGTGGGCGGCGGGTCGGTGATCAACATCGCTTCCGCCGCGGGGCGCTTCCGCGAGCGCGGCTTCTCGGCCTACGGCACGGCCAAGGCGGCGCTCGTGGCGCTCACGCAGAACCTCGCCGCGGACCTCGCACCGAAGATCCGCGTGAACGCGATCGCCCCCGGG
The DNA here is from genome assembly GCA_964413375.1 of uncultured Spirochaetales bacterium. Taxonomy (GTDB): domain Bacteria; phylum Myxococcota_A; class UBA9160; order UBA9160; family SMWR01; genus CAZUYC01. Next base: position 20,019 of record CAYPSI010000295.1, on the reverse strand, counting down.
GCGATCGAGACCTCGGCGCTCGAGAGGGTGCTCGACGACCCGGCCGCAAAGAGCCGCACGCTCGAGCTCACCCCGATGAAGCGCCTCGGAACGACGCTCGACATCGCGGCGGCCGCCGTCTACCTCGCGTCGGAGGCCGCGGGCTACGTGACCGGCGCCGTGCTCGACGTGGGCGGGGGGATCCGTCACTCGAACTTCGAGATGGGTCTCCCGGATCTCGAGTGAGGCGCGCGTCGACGGCGTGCGCGACCCGGCTGCGGGAGCGCGACGGGGGGAGCTCGGCGTGAACCCGACGCTGCGCGAGCTGCTGCGCTCCGCCCGCCCCGGTGACGAGATCACGGTGCAGGGGTGGGTGCGAAGCGCGCGCCACGCCAAGGAGCGGAGCTTTCTCGACCTCGTGGATGGCTCCAACCTGGCCGGGCTCCAGCTCGTCGCGGAGCCGGAGCTCGCGAACTTCGAGTCCGTGGTCCGGCGCATCGGCACTGGCTTCGCGATCTCGGCCCGCGGCGAGCTGCGCGCGTCGCCGGGGGGAAAGCAGGCCTTCGAGCTCGCGTTGCGCAGCCTCGAGGTGCAGGGCCCCGCCGGCGACGACTATCCCCTCCAGAAGAAGCGCCACGGCTTCGAGTTCCTGCGCACGATCGGACACCTGCGCCTGCGAACCAACACGCTCGGCGCGGTGATGCGCGTGCGCAGCGCCGCGGCGAGCGCGATCCACGACTTCTTCCGGGAGCGCGGCTTTGCGTGGTTGCATGCGCCGATCATCACCGCGTCGGACGCGGAAGGAGCGGGAGAGCTCTTCCGCGTCACGCGGCTCGACCTTGGGAGCCCGCCGCGGCGCGAGGACGGCGGCGTCGACTTCTCGCGCGACTTCTTCGGGCGCGAGGCCTTCCTCACCGTTTCGGGGCAGCTCGAGGCGGAGATCGCGGCGCTCGCGCTCTCGCGCGTCTACACCTTCGGTCCGACCTTCCGCGCCGAGAACTCGAACACGGCCCGCCACCTGGCCGAGTTCTGGATGGTCGAGCCCGAGATGGCCTTCTGCGACCTGGTCGGGAACATGGACCTCGCGGAGGCCTTCCTGAAGCATGTCTTCGCGAGCGTCCTCGAGAGCTGCAGCGAGGACCTCGCCTTCTTCCGCGAGCGGATCGAGCCGACGATCATCGAGACGCTCGAGCACGTCGTGCGCGAGCCTTTCGAGCGCCTGCGCTATGGCGAGGCGATCGAGATCCTCACGCGCAGCGGGCGCTCCTTCGAGTTCCCGGTGAAGTGGGGCCAGGACCTCCAGAGCGAACACGAGCGCTTCCTCGCCGAAGAGCACGTCAGGAGGCCCGTCATCGTCACGGACTACCCGGCCGAGATCAAGGCCTTCTACATGTACCTGAACGATGACGAGCGCAGCGTGCGCGCGATGGACGTGCTCGTGCCGAGGGTCGGCGAGATCATCGGGGGCTCGCAGCGCGAGCACCGCCTCGAGGTCCTGCGCCGGCGCATGCGCGACGCCGGGCTGCGCGAAGAGGATTACTGGTGGTACCTCGATCTGCGCCGCCACGGCTCTGCCCCGCACGCGGGCTTCGGCCTGGGCTTCGAGCGGCTGGTGCAGTTCATCACCGGCATGGCGAACATCCGCGATGTGATCCCCTTCCCGCGCACGCCGGGCAGCGCGGAATTCTAGGGGCCCCGGCATGGAAGAGCTGCGCAGCCTCGCGTCCGGGGATCCCGAGCAGGCCTGGGCGCTTCCGCCCGCGAGAGACGAGGCGACTGCGACGATCGGCGCTTCTCTCACTTCGCAGAGGGTGCTGGGGACTCGAAGAAGATCGGGCTCGACCACGCGGCACCCCCGTCCTCCTGGATCACGCGGATGTAGACGTATTCGCCCGCGCGCAGCCCCTCGACCGGTCGCTCGAGCGCGACCTCGAGGCGACCCTCCGCGTCGAGGCCGTCCACCACCTCCCCGCTGCGCACGAGCTCGACTCTCGCGATCGGTCCGGTCCCCACCACGTGGACGAAGAGCGGCTCGTCGACCGACGCTCCTTCGGGAACCTGGACGACGCTCCCCATCGGGTGCGCGCCGAGTGCCGCGCGCAGCAGGATGCGCGGTCCATTGGTCGCGTAGCTGCGCCGCGCGCGCAGCGCGGCGAGCACGCTCTCCCGTGTGCGCTCCTCTGCGACGATTCCGGCGAGGCCGCCGGTCGTCGACGCAAGCTGGCTGAGCCCGGGATGCCCGTCGTGGCTGTCCCCGCTCCCGACGAAGCCCAGCTGGTAGCCGCGCGCGAGGGCATCGCGCACCCAGTTGTCGGCGACGGGATCGTAGATCGGATCGACCGTGTCGGCGGATTCGCTGCTCCCGTGTACCGACGCGATCTCCGTCAGCGGCTCGAAGCGCGGGTCGGGTGCGATCGACCAGTCGGTGGCCACGGGTCCGCCCGCCGAGTGATGTGCGAAGGTCAGGGCCTCGCGCCCCTCGAGCGCCGCCCACAGCTGCTGGGGCGTTTCGAAGCGCGGGTCGAGACTCGAGTAGACGGGCCCCGCACCGTCGAAGTAGAGCACGTGGCGGTGGCCGTAGATCCAGCTCGTCCACTCGTAGCCGTCGATCGTGACGAAGCTCCCGGGCGCGTGGAAGCGCTCGGTCGCCGCGGCGATCGCCTGCTGCATCTCGGGGCTCTCGGAGAGGGGGAGCATGCCCCAGTGGTCGTGGTCCGTGAGCGCCACGACGTCGAGCGCCGCCACGTCGCGCGCGTAGCGCAGGTACTCCTCGGGGGTGGCAGTCCCGTCGGAGAGCGCGGAGTGGCCGTGCAGGTCGCCCCAGAGCACCCGCGGCCCGTCGGCCGTCACGAGGATCGGGTTGCTGCGCGCGCTGAGCCCATCCGGACCGCTCGCCTCGACCCATGCAACGCCGGGCGCGCGGGCCCGTGCGGGAATGCGCCGCACCCCGCGATCGGCGGGAGCGAGCTTCAGCTGCGGCGGGATCTCGAGCGCGTCGGGCGCACTCGTCACCAGCGCGATCTCCCCCTCGAAGACGACGCCGGAGCTTCCCTTCGCATCGAGCACTGCCACGGAGACCGGGACCTCTTCGCCCGGCCGCGCCACTCCGGGCAGGTGCACCACCAGAAGGGCAGGGGGGCCGGCCGCGACGTCGATGCCGGGCGCATCCGGGAGGAGCTTGCGCACTCCGTCCCCATCGCCGTCGACTGCGATCCAGAAGCGCGAGCCGCTCTCCGCGAAGCGATCGGCGCTGGCGCCGGCCGGGCCGGCGCCGTAGTCGATCAGGATGCGCTCTCCGGGCGCGAGGGGTCGGCCGCTGTTCTCGATGCCGAGGAGCTGTTCGCCGAGCGTCCGCGCTTCGAGCAACACATCTGCTGCGTCGCAGCTCACCTGCGTGTAGCCGGGCGCGTCGCTCTCCTCGACTTGCGGCGTGCTCCAGCCCCAGAAGGGCGAGACCTGGAGAGTGACGACACCGCCGGTCGCGATGCCCAGCGGGCCGACCTCGTAGCCGATCCGGTAGCGCCCGGGCTCCGAGACCGCCGGGTGCTCGGGCTTCGCGGAGTCGAGCCAGGCGCGGCCTCCCCCATCAGAGGGATGGAACTCCACTGCCTGGGATTCGCGGAGCATGTCGACGACGTCCCAGCGAGCGGTCGGGGGCCCTTCGCGCGTCTCGCCGGCGGCTGCCTCGGGCATCGGCGAAGACACGGGCTCGCCAGCTCGCGGGCTACAGCCGACGAGCCAGCCGCACGCAGCGAGTGCGCAGATCGGCCGCAGCAGGGCCGCAGCGATCGAGTGCAGCGCGCGCGTGGACATCCTCGCGTCGAGCATAGCCGCTCGGAAACGTGAGCTTTGACCTTCAGCCGGCGTCGCGGGGGTCCGTTAGGACGCTCTGGCGCTTCGCACCGGTCGGACTGCCCGCGTACGCGATGGGCGCCGGCGCCCCGGTTGCGCGCGTCGGAGGGCCCCTATGCCCGAAGAATGGGGCGGCCTCGGCGCAGCCGCCGCGGTCGGCCTCCTGCTCGGCGGAATCTGGCTGTGGGCGCGCGGGGCGATGGAGCTCGTCGATCGACTCCTCGGCGAGACCGGCGCCGTGCCCCTCCCGGACCTCCGCGCCGCGCGCGGGCGCCCCTTTGCCGGGTTCCGCGACCTCACGGCCTTCGAGGAGGACGTCCTCGTGGCCGAAGAGGGCGGATCCACCGCCCCCCCTCCGGCGCGCCCAGGGTTCGATCCGGGCCGGGCCCAGCCCGCCGGGCGGGCGTCCGTAGTCGTTCCAGCCCCGTGTGACATTTCCAGCTACAGCGCACCACCCACTCCAGAGCCTGGAACTCGTGCTGACGTGGGGTGCCCAATGATGCGCAGCAAGCTGTGGAGTGGATTGGTTTCGGCACTGGCCGCACTCGGCCTGTGCCTCGGAATCGCAGCCACGGCGGGCGATGCGCTCGCAGTCGGCATCACGTTGCCGTTCACGGTCGAGCTCGAATCCGGTCTCACCGCAAACTACGGAACCGTCGAGATCGAGGAGGTGGGCGCCGGCGACCTCGCCTTCACGATCACGCTCGACACGAGCGTGCTGGGCTCGAGCGCGCGCCTGCGCGAGTTCTACTTCAACCTCGCCGGAGACTTCGACGACGACGACGACGATCGGCACGACCAGGGCTGGCACGGGAGCCACCCGTGGAAGAGCTCCTGGAACGATGACCCGCAGAAGTCGAAGCAGCGGCACCGCGATGACGATGACGATGACGACGACGATCGGCACAATCGCCACCGCGACGATGATGACGACGACGACGACGACGACCGGGACGGCGACCTCAGGGTCTCGGGCATCCGCTGCAACGGGGGAGCCTGCGACAATGACTTCGATCTCGAAGCTGGCGCGACGGCCCGCGGCGGAGACGGCGCCCGTTTCGACTTCATGCTGGACTTCGGACACGACAACGGGATCCTGCAGATCGTGAGCTTCATCCTGAGCGCGGACTCGGACCTCTCGCTGGCCGACGTTCTCGCCGACGCCTCCTCCACCGAAGAGGGCATCGAAGTGCTCTTCGCCGCATACGTGAAGGGCGTGGGCGAGGACGGGGACGCGACCGCGACGATCGGCGCGATTCCCGAGCCCGCGACTGCGCTGCTGCTCGGGCTCGGGCTCGTAGGCCTCGCGGTCGGTGGAAGTCGAGCGGGTCACAGGCCTTAGCAGGGGCCCGCGCTCGCGCTGCGTCGGGATCCCCTATCTTCCGGCCACGATGGCCTACCGCACGCTGCTGACCGATCTGGACCGGGGCATCCTGACCGTCCGCCTCCATCGCCCCGAGCGCCTGAACGCGTTCTCGACCGAGATGCAGCGCGAGCTGCTCGATCTGCTCGACGAGATCGATCGCAACGACGACGTCCGCGTCGTCATCGCAACGGGCGAGGGCAGGGCCTTCTGCGCCGGCGCCGATCTCGGTGGCGGAGGCGGAAGCTTCGACCGCAGCGCGCAGGAGGAGGCCTCGGCGCACCGCGATGGCGGTGGCCTCGTGACGCTGCGCCTCTACGAGTGCCGCAAGCCGATCATCGCCGCGATCAACGGACCCGCCGTCGGGGTCGGCGTCACGATGACGCTGCCGATGGACCTGCGGATCGCGAGCGAACGCGCGCGCTTCGGCTTCGTCTTCGCGCGCCGCGGCATCGTCCCCGAGGCGTGCAGCAGCTGGTTCCTGCCGCGCGTGGTGGGGATCAGCCAGGCGATGGAATGGATTGCGACCGGCAGGATCTTCTCCGCCGAGGAGGCGCTGGCGGGGCGCCTCGTCTCGCGCGTGGTTCCCCACGACGAGCTGCTGCCGGTGGCGCGCGCCCTGGCAGCCGAGATCGTGGAGAACACGAGCGCCGTCTCCGTGGCGCTCTCGCGTCAAATGCTCTGGAAGATGCTCGGCGCCGACCATCCGATGGAGGCGCACGAAATCGACTCGCAGGCCATCTACGCGATGGGCAAGTCGCCCGACGGCTACGAGGGCGTGCAGAGCTTCCTCGAGAAGCGCCCGGCGCGCTTCTCGATGAAGGTGTCGGCGGATCTCCCCGATTTCTTTCCGTGGTGGCGGGAGCGGCGCTTCCGGGGCAAGTCCTAGCCCTCCGCTCGGCTACGGCTCGCTGCGCGCTTCGTTTGCGACCGCGCTGCGCGAGGCGAGGGCGATGCCGACGAGCACGACGACACCTCCGACGGCCTGGGGTGGCGTCAGGGCCTCGCCGAGGATCCACCAGCCGAGCAGTGCGGTCCCGACGGGCTGGGCGAGGAGCGCTACCGAGGCCACGGTTGCGGGCAGGTAGCGGAGCGCCCAGACGATCGCGAAGACACCGCCGAGCTGGGAGACGCCGGCGGCGCCCGCCATCGCTGCCCACGAGCTCCATGGGAAGCCGTGCAAGGGATGCCCCCCCGCGATGCTGTAGAGGCCGAGCACCCCCGTCGCAGCGAGGCTCGAGAGCAGCAGCGCCGGAGCGGCATCAGCCCGCACGCGGGCGGCCTTCATGAAGAGCAGGTAGCCGGCGTAGAAGAGCGCCGCTGTGAGCGCGAGCAGGGCGCCCTGCGTGCGCTCGAGGTCGTCGCGCGAGATGCCGAGCAGCAGCGCCGCGCCGGCGAGCGCCAGCAGGGCCCCGAGCGTGAAGCGGCGCGAGAGCCTTTCGCCCTGGACCACGCGCGCGTAGAGCCCGACGGTGAGCGGGGTGGTGTTCACGAGCAGCGTCGCCGTCGCAACCGAGGTCTGCACGATCGCGGTGTTCCACAGCGCGAGGTCCGTCCCGAAGCAGGCCCCGGAGGCCAGTGCTGCGAGCGTCGCGCGCCGCCCGATCCCGCTTCCACGGGAGTGCGATCCGACGAGCGCCCACAGCGCCATCGCGCCAGTCGCGAAGAGCATCCGGTAGAAGCCGCTCACGACGGGCGGCGCCGGAAGGGCCAGGCGCACGAAGATCGCCGCGAAGGAGATCCCGGCGATCCCGGCGAGAAAGGCGAGGGCGACGCGGGCCACGAGGCTCCTGCTCCGGTAGCGCCGATCCGTCTCGCGATCGGGGCCCTGAGCTCGGCTAGAGCTTTCCGGCGGCCCCAGGCTCGGGGGTCGTCGCTCCGCGCGCAAGCAGCGTGGCGAAAGGCGCGACGCCGAGCTCGGGCCAGTCGGTGGACACGCCGAGGAGGTCGGCCAGCACGCGGGAGACGCCGCGCAGGTCCGGCTCGCCGACCGCGCGGCCGATCGGGACCCCGCCTCCGACCGCGACGAAGAGCGCCTGCGGCGAGTGCTCCATCGCGGTCCGGATCCCGTGGTCGGACATCACCACGAGGACGTCGTCGGCATCGAGCGCCGCGTCGACCTCGCCGAGCCGGGCGTCGATGTAGCGGTAGACCTCGAAGAGCAGGCGCTCGCCGTCGTCCTGGCCGTCGCGCACCGCCGCGGCGAAGTGGGCGTGCGTCAGGATGTCCAGCGGCTCGACGCGCAGCAGCAGCAGGTCGAGGTCGCCCTCCCGCGCCAGGTCGCGGGCAGCATCGAGCTCGGCCGCGATGGTGCGCAGGTGGATCGCATCGCGCTCGGCGCGCACGGCCGCAAGCAGCGGCCAGCGCTCGCGCTCCGGAGCCGCGAGATCTCGCGCGGAGGCTCCGAGGGCGACCCGGCTGCGGGCTCCGTCCGGACCCGTCACCGCAGCGTGTCGGCCGGCCTGGATGCCGCCGTGCGAGAAGAGCAGGTTGGCCGCCGTGTGCGACCCGGCTCCGATGACCGAGAAGAGGTCGCTCTCCTCGGGCAGCAGCCAGGCGAGCGGCTCGAGCGGGTTCTCCCCCACGGAGGCGAGTCCAGCGATCTCGGTACCGTACTGGTGCAGGAGCCCGACGAAGGAGCGGCTTCCCGGACGCAGCGGGAAGACCAGCGCATCCATGGCCGCCGCCGTGAGCGGTGGGTCGCTGCGCAACACCGCTCGGTGTCCAGCCGCGAGCAGCGCCTCGAGCACCGGGAGCTCGCCGCGCGCGAGAAGGTAGCCGGCGATCCGCCAGTCGGCGCAATCGAGCACGAGTGCGACGACGCGCCTGCGTCCATCCGCGCTGGAGCGGCTCGAGACGTGGCGCGCTCGCGCGCGCGGCGGCTGCGGGACGATCGCGACGATCCGTTCCTCGCCGGGATCGATGTGGTTGGTTCCCGAGGCGAGCGTGCGACCGGCCGCATCCCGCAGCACCCAGTGCAGCGGGGCTTCCTCGGCGTCGCGCTCGATGACGACGGCGCCCCTCGTCCCGAGCGCGAATGCCGCATACGGCGCGTCCGCCGGAGCTTCGGCCGCGGGAGAGAGCAGCAGCTCCGCGCCCGCCGGCGCCGTCGGCGCGCTGAGTCGGAGGCGCCCACGCGCGGCGGCACCGCTGCGCGCGACGGGCGTGGCAGCGCGCACGAGCTCCTCGCGCGTGATTCCGGCGAGCTCGTGGCGCGTGTGTTCGCGGTCGTAGACGTCGAGCGCCTCTGCGTGTTCGCCGGAGCTCGCGAGGGTCAGGATCAGTCGGATCGAGAGCGCCTCGTGCAGGCGCTCGTCCTGCGCGGTGTCGGCGGCCGCGAGTCCCCGGCGCAGCAGCGACAGCATCGACTCGACGGGGCTCTCGAGCCCCGCGAGAGAGAGCGTCAGTACGAAGCGCGCAAAGAGATCCGCGGGAGCGCCGCCGAGGCTCCGCCACGTCGCGTAGGTCTGCTCGACGCCGCGCAGGTCGCCGACGTTCGCGAAGGCCATCCCCCGCGTCTCCAGCCAGCGCCCGGCCTCGGGGCCTGCGTCCGGCGGCGGAAACTCCCCGAGCGCCGCCAGCGCGCTCGTCGGCTCGCCGCGCTGGAGGTAGCGATAGGCGAGGCTCACGCGCATGCGCGCCGCCGCGGGGCCCGAGCCCGGCACGCGTCCGGCGAGCTCGGAGAGCAGCGACTCCTCGTCCTCGAGCATCGAGCGCGTCACGAGCTCCAGGTAGAAGAGGTCGGGTTCGTCCGGGGCGCGAGCCGCGGCGCGCTGCGCGAGAGCGGCTGCGTCGCGACTCCGGCCGGCGTCGCGCCAGGTCTGGATCATGTGCACGGCGAGGTCCGGAGCCGGCGCCCAGCCAGCGGCCTTCGGGTCCGCGAGCAGCGGCTCGAGGAGCGCGACGCATGCGTCTCCGGACCCGGTGGCCAGCAGCGCGCGGCATCGGCACTCGGCGGCCGCGAGTCCGGTCGCGTCAGGACCCACGCGCCCGGCCGTCCGCGCGAGGACATCGCCCCAGGCCTGGTCCGAAACGGCATCGCAGGCCTCGAGCACCGCGATCTGCTCGCCGACGCGCCGGACGGAGACCACGCCGGCCGCGAGTGCGAGGAGAACGAGCGGAGCAAGCCATGCGAGGCGGCGGCTCAGGGGCCGACCCTCCCCGCGAGCGCCAGGCGGAGCCCGATGGAGGGACCCGCATGCAGCGGCTCGGCGACGAGGCGGCGCCACGGCCAGGTGGGAGCGCCCGAGGGCCGCTCGGGGGCAGCGATGCGGGCGTCCGCGTCGGGTAGCCTCGCGAGGTCTGCGACGAGGCCTCCCGACGCCGGCAGCGCGGGTGCCGATCCGTCGAGCGCTTTGTGCACGCTCGCGTCGTTCCAGCCGACGATGAGCGCGCGCTCGGTCGCGACGTAGCAGGGTGCCAGGCCGGGGAGCACGCGGAGATCGCGCAGACATGCGCCCGGCGCGTCCCCGACCGCGAAGGCAGTGCGCCGCAGCGGCCAGGCGGCCTCGACCTCGTCCAGGAAGCTTGCCGCCGCAGCCTGCGCCACCGATTTGTGTCGAATTCCGAGAGCCAGGGCCACCCGGGGGAGCTCTTCGCCTTCGGCGGGGAGGTAGAGCGCAAGCTCCCAGGTGCCGTCGAGGACCGCCGCGCCGAAGAGCTGGCTGCGGAGTGCGAAGAGCTGATCGGCCTGGCTCCCCGGCGCGAACAGCGCCGGCAGGTCGATCCCGCCTTCCGGACGCAGCCGTGCGTGCAGCAGTGCATCGGAGCCGCCGAGTACGGCCGGTCCAGGCGCCGCAGCGCCCGGGCGCAGCAGCGCGCGGGGGCCCCCGAAGGCTTCGCTCGGGACTTCGAAGCGCAGCTCGAGATCGCCCGCTGGCGAAAGGTCCACGCTCCCGGTGACGCGCTGCTCACCCAGTGGCCACGCGAACGCGACCGCGCGCTCGCCCCGGTCGTGGTGCACCGCGGCGAGCGGCCCGCTCGGGTCCGCGCAGCGGAGCGCTTCCCGGAGCGCCGCGAGGCTCGCCTGCGGCGCCTGCGCCTCGACGACCTCGCAGTCGGGGAGCGCGTCGCGCCACGCCAGGGCCTCGCGTGCTGCCGGTGTGCCGGTGATGCGCGCGAGCTGCTCGGCGAGCGCAGCCAGCGCCGAGGCCTTGCCGACCAGCAGGGCGCCCGCGGGCCACGCCGCGGGCGGCGTGGGATCCGGGGCGCAGGCCGCCGCTCCCAGCGCCAGCGCGAGAAGCGCCGCACGCCGCACGCCGCGTGCGAAGCGGGCGGTCGCCATCAACCCGGAAGGAGCCATCGCCGATAGGCGTTATCGATGCAACGGGCGCGGGTCTTTAGCGATCGGGTTGCGCTTTCTACCCGCTTCGGCGAGCGAGCGCTCGGCGAGGCGCTGGTCGGCGCGCTCTTCCTCGGGCTCGCCGCGGCGGCGGCGTGGGTGATCCTCGCGCATCCGAAGCCGGCGGTCTGGGACGAGGCCCGACTGCTCGAGTCGCGTTTCGAGGCGCCCTATCAGCCGGCGCCGCCCTACGGCATGTCGGCCCAGCTCGCGGTGATCGCGATCCGCAGCGCCGTTCCGGCCGAGGGTCCTGCGCTGCACGAGTGGGTGCGGCTCGCGGCGATGCTCTTCTACGCAGGTGCCGCGGCGGCGCTCGCGGCGCGTTGGCTCGCGAGCCGCGCGCTGCTGGCGGCCTTCCTGGCCTTCCTCTTCGCGTCGCAGTATCCGCTGCTCTGGCTCTCGACGGAGCTCTTCGCCGGGGGGTTCCTCTGCCTCGCGATCCTGGCCGCTTGCGCGGGCTGGCCGCGAGCGGTCGTCGGCGTGCTGCTCGCACTGCTCTCGCTCGCAAAGCTCGAGCTCGTCCTCGTCGCGGGGGCGCTGCTGCTCGTGTGGCTGCCGCGCTGCAGCCGGCGCGAGGCTCTCGAGCTCGTCGGCGCCTTTGCCGCGAGCCTGGCGCTGCTGCTGCTCCCGGGTCTCGTGCTCTACGGGCCCGGCTATCTCACGAGCTACGGCCAGACGGATCGCGGCTTCGCAACCTTCACACAGCACTTCGCCGCGCTCGTGGCGCCCTTCCAGCTGGCCGCGGACGCGCCGAACCCGTGGCTAAAGCCGGGGCCCTACGTCGAGAAGGTCTTCCCCGGGGCCCGCTCGATCGGCGACGTCGTCGCACAGCCGGGGCTCGCGTATCTGGATTTCGTCGCGCTCTCGGTCGCGCGAGGCATCCGCAAGGCGGGCTGGGTGCTCAACTGGGCGGCTCTCGCGGTGCCGATCCTGGTGATCGCGCGGCGCCGCGCGGGCATCATCCTCGACGCGCAGGAGAAGGCGCTGCTCGCGAGCTTCGTCGGAGTGCTGCCCTTCGTGCTGCTCTCCTACCCGCACATCCGCTATCTGGCGCGCTACTACCCGCTCTTCCTGCTGCTGGTGCTCGGCTCCGTCGAGCGCCTCGCGGCCAGCCCGGACCGGCGGCTGCGGGGGCTCGCGCTCGGACCGGTCGCCGTCTGCCTCGCGGCCTCGCTCGCCTGCCTCGGCGGCCGGGCCGCCGCGTCGCTCGCCGCGGTCTCGCGCCTGGAGCCCTACTGGTTCAGCGACTGAAGGACGACCGGGCCACCGGAGCTGTGACGCCGATCCCTCAACCGGAGGCTCCGAGGCGCCGATACGCAACAGCATGGTCAGCGCGCAGCTCGTAGCCCAGCCCGGCGGAAACGCTTCCGATTCCGGGACGAGCCCGGCGCCCCGCAAGCGCCGCTCGGCCGCGGATCGCAGCGAGGCCTTCGCCTCGCGGCGGGTTCTCGGCATGCGCGTCGACGCCACCAGCTATGCCGAGACGGCCGACGCGGTGATCGAGCGCGCCGAGAGCGGCGCGGGTGGGATGGTCTGCATCGCCACCGCCCACATGGCGATCGAATGCCTCGACGATCCGGCGCTGCGCCGAGCGGTGAACTCCGCGGACCGCGTGACTCCCGATGGCATGTCGCTCGTCTGGGCGCTGCGCCACCTGGGGATCGACGCCGCCAAGCGCGTCTACGGACCCTCGCTGCTGCCGATCCTGTGCGCTCGGGCCGAGGCGCGCGGCCTTCCGATCGGCTTCTACGGCGCAACGCCCGAGGTGCTCGACGCGCTCCAGGCCGAGCTCCATCGCCGCTTCCCGCGCCTGCGCATGCCCTTCGCGTGGAGCCCCCCCTTCCGGGCGCTCGACTCCGCCGAGGATGCGGCCGCCCGCGATGCCATCGAGGCCTCGGGCGTGCGCATCCTCTTCGTGGGCCTCGGCTGTCCGAAGCAGGAGCGCTGGATGGCCGAGCACCGCGAAGGGCTTTCCTGTGTGCTCGTCGGCGTGGGCGCGGCCTTCGACTTCCTCTCCGGTGCGAAGGCGCAGGCGCCCGAGTGGGTGCAGCGGGCCGGTCTCGAGTGGCTCTTCCGGCTCGGCTCCGAGCCCCGGCGCCTGTGGCGCCGCTACCTGCTCGGGAATACGCGCTTTCTCTATCACTTTCTGCTGCGCGGGAACCGCGGCTGATGGCGTTTCGCGCGCGAGTCCTCGTGACCGGGGCGGGGGGCTTCATCGGCCACCATCTGGTGCGCTCGCTCGCGGAGCGCGGCTACTGGGTGCGCGGCGTGGATCGGGTCGCTCCGCATTACGAGCCGAGCCGCGCGCACGCCTTCGAGATCCTCGACCTGCGGCGCAGCAGCGACTGCCTCCAGGCGACGCGCAGCATCGACGAGATCTATCACCTCGCGGCCAACATGGGCGGGATCGGCTTCATCGAAACCCACAAGGCCGAGATCGTGCGCGACAATACGCTCATCAATACGCAGATGCTCGAGGCGGCCCGCATCAACGGCGCAGAGCGGCTGCTCTTCACCTCGTCGGCCTGCGTCTATCCGCGACACCTCCAGGAGTCTCCCGAGGTGGCGCCGCTGCGCGAGGAGCAGGCCTATCCGGCCGACGCCGAGGACGGCTATGGCTGGGAGAAGCTGATGGCCGAACGCCTGTGCCGCCACTACCGCGAGGACCTCGGGCTCGACACGCGCATCGTGCGCTTCCACAACATCTTCGGGCCTCTCGGCAGCTTCGAGGGCGGGCGCGAGAAGTCGCCGGCGGCTTTCTGTCGCAAGATCGCGCTCGCGCAGCAGAACGACGAGATCGAGGTCTGGGGCGACGGACGCCAGACGCGCTCCTACTGCTACGTGGACGACTGCGTCGAGGGGCTCCATCGCCTGATGCGCTCCCACTGGAGCGAGCCGCTGAACCTCGGCCAGGACCGTCTCGTCTCGATCGACGAGCTCATCGACATGGTCGCCGAGGTCGCGGGCAAGCAGGTCAAGAAGCGTTACGACACGTCGCAGCCGCAGGGCGTGCGCGGTCGCAACAGCGACAACACGCGTCTGCGCCAGGTGCTGGGCTGGGTGCCGCAGGTGAGTCTCGAGCGCGGCCTCGAGCTCACCTATCAGTGGATCGAGGGCCAGCTGCGCGCCCAGGGGCGGATCCCCGGGTGACGCCCGCCCGGCGCGGCTAGGGCCAGCATGGACCTCGGTCACCACGCCCGTCGAGGCGTTGCCTGGAGCGCGCTCGCGCTCGCGGGCGCGGCGCTGCTCTCGCTGCTCCAGCTCTCGGTCGCCGCGCGCTTCCTCGAGCGCAGCGATTTCGGCTTGATGGCCCTCGTGCTCGTCGTCGTGGGCCTCTGCCAGAGCATGGCCGATCTCGGCACCGCGAATGCGGTGCTGCATCGCCAGCACGCGACGCGCGGAGAGCTCGCATCGCTCTTCTGGATGAGCGTCGCAGTGGGCGCGCTGCTCGGCGTCTGCGTGGCCGCCGCAGGGCCCGCGCTCGCGCTGTGGTGGCAGGAGCCCGCGCTCGCCCGCTGGCTCCCGGCCACGGCGCCGGTCTTCCCACTGCTCGGCGCGGCGCAGGTGCCGATGGCCTGCCTGCGGCGCGACCTGCGCTTCGGCTCCTTCGCGCTGCTCGAGATCGGGAGCGCCGCGGCGGGCGTGCTGGCCGTATGCGCGCTCGCCGTCGCCGGGTCGGGCGTCGGAGCACTCGTCGGCGGGCAGCTCGCGGGCGCTGCGGCGCGCTGCGCGCTCTCCTTCCGGCTCGCCGGCTATCGGCCCGAGCGCCATTTCTCGCGCGCGGAGCTCGCGCCCTTCCTCTCCTTCGGCCTCTACCAGACGGGCGAGCGCCTGGTGAACTTCGCGGCCTGGAACGTCGACAAGCTCGTGGTCGGCATCTGGCTCGGGACGCCTGCGCTCGGCGCATACAGCTTGTCCTACCAGCTCGTGATCCGTCCCTTCCGGCTGCTTTCGAACCTCTCGGGTCGCGTCGCGCGCCCGCTGCTGGCCCGCGTGCAGCACGACCCCGAGCGCCTGCGGGCCGCCTATCTCGAGAGCGTGCGCTTCGCCGCGCTCACCGCCTTCCCGCTCTACGTGGGCGCCTGGCTGCTTGCGGGACCGATGGTGACGCTCGTCTATGGACCGGGCTGGGACGACGTCGCCTCTCTCTTCCGCATCCTGTGGCCGCTCGGGATGCTCTACGCGATCGGGAACCCCGTCGGCGCGCTAGTGATCGCCACCGGCCGCGCGCGCGTCGGCTTCGTCTGGAACGTCTTCTGCGCGCTCGTCCACCTGGCGGCGGTCGCCGCCGGGATCCGCTTCGGAGTGTACGGGGTCGCCGTGGCGCTCGTCGTCGCGACCGCGTGCGTGATCTTCCCCTGTGGCTTCGGCATGCGCTGGGCGCTGGCAAGGGTTCCGCCGAGGCGCTTCCTCGCCCAGCTCGCACGCCCCCTCGCCTACGCCGCGTTGATGGGGCTCGCGGTGGGCGTCGCCGGCGCCGGGCTCCCGGCGCTTCCGGCGTCGCTCGAGCTGCTGCTCCTCGGCGGCTTCGGCGTCGCGGTGTACCTGCTGCTGCTCTTCGTGCGCGAGCGGCAGCTCTTGCTCGCGCTGCGAGGTTCGTGAGCTCGTATGTGCGGAATCGCCGGATACTTCTCTCCGCAGAGGCAGGTCGAGACGCTCGCGCCGCTCGCGGCGATGCTCCACGAGATCCGCCATCGCGGCCCCGACGACGAGGGCCTGCTCGCGATCGACCGGCGCCGGGGAGCACGCCTCGAGCTCGGCCGCGGAGCGGATCCCGAGTCGTTGCGACGGCGCTGCCCTCACGATCTCGGCCTCGCCCACTGCCGCTTTGCGATCGTCGACCCGAGTGACGCCGGACACCAGCCGCTGTGGAACGACTCGCGCAGCCTCGTGCTCGTCTACAACGGCGAGGTCTACAACCATCCGGAGCTGCGCGAGGAGCTCGAGAAGAAGGGCCACCGCTTCCGCGGCGCGTCGGATAGCGAGGTCGTGCTGCGGGCCTTCGAGGAATGGGACCTCGAGGCCTTCCGGCGCCTGAACGGCTTCTGGGCCCTCGCGCTCTACGACGTGCGCCGCCGGCGCCTCGTCCTCTCGCGCGACCGCATCGGAAAGAGCCCCCTCTATCTGGGCGTCTCGCGCGGCGTGCTGTACTTCGCGTCGGAGATCAAGGCGATTCGCGCCGTCGCGGACGCCGAGGCTTTTCCCGTCGACGAGGGGGCGATCGCGGATTTCGTCTCCCAGGGCTGGCGCGACGTCGACCACGGGACCTTCTACCGCGGCATTCGCACGCTCGAGAATGCCTCGACCGCGGTGGTGGACGAGGATCTCGGCGTTCGCCCCGTGCGCTACTGGAGACTGCCCGAGCGGCGGCTCGAGGAGAAGGAGATCGACCTGCGCGAGGCGGGCGAGACGCTTCGCGATCTGCTCGCCGATGCGGTCCGGATCCGCCTGCGCGCCGATGTGCCGCTCGCGATGGAGCTCTCGGGGGGACTCGACTCGTCTTCGCTCGTGGCGCTGCGCGCGAGCTCCAGCGAGGCCGGGCGCTTCCCGGTCTACACGGTCAAGTTCGACGCTCCCGAAGCGGACGAAGAGCCGCTCGCGAGGCTCGTCGCCGGCCGTTGGGCGCGCCGCGTCGACTACCATGTGATCCGCCCACCGCTGCTCGAGTTCTGGGAGCACGCCGACGCTTTCACGCGGCTCGTGGGCGAGCCTTTTCACTCGCCGAACCTTCTCACCACCCACCAGGTCCGCCGCCGGATCCGCGCGGACGGCTACAAGGTGGTGATCGTCGGATCGGGCGGAGACGAGCTGCTCGCCGGCTATCCGCACGAGTACGCGGTTCCCTTCCTCGCCTCGCTGCTCACCACCGGGAGCCCGCTCGACATCGCGCGCGAGCTCTCCGCCGCGACGCGCGGCCAGCGCCGGGCCCTGGCACGGCGCTGGCTCCTCGGCGCGGGCCGGCGGCCGCAGGTGCACCCGGAGCTCGCTGCACTCGTTCCGGCCCGGGGTCGACTCGAGGCAGGACCGCCGACGGACTTCGAGGGGCTTCTGCGCGCGAACTGGGGACCCTGGAAGATGAACCACTGGCTGCGCTCCGGGAACCCGGTGCAGTACGGGATTCCGATCGAGTCGCGCGCACCGTTCATGGACTACCGAGTGGCGGAGCTCGCCTTCCAGCTCCCCGCGACCTATCTGATCCGCCGCGGCTTCACCAAGTACGTGCTGCGGCATGCGCTCGAGCCGCTGCTGCCGCCTGCCGTCGTCTGGCGGCGCCAGAAGGCCGGCTACCCCTTTCCGTGGCGCGAGTGGATCGCCGCCTCGAAGCCGTGGATCCTCGCGAATGCCGCCGGGTCGAGTCTTGCGTGTGTGACCGCGTCCGGCCTCGCCGCGCGCTACGACGCGCTCGCGGCCGAGGACCCGAAAGGTCTGTGGCGCCTCGCGAGCGTGCTGCTCTGGCATCGCCGCTGCAACGAGGGCCGGACGCTCGCGGCGTCCGCGCCCTCCCTGGGTCGGGGGTGACGCCGGCTCCCGCGCGCGCGCCGCGCGCGCGGCTGTGGACGACGCTCGCCGTCTGCGCCCCGCTCGCGCTCCTCGCAGGCGGCGTGATCCACCTCGAGCGCGCTTCACTCCCGGGCGGAACGCCGTCCAACGTGCTGCTGATCGTGATCGACACGCTCGGTGCGCGTCACGTGGGGCATCTCCTGCAGCCCGCGCCCGAGCGCTCGCACACGCCGGAGATCGATGCGCTCGCGGGCCGCGGCGCGACCTTCACGAACGCGTTCTCGCCGGCGCCCTGGACGCGGCCGGCGATCGCCTCGCTCTTCACCGGCCGGATGCCGTCGCGCCACGGCGTCGAGGGCCCCGTCGACCGCCTCGCACAGAGCCACGCGACGCTGGCCGAGGAGCTCGCGGCACGCGGCTTCGCGACGGGAGCGATCACGAGCCAGCCGCTGCTGCGCCTGGGCTCCGGCTACCGGCAGGGCTTCGCGACCTACGATGACTCGCACGCGCTCGGCCGCGAGGCCGTCACCGCGCGCTCGGTCACCGATGCCGCGATCGCCTGGCTCGACGCGCACGCGCAGCAGCGCTTCTTCCTGCTCGCGTACTACTTCGATCCCCACGACGCGTACCAGCACCACGCGGCGCACGACCTGACCTCCGGCTACGCGGGGCCCCTCGAGCCCGGCATGGACGTCTGGAAGCTGCGCGAGCAGCGGGCCGCGTTCGGGCCCGAGGACGTCGCCTACCTCGTGGGTCTACACCGCGAGGAGATCGCGCAGAGCGACGCGGAGGTCGGACGCCTGCTGCGCCACCTCGGGACGAAGGGCCTCGAGCGCGACACGCTCGTCGTGCTGACCGCCGATCACGGCGAGGAGCTGATGGAGCACGGCTGGATCGGGCACATGCGCACCCTCTACGACGAGCTGCTGCAGGTGCCGCTCGTCGTGAGCCTACCGGGACGCATCGCGCCGCGAAGGATCGACGACCCTGTCTCGCTCCTCGACATCGCCCCGACGATCCTGGCGATCGCCGGAGTGCCGCCGGACGACGCGGAAGCAGCGCGCGACGGCGTCTCGCTCGTGCGCGCGTTGCGCGGCGATGCGAGTGCACTCGCGGAGCGCGCGCTCTACGCCGAGCTCGATTACGCGCCGCCAGAGGGCGACGATCGTCGGGAAGAGCTCAGCGCGCGCAAGACCGCCCTCGTCGGCCGCCGTTGGAAGCTGGTGCACGATCTGCCTTCCGGTCGTTTCGAGCTCTACGACCGCGAGTCCGATCCGGGCGAGCAGCGCGACCTCTGGGGCCGCGTTCCCGAGGGCCTGCGCCTGCGCCAGCAGCTCCTCGCCTTCGAGCTCTCCCGCCCGCGCCGCTCCGCGTCGTCGGCGCCGTCTGCGAGCTCCGTCGATGCCGCCGATCTCGCGCGTCTGCGGGAGCTCGGATACCTGCGCTAGTCGCAGGGCTCGCCGGGATTCGCGCGGAAGAGTCGGAAGCTACTTCGCCCCTCGCGCGCATTTCCGATCCAGCAGTGGAAAGGCGGCCGCCAGGATCAAGACGTGAACCAGGCCCGAGCTGGGCGACCGCGAGAGGAGGACGCCGGCTTCGATCAGCAGCACACTCAGCAAGGCCGAGGCGAAGATCGCAAGCGCGCCGACCCACGGCCGGATCGGGCTGCGCCGCAGCCGCGCGAGCGGGGCGAGCGCGGCGAGCGCCGTCAGGCCCACCAGGCTGGCCCGAACCAGATTCACCTCCGGGTGGAGCACCCGGTAGAGGCGGTCGAGCGCGAAGAGAAGCAACGAGAGGCCGGCGATCGAGAGCAGGCTGCGCCTCATCGCACCGCGTCCTCTGCCCCCGCACCGGGGGGTTCGATCCGGAGCGGCCGATTCACCGGCGGATCCTCGATCACCGTCGCGCCAACGCGGGTGCCGAGCGGGGAGACTGCGTCGGGCGTCACCACGGTGACGCGGTCCCCGTCGAGGTCGATCGCACAGGAGCCGTAGGTCGCGCCCTGCGATTCCAAGCCGGTGCCCTGGATGCGGTCCAGCAGGCGTCCGTCGCGCAGGCCGAGCAGGGCGTTGGGCTGTCCTGCCCCACCTCCTGCGAAGATCTCCTCGCGTCCGTCGCCGTCCACGTCCAGAACCGCAGCTCCAGTCAGGTGGTGGGAGGTCTTGTGGTCCCAGCGGTGGGCGAAGTCGACGGCGACCTCCTCGAAGCGGGGCACCGCCACGCTGCTCGGGAGGTCGCGCTGCGGCTCGGTCGGATGGATCCAGACGCATCCGGAGGCGGCGAGTCCCGCGAGCATCGGGAGGGAGAGCAGACGGGCGGTGTGGGTCATGGCTTCCTCGGAGTTGCCCGCCTCCTCCGCCCGGAAGACGGAGGAGGCGCGCGGGCCGCGGTCTGACGAGGGCTACTGGCGGACGAAGGTCACGCTGCCGACGGGGATGCGCTTGCCGGCCTTCACGAAGTAGGGCGTTTCGCTCGGCTCGATCGAGCCGCGGGGCTGGGTGTCGTCGTCGAGCGCGCGGTAGCTGGTGGCCGAGTCGGTGCCCATGTCCCAGGCCTCCAGCGCGATCGTCTTCTTCGCGACCCACTGGCCCTTCTCGTAGAGCACGATGTCGGCGGCCACCGCGCACCAGTCCGGGCTCGGCGCGATCATCGCGGCAATCGACACCATCGGGTGTGTAGCGTCGATCTCGAAGGTCGCCGTCGCCTTGCCCGGCACGCTGCGGAGCGGATCCGGGGTCTCGATCAGCACGCCCGCGCCGCCCTTCTCGATGGCCGTGCGGATCTCGGCGTCGAGCGGCTGGTGCTTGCCCTCCTCGCAGAGCTGCTCGAGCCCGGCGCTCGCCGTCTTGCCCATCGGGAAGAGCTCGAAGCTGGCGTTGTGGGTGGCGCCGATCACCGGCGAGAAGTGCGCGAGCAGCGGGAAATCCTGCGGATGCGTCTCTGCGCTCCAGCTGCGCTCGAAGCTGACCTGGTAGCGGACCGG
>CAYPSI010000294.1:0-25408 GCA_964413375.1 uncultured Spirochaetales bacterium | reverse complement strand
GACGGCGAGCGGGCGCTGCTCGGAGGCACCGGGGATCACGTCGCGCGGGGCGCGCGACCACGCGTAGCGGAAGGCCAGACGGTTCTCGCCGGGGACGAGGGCGTCGGCGGGAAGCCGCACGCGATGGGTGTGCGGTCCCTGCGGAAGATCGAGCGTGCCGACGGGCTTCCCGTTCGCCTCGACGAGGACCGACTGCGGCGGCGCAGCCTCGAAGGCCAGCGGCCAGGCGCGCAGCGAGATCTCGAGATCGCGAGGCTCGGCCACGCCGAAGCGCAGCTCGGAGCGCGCCCCCTGTCCCCATTGGAACTCGACGCGGCCGGAGCGCGCACGGGGGCCCCAGCCCGAGACGAGTGAGGGCAGCGAGGCGTCGGAGCCGAGGTCGAGGCGGACCGTCTCCGCGCCGCTACGCGCGTGGCCGAAGCTCGCGGTCAGGTCGATCTCCCGGCGCGCCTCGTGCGAGCCACAGGCCACGAGCGCGAGGCACAGGACGCTCCCGAGGCCGCGTTGGCTCCGCCGACCGTCTCGACGCTTGCTTCGCATCCCCGCTGAGCGGCCCCCCGACGCCGGCGCCGGGCCGGCGCACGCCGCCGCGCAACGATAGTCGATCCCCCTCCCGCCCGGTCCAGGCTCAGCTCCAGGGCGACTTTCGCCGATAGGGTGCTGCGATGTCGAAGCAGAAGGCGCCGCTGCTCGGACGCATCGCGGTGCACAACAAGCTGCTGAGCCTCGATCAGCTCGAGGAGGCGCTCCGCGAGCAGGGAGAGCGGGGCGGGAGCGCGAACCTCGGCGAGATCCTGGTCGCCAAGGGCTACCTGACGCCTCGGCAGCTGGAGGCGCTCGTGCGCGCGCAGCGGGAGCTCGTCGAGCGCGAGCGCACCCGGCAGGCGGCCGAGCTCGGCGCCGCGGCCGCGCCCGAAGCCGAGTCGGCCGCGAGCGCCGCTCCGCCCGAGGCGGCGGAGCTCGAGGCCCTGTTGCGCGATGCCGTGGCGCGCGGCGCGAGCGACGTCCACGTCCACACGGGTGCGCCCGTGCGCCTGCGCATCCATGGCTCCCTGCAGCCTGCCGGCGGAGCAGCGCTCGATGCGAGCGCCGCCGAGCGACTGGCGGTCGCTGCCCTCGACCCGCGACAGCGAGCGGAGCTCGAGGAACAAGGCGAGACCGACCTCTGCTTCGCCCTCCCCGGGATCGGGCGCTTCCGCACCAACGTGTATCGCCAGCAGCGAGGCCTCGACGCCGTCTTCCACTGCATTCCCCTCGAGCCGCCGGACCTCGACGATCTCGGCCTGCCCGCCGCGCTGGCGCGCTTCACGACCTACCCCCAGGGCATGGTCCTCGTCACCGGACCCGCCGGCTGCGGAAAATCCTCGACGCTCGCGGCTCTCGTCGACCTCGTGAACGAGGGGCGCCGCGAGCACGTGATCACGATCGAGGATCCCGTCGAGTACATCCACGTCTCCAAACGCTGCGTCGTGAACCAGCGCAGCGTCAAGCGGCACACCGGGTCCTTTGCCCGGGCCCTGCGCGCCGCGATGCGCGAGGACCCGGACGTGATCGTGATCGGCGAGCTCCGCGATCTCGAGACCGTCTCGCTCGCGCTGACGGCGGCCGAAACGGGCCACCTCGTGCTCGCGACCCTGCACACCGACAGCGCGATCCGGACGGTGAACCGGCTGATCGGTGTGTTTCCGTCGGAGCAGCAGGCGCAGGTGCGCACGATGCTCTCCGAGTCGCTGCGCGCGGTGATCACGCAGCGACTCTTGCCGACCGCGGACGGGCAGGGGCGGGTGCCGGCGCTCGAGACCCTGATCGTGAACCGCGCCGTGGCGAACCTGATCCGCGAGAACAAGACCTTCCAGATCCATTCGGCCCTCCAGACCGGCGCGGCCCAGGGGATGCGTCTGCTCGACCATTCGCTGCGCGAGCTGGTCCAGTCGGGGGCGGTGGACCGGGAGACGGCACTTCGCCACTGCGAGGACCCGAAGGTCCTGGGGGGGTAGTTCGATGGACTTCGCTCGCCTGCGGCTCGCTGCGCGGCGGCCGACTCTCGAGTCGGTTTCCTAGCCGATGGCCCGGCTCGATCAGCTCTTGCGCCAGCTCAAGGAAGTGGGCGGCTCGGACCTGCATCTCTCGGCAGGCCTCGTGCCGCGCATGCGCCGCCGCGGACACGTCGAAGAGGTGGCCGGAGAGAGCGCCCTCGACGACGCTTCGCTGCGCGCGATGCTCGCCGAGCTCGCGAGCAGCGCGCAGTGGCAGGAGTACGAGGTGGAACGGGACCTCGACTTCGCCTACGCGATCCCGGGCCTGGCCCGCTTCCGCGCCAACTACCTGGTCCAGGAGAACGGCGCGGCGGCGGTGTTCCGGATCGTCCCCGAGAAGGTGCAGACGGTCGAGGATCTGGGCCTCTCGCCGGCCATCGCCTCCTTCGCGAAGCTCTCGAAGGGTCTCGTCCTCGTCACCGGACCGACCGGTTCGGGCAAGTCGACCACGCTGGCCGCGATCATCGATCGGGTCAACCGGGACAGCGCGAAGCACGTGGTCACGATCGAGGATCCGATCGAGTTCGTGCACCAGAACCAGCGCTCGGTCTTCTCGCACCGCGAGGTCGGGGCGCACACGCGAAGCTTCGGGGCGGCGCTCCGCGCCACGCTGCGGCAGGATGCGGACGTGGTCCTCGTGGGAGAGATGCGCGACCGCGAGACGATCGGACTCGCGATCACTGCGGCCGAAATGGGCCTGCTCGTCTTCGGCACCTTGCACACGAACAGCGCCGCAAAGACCATCGATCGCATCATCGATGCCTTCCCGGCGAGGGAGCAGGATCAGGTGCGGCTCTCGCTCTCGGAGTCGCTGGCCGGCGTCGTTTCGCAGCTGCTGCTCCCGAGCGCAGACGGGAAGGGGCGCTGTGCGGTGCACGAGATCCTGCTGCGCACGCCGGGCCTGCCGAACGTGATCCGCGAGGGCAACACGCCGATGCTGACCTCGATCATCCAGTCGGGAAAGGGCGTCGGCATGCAGTCGATGGACGATGCCCTCTTTGCCGCCGCGCGCGAGGGCCGGGTGAGCCCCCAGGACGCGGTGGCCAAGGCGAACGACAAGGCGCGCTTCCAGCCCCTTCTCGGCGACCGGGCCGCGGCGGGCGGCTAGCTGGCCCTGCCGCAGCCCGAGCCAAGGCAAGCGAAGCGCGCAGCGAGCCGTAGGCGAGCGGAGTAGGCTGCCACCACTTGGCTCCACGCAACGTCGCCGGGCTACGAGTCCCCGCCGATGCGCGAGCGGGCCCAGCTGCGCGCGCCCGCCGCGTACTCGCGCCAGCGGCGCGGGGTCGCGTCCCGGGCGTCTGCCGCGGCCGGCGCCGGCTGCGGTCGCAGCTGCGGGCGTTCTCGCAGCGCATCGAGTGATTCGAGCACGTCCTGCGCCAGGTGGCGCATCTGGCGATGCACGAGCGAGTTCTTCGCACCGTGCAGGATCGAGTGCGCGCGGCCCTCGGGGTTCGTGTAGAGCGCCTCGATCGAGTGGCTCCGCGAGAGGAAGGTCTCGAAGAGCGGGTAGCCCTGCTCGCGGATCTGCGAGATCAGGAAGCCGAGGACGTCCTGTCCCTGCGCGAACTTGATCCTCCGATCGACGAGCGAGAGCAGGACGCGCGCGCTCTCACGCGGGAGCTTCCAATCGTCGAGCAGCTGGAACACCTTCTTCGCCTGCTGTAGCGAGGCGAAGTCGTGCACCACGACGATCGAGAGGTCGCTCGCCGCGATCGCATTCTGGGTGAGGATCTCGAGGTCGCTCTTGGTGTCGATGATCACGAGGCCTTCCCAGCCCGTGCGCAGCAGCACCGACTGGAGATAGGCAGGATCCTCGATCTCCCGCTTGAGATCCGAGATGCGCGCGCTCGAGGGGACGTAGTGCACGCCGTACTGTCCCAGGCGCGCCGCCTCCGCGAAGCTTCCGGAGCGTAGGGCCGCGGCGATGTCGAGGCCCGGGGCAGCGCGGTCGATCGAGAACATGCGGTCCGGCATCGTCTGGTCGTCGAACTCGAGCACGAGGATCGGAAGATCCTCGCGCAGCGCCCGCAGGAAGACGGCCAGGTTGGTCGCGATGGTGGTTTTCCCGACGCCGCCCTTGTTGGCGGCGACCGTGAGGACCTGGAAGGGGCGGGGGCTCTGGTTCCAGGCGAGCGGCGCCGCGGCAGCGGGGCGGGCCAGGGCCGGCGCGGAGCGCACGACGCGCAGCGCCGGGCGCGTACCGGTGGGAGGCGACGGCGCGGGCTCCGGATCGGGCGCGGCCTCGCGTCCGCACCATCTGGTGAGCTGGCGCGCGAGGTCGTCGTAAGCGGCCTGTAGCGGGCCGCGTGGCGCGACCTCGCCGATCGTCCGGCCCTCGTTCACGGAGAGCAGCGTCGTCGCGAAGTCGTTCGGGATCCGGACTTCCGGGGCGCGGCCGAGGAAGGTCAGATAGTCCTGGTCTCCGAGTTGGCCGGAAGTGGCGTTGCGATTCGTGACCAGGTGCAGCGCCTCCTCGGGGCGGCCGAGCCTGCGGAGCAGGTCGAGGTGCTTGCGCGCCTGGGAGAGCGTCGCGACGTCCGGCAGCGTCACGAGCAGCACCTGCGACGCGAGGTCGAGGGCGCGGATGCTCGTCTCCTTCCACTCGCGGGATACGTCGACCACGACCCAGTCGAACTCCTCCCGGAGCAGGTGGAGCACGCGGTCGACGTGATCCGCCTTGATCATCATCGCCTCGTCGAGGCGGGTGGGAGACGCGAGCACGTGCACGCCGCTGGGGTGCCGGGCGAGCACGTTGCGCAGGTAGGCCGCGTCGAGATGGTCGGCCTCCTTGGCCACGTGCGCGAGGGTGTGCTTGGGCTGCAGGTCTAGGTAGAGCGCGACGTCGCCGAGCGGAAGGTTGAGGTCCACCACCACCGTGCGCGCACCCTGGGACTGGAGGCTCACCGCGAGCTGGCAGGCGACGAAGGAGGTCCCGACGCCGCCCTTGGCGCCCATCACCGCGACGATCGGGGCGATCCGCTGCTCGGATCCCTCCACGAGCTGCTCGCCGGCGATCCGATCGAGGGTCCGATGCAGATCGTCCGTCTCGGGCTGCGCGGGGAAGAAGTGCTTGGCCCCGAGCTCGAGGGCGCGAAGGATCAACGCCGCATCGTCGGAGGGGCCGGACACGAGCAGGGGGGGGAGCGACTCGATCCCGGCCAGCAGGTCGAGCAGCGCCTGCGGCTCCGGGCCGAGGTCCGCAAAGACCAGGCTCGGCCGGCGTGTGGCGATGGCCTCGGCCAGACGCTCCCGCCGCGTGACGACCGCCGAAACGTGCGCGTTCGAGCTCGCGTTGAGCTGCTTGCAGATCCGCGCGCAGAAATCGTCCCGCTCGGAGAAAACGAGCAAGGAGAGACGCACCACTGGACTCCTCCCTAGGTCCCCACCCCCGGCCTTTCGGCCCCGAACACCCGTAGGCACCTAGCAAGCGGCGTGCCGCGTGCACCCGTAGCGGCAACGCGTGCGCATCGGGACCGCGGAGGTCGCCTTACTGTCGGGAGTCGCGGCGTATCGCATGGCGCTGTATTTCGGGGGCGACTCGGCGGCCCTGCCGATTCCGGCAGGGGAGGAAAGTTCCCATTCGGACCGACCCGCGACCCACCCGGGCGCGATGGCGCCTTGAGTGGCCCGGTCGGCGCGCCGAAACGGAAGACGCAGCGTCCCCCCGCCTGCGCGATTCGCGAGAAGGGCACCCACCGAGCGTGGGAGGGTGGAGCCCGGGGGCGCCTTGCAGCCCCGCGTGCCGAGGTGAGGATGAGGAACGGCCGCGCGTTGCTCGACCGGATGGCGAGGAGGCTGGGCCACGACGGCGGCGACGCCACGCTGGCGGGCGCGCCCGAGCCGCGACCGGCCTCGAGCCGCTATCGCGTGCGCGAGGATCCGGACGGCCGCGTCCTCGTCTGCAGCGAGGCGCCGACGCTGCGGCTGCGCATCGAGCGGGGGAGCTCGGTGACGGCGGCGGCGGCGCGAAGCGCTGCGCCCGGAACCATCTTCGTCGACGGAGCGGCGCAGGGAGAGCCCTTCGTCGATCCGCAGCGCGCCGTCTACAACCTCGACCACCACGAGGGCTGCGTGCGCGCCTTCACCCTCGCCGCCTGCGAGCAGGCGATGGTGCTGATCCGCAAGGGGCTCGACCTGCGCCGGCGCGACTTCACGATCGTCGCCAACGACGTCGATCTCGACGCGCTGCTCGCCGTCTGGGTGCTGCTCAACCACCTGCGCCTCACGGGGGAGGATCCGCGCGCGCGAGCCGCGGTGATGCCCCTGCTGCGCCTCGAGGGGGCGATCGACGCCCACGGACTCGACCTCGTCGACCTGGCCGCGCTGCCCGCCGACCTGCTCCATGAGACGCGCCGGCGCATGGACCGCCTGCTCGGGCGGGAGCAGGCGCTCAAGTCCTCGGGGCTCTGGCCGCGGATCGACGCGCTCGAGTACGCGGCCGACCGCCTCGCGATGCTGGACGCGCTGGTCTACCCGCCGGACCACTTCGAGGACGTCGCCGAGATCGAGGAGCTCGCGCGCTTCGATCTGTGCGCAGGCTCGGTGGGAGTGGCGTGCCGGGCCAAGGTCGGGATCTACGAAGTGGAGCAGCAGCTGCGACGCTTCCACGGCGATCGCCTCGGACTCATCGTGCTCCAGAAGGGCGAGAGCGAGTACAGCCTGCGGCAGGTCGATCCGACCTTGCCGGTGGGGCTCCCAGAGCTCTATCAGCAGCTGAACCTCGTAGACCCGCGTTCCGGAGGGAGCCTCGCGCCCAACCGCTGGGGGGGCTCGAACGAGATCGGCGGCTCGCCGCGGGCGACCGGAACGGGCCTCGATCTCGAGCGCGTCGCGGAGGTGTGTCGGCAGGCCTACCAGCGGGTGTCGTTCTGGGGGCGTCTGCTGCGGGTCGGCGGAGCCGCGCTCGGGAGCGTCGCTGCGATTGCGATCTCGCTCGCGGCCATCCTGGCCGCGAACGGCATGGAGCGCGAGCTCGGCCTGCTCGCCCGCGTGCCGTCGCTCTGGTTCGGGCTCAGCCTGGGCCTCTTCTGCTTGTGCTTCCTCGGGCTCGTGGGCCGCCGCAACCCGGGGATGTTCGGATTCCGGATTCCGGCGGGACGCGATGCGTGGTGGCTGCTCGTACCGGCGGCGATCGGAGCGATGGCCGGTGGCGTGTGGATCCCGGCGATCGAGTTCTCGGGAACGGGGCCCGATCTGGGCGTCCGTTGGCCGGCGCTGCTCGGCTTCGCGCTGCTGCCGATCGGGGCCGAGATCCTGTTCCGCGGGCTCGTGCACGGAGTCCTCGCGGGTCCCTTCTCGATCCAGCGGGCCGGGGGGCCCTGGTTCATTTCCTGGCCGGCCCTCTTCTGTGGGGGTCTCTACGCTCCCTGGAGCATCGTACTCGCCGCGGCCTCGGTGACCGCGCTGCCTGCGGCCGCGTTGGAGTGGAATGCGCCCATCTGGGGCTCGCTCGTCTTCGGAGTCGCCTGTGCGCTAGCCCGCGAGCGTTCGGAGAGCCTCGCGCTTCCGGTCCTCTTCCACGCACTGGGCGTTCCGCTGGCCCTCTTCGTCCCCCGGCTGCTCGCCTGAGCGCCGTCGACTCCGCGAGCGCGCGCTGGCCCGTCGGGGAGACGGAGCTGCTGCGCAGCGCCGCGGGGCGGCGAGACCTGGCGATCGCCGGAATCCCGCGCTCTGGATCGACACTGGCCTGTCACCTGCTGAACCGCCTTCCCGACGCGGTTGCACTGCACGAGCCCTTCACGCTTTCAAGCTTCCGGCGCTGGCCGGGTCGTCCGATCGGCTGGGAGAGTGCGTTGTACGGGGTCGAGGGCTTCTTCGCGGCCGCGCGCGCCTCGTTGCGCGAGTGCGGAGAGGTGGTGTCGAAGCACGCGGACGGTGTGATCCCGGACAACCCGATCGGGGAAGGAGGGCGGGGTGTCGCCTCGCTGCGCACGCGCGTGCGGCGTGTCGCGCGGCGCCTGGCCGACGGGCGCAGGTTGCGGCGTGGCCACGTGCTGCGCGGGCGGGTGTGCGTGGGCAAGCCGCTCTCGGACGACTTCCTGCTCTGCGTGAAGCACCCCTCGATCTTCACGGGTCTGCTCCCCCGCCTCGTGGATCGAGTTCCCTGCTTCGCGACGGTCCGCAACCCGATCGCCGTGCTCGGATCGTGGAACAGCGTCGAGTTTGCGGTGAGCGAGGGCCGCTCGCGGGCCGCAGAGCGGCTCGACCCACAGCTGCGGCTCCAGCTCGACCGCTGCGCGGATCGCGGCGAGCGCCAGCTGCACCTGCTCGAGTGGTACTTCGAGCGTATCGCGCGTTGGCTGCCTCCGGCGCGCGTGCTTCGCTACGAGGACGTGGTGCTGAGCGGAGGAGCGCTGCTCTCCCGCATCGCCGGAACGATGTCCCCGGCGCATGCGTCCCTCGAGAGCCGAAACCGAAACAAGGAATACGACGCCGCACTCGTGCTCGATCTCGGTGAGCGGCTGCTCTCCGCGCCGGGCGCGTGGTCCGTCTTCTACCCGGCCGAGTCGCTCGAGTGCCTGCTCGCGGAGATCGAGTCCGGGTCGAGGGCTCAGGCGGCCCCGAGCGGCTCGGCGTGCTCGCGCCGGGGCTCCGCGGAGGACGACGCTTCCGATCCCCGCGGCCGGCCGTAGCCGAAGCTCGCGTCGAGCCCCGTGCTGATTCGCCGCTCGACCTGCTCGATCTCCTCGGGGGTCAGGTAGTCGACGAAGCCGCCCACCTTTCCGCGGCGCGTCTTGAAGGATTCGGGATCGTTCGGGTCGCGCGGGCGCAAGCGTCCGGAGCCTGCCGCACCCGAGCTCTCCAGCTTGCGCATGTTCTCGAAGGAGGCAAAGCGCGTCGCCTCCTGGACGGTCGCCTCGGAGACGTCCGTCACGCCGAGGAAGGCGAGCAGGCGCTGCAGCTGCTGCTCGGTGTCGCGCCGCAGATCCTCGTAGCGGACGACGAGGAGGTCGCTCGGAATGTCCCGAGCGCCGGCCCAGACGTTGTAGTACGCGAGGATCGTGTCGAGCGATCCGCGCCGCTCGTGCAGGAACTGCGAGAGCGTGCCGTCGTAGGCGCGTTCGCGCCGGCTGCGCTCGAAGTACATCGACACCACCACGTCCCGGGGGTCGCGCACGAGCAGCACGACCTTCTTGGCGCGGTAGCGGCGCTTGCGGCGGTCGAGCCCGCTCGCGGTCTTCCAGTGCGGATCGTCGTCGTGGCTCACACGGATGCGCGGCGCCCCGGGGACGTTGCCGGCAAGAAAATCGCCTCCGAGGTAGTCGATGTCCGGTGCGCCGTAGTGATTCTCGAGCGCGCGCGAAAGCAGCATCCGCAGCCAGGTGCGGCCGCACTTGGGATAGGAGATCAGGAAGGCCTCGGCCTCCCGGTCCGCGCGTCGCGACGCGGCGCTATTGCGCTCGCGCAACAAGCGGTAGCGGATCGCGAACTGTCGGGGGACCCGGCGCGTCAGGGAGCGGCGGATGCGTCGCAAGATCGACAAAGGGACACTCCTCGGGGCGGGTGGCCGCCCGGCCGGCGGGCGCAGCGCGCGCTCTGTGGGTGTCCCTGTCGGCGCGGCGGGTGTCGTCGCCGCGGCACGCGTAACCTTTCGAAGCCTGCGGGCCACTCGTCGGATGGCCCCATGCCCACGCAAGACGCCCACGGCCCCGGCAATCCCCCGGTCATCGCGATCGGCGGCATGGATCGCGCCGGGAAGTCGATGGCGCGGGCCGCTCTGCTGAAGCACCTCGAGGCGAAGGGCTACCACCCGGTGTATCGCTGGAGCCGGGTCGGCTACACCTGGCGCATCGAACGCGCGAAACGGCTGCTTCGTCGGCTCCTCGGTGGCCGGGGTAGCCGGGGCGGCAGGCGTGGCAGCGCCGAGGAGGGTGACGAGCCCCGCAGCTACCCGCAGCGAGCGGCGCGCATGCGCAACCCGCTGAAACGCCGGCTATGGACCACTCTCGCGCTGCTCGACCTGCTCTGGGAGTACGGGGTCACCGTCCGCACGCTGCGCGCGCGCGGACGCGCGGTCGTGTGCGACCGCTGGATCTGCGACGCCCTGACGGATCTCCGAGTGAACTTCCCGCAAGACCGGCTCGAGAAGCGCCTGGCGTGGCGCCTGCTGATGAAGCTCGCGCTGCGTCCCGACCTGAGCGTGTTGCTGTTGATCTCTCCGGAGGAATCCCTCCGACGCGCGCACGCGAGCGGAAGGCGGCGCATCGAAGCGCGCGAGATCCTGGAGGCCCGTCTGGCCGAGTACCAGCGCATCGCTGCAACGGGACTGGGCGAGCTGATCGATGCCGGGCGAGACCCCGAGACGATCGCGAAGGACCTGTGCGACCGACTGGATGCGCAGCTGAAGCGCGCGGGCTCGCCGGAGCCTGCCAGGAAGTGCGTGCATCGCGAGCGGGTCGCCCCCCAGCGACCGGCGAACCGCTCCTAGCGTCGCGAGGCCGAAGAGCAGGCCGTCTCGCGAGGATGGCCTCACCGGGTTCAAGACCAGAAGTCGTTGAGGGAAGAGTCATGAGCCGCGGGGTCTCTTCGCTCGTTGGCCGGGGGCCACCGAGGCCGGCGGCGATCGCTCCGAGAGGGCGCCGCTCGATTGCGCTCCGAGCCGGCACGCTCGGAGCCCGCAGGATCCCCTCGCGCTCAGCTCCCCGGGACCTCCGCCGGGTCGACGAGCCCGTGTCGGCGCCAGCCGACCGAGAGCAGCCAGGTGCGAGACGGAGCGACCTCGGGTCTCTCCACCACATCGGGCGGCGGCTCGCGCGAGCCGGGCACGCGGCTCCAGCCGTCGAACCAGCGGCCCGAGGAGGCCGCATCGAGCAGCTCGGGCGGTGAGGCGCCGTAGCGCTCTCGCCAGTGCTTGCGGGCGTTCAGCAGCACGTAGGCCAGCGCCCTTCGCACCTCGCGCGGCGTACGCAGGATCCGCAGGTGGTAGCGGCCGTGGAGCACCGGCCCCGAGAGCCCGAAGGCGCGCTGGGCCGCGCGTGCCACCCGGGCCGAGATCGCCTTCATCCCGCGGCCGAGCGCCTCCTTCCCGGCGCTCTCGACGAGCAGGTGAAGGTGGTTTCGCTGCACGGAGTAGTGCACGACGCGAAAGCCGCGGCGCTCGCAGCCCCGGCGCAGGCTCGGCCGCAGCTCGCGCAGGAAGCGTCGGTTGCGAAGGCCCGGCGTCCCGCTGCGCAGGCGCAGCGTGACGTGCGAGGGGCAGTCCCTCGGCACCGGCGGTCGACGCACGTGATGGACCGGAGGGTTTGCCGAAAGGGGCGGACGCCCGGCTCCAGGCCGAGGCCCGCCTCGCCCGGAGCGCATCCGGTGATCGCGGAAGCTCAGCTGCTTCGGCGCGCGTCGCATGACATATTGATTATAGCTATGAATTAAAATTTCGCAACTTCTGTCCTTCAAACGACCGGTTCGACCCGTGTACATGGGTGACAGATCTTCCACGTTGATTGGTTGCAACCCGGATGTCGAGCTCCCGAAGCGGAGCCGAAACCCGGCCCGGGGCAACCGGAGGCAAGGGATGGATGGTGTTCGGGAGGGCGCCCCGGGTCAGGCAAGCGAAGCGCGCAGCGAGCCGCAGGCGAGCGGAGTGGACAACAACCGGTCGAATCGACGCAACGTCCCCGGGCAGGCGAGCGGAGTCGACAGAGGCCTGACGCAACGTCCTCAGAGCGGGAGCGCGGGCAGCGGGATCTGAGCGTCTACCGCGTCGTGGCGCTCGTTCTCGTTGGACTCGAAGGCGCACAGCTGACGTGCTGAGGGGAGAAGCGCGGCGTCGGCTGTCTCGGCGAACTTTCGCGTGAGGCGTCCGAGGTCCTGGAGCGACCCGTAGGAGATTCCGGTGTAGAAGGTCGGCGGGGCGTTGCCTTCCGACGCCGTCGCGTAGGTCTGGATCCCGGTGTCGCGCGCCTCGGCGAGCTCGCGCAGTGCGAGCGTGGCCGAGAAGATGAAGCCCTCGTCCCGCTCGTTGTGGATCGCCAGCAGCATCAGCGACCAGTAGGCCTGAGCGGGCTCGTCGGTCACGTGTGCCCCGAGGCGTTGGAACTCCTTCGTCATGCTCTCGGCGACATCGGCGGAGAGCGCCACGTCCCGGGCGGACATTCCGGAAGCCTGGGTCGAGTAGTCGACGAGTAGGTTCAGATAACGGCACTCGCCCTCGGGGCGGGGAGCCGGGGCCTGCGGCGCGGCGAAGGGCGACCTCGGGATCGTCAGCACGATCCGGGTCCCACAGCCGGTGGCGAGGAGACAGAGGCCGATGGCGGCGAGTCGACGCATCGCCGTCAGCTTGTGCATGGGCCGTGCCAGCTCCGGCGAAGGCGTGAGGGGTCGTGGAGCCCGATGGGCAGCGTCGCCCCTGGGGAGTGGCGTCCGGGCTGCCGCTTTTTGGCGCCGGGCTTCACCTCCCGCCGGCGCTGCGCAAGCGGCTGCGCAGCGGCGTGACGCGGCATGGACCGGCGACGCGTCCTTCGCTACCGAAGCGGCGGAGGAACCCGAGATGCCCAGCGTCTGCCGGCGCCCGACCCTTCGGGTGTGCCCGTGAGCCCCGCCCAGCCCCCCCTCGCGGGTCTCCGCGTGATCGAGTGTTCGCTGCTCGGACCCGGTGCCATCGGGTTGCACCTCGCCGACCTCGGTGCGGACGTGATCAAGGTGGAGTCGCCCCAGGGCGACTACGTCCGCGAGATGACCTGGCCCATCATCGAAGGAGTCTCGCTGCTGCATCTGCACGTGAACCGCGGCAAGCAGAGCCTGACGCTCGATCTGCGCAAGCCGGAGGCCATCGAGGTCTTCCGAGAGCTCGCTCGCGGGGCGGACGTGGTGATCGAGGCGATGCGGCCCGGGGCGTTGGCCCGGCGCGGGCTGGGCTTCGAGGACCTCCGCGCGCAGAACCCCCGGATCGTCTTCTGCAACATCTCTGGCTACGGCATGACCGGTCCCTACAAGGACATGCCCTCGCACGGGATCGCCTACGACACCTGGGCCGGCATCTTCAACCCGGCCACGGACGAAGAGGGCTTCTGCTTCATCCCCGAGCACGCGTCGATCGGAATCCACGCGGGGCCACTGATCGGGGCCTTCGCGATCCTGGCCGGCGTGATCCGCGCCCGTGCGACCGGCGAGGGTTGCATGCTGGAGATCGCGCAGTCCGACGCCGCGGCCTACATGGACTGGTATCGCAGCGAGAGCTGGCGGGCCTACGAGCGTCCGGAGTCCGAAGTCACCGGAAACAAGGCGGATCAGTACGTGCGGCGCGCCCCCGGTACGGCCGGGATGAAGGAAGGCGTGCGCTACCAGATCTACGCATCGAGCGACGGCCACGTGCTCTTCATGGCCTCCGAGCAGGAGTTCTGGAAGAACTTCTGCGCCGGAGTGGGGCGGATGGATCTCTTCGAGCGCTGGCCCGGTTCGAAGTTCGCGGACCATGCGCGCGGCAACCGCGAGCTCCAGGGGGTGCTGCGCGAGATCTTCCGTACCAAGAGCTCCGCGGAATGGATCGCGTTCGGCAACGAGCAGAACACGCCGATCGCGCCGGTGAACACGCCCCAGACGATCGCCGAGGATCCGCAGTTCCGGCATCGCCTCGCGTGGCTGCCGGCGAAGGCGCACGGGGCCGACATGCTCCCCTTCCCGGTGAAGCTGATGGGCGAGGAGCTGCCCGCTCCCGCGAAGGCCCCCACCGTCGGAGAGCACACCATAGCGGTGCTCTCGCGTGTGCTCGGCTACGACGCCGCGCGGATCGCGAAGTTGCGCGAGTCGGGTGCCCTCGGCTAGGCGGCCCAGCGGATGCTGTCGGAGAAAGAGCGCCCCCGGGTCGATCGGGTGCTCGACCCGGGGGCTCTTTCCGAGGGGCACGGACAGGACAACGAAGAGACGGAATGCAATCTGATGAACGATGTGGAGTAGGTGCCGCGGCGGAAGCCAAGGTGTCAGCGCAACGCATGGCGCTGGACGCTGGCGGGCTCAGGCGCGGCGCGCGACGAGGCCCTCGGCCGCGGAGCCGACTCCGCTGCCGGCGCGCAGGTAGAGCGCGGCGAGCTCGCGGTCCCAGGCGCGCATCGCGGCGAGGGTGAGCTCGCGGATGCTGGCATCCGAGAGGAAGGGATAGTCCTGTTCGAGCAGGGCCCAGACCATGTCGGCGTAGATCGAGTTCACCGCGTCTTCGTTCGTGTAGCTCCCGATCTCGGCCCCGCGGTAGAAGAGCTCACCTCGGTGCATCGCCCACGCGGCGTGGCGCGAGGTGAAGAAGCGCAGCGCGGTGAGCGAGCGTGCCTGGGACTCGTCGAGGAAGTCGGCGAAGGCACGCGCCCCGTAGGACGCGCTGAGGAGCCCGTCTGCGAGCTCCTCGAGCTGCGCGCGGGCGCCGGCGATCTCCTCCGGGTCGTCGCCGCTCGAGGCCAGCTCCTCCCAGAGGGCCTCCGACTCGAGGTCGTGCGCGAGCGACTCCGATACCTCGCTGAGCGAGCGCTGTTCGAGCGCCGTCGACAGCCGACGCAGCGCGCGCATCAGGACCTCGTCGTGATCGTTCCCGGAGAGGCGGGCGTGCTCGCGGAGATCGGCGTCGACCACCACGCCGAGGAGGTCGAGCGCGGTGTGAAGGTCTTCGAGGTGGGCGGTCACGCTGACGGCGTCGTCGCGATTGCGCCGCTCGAGGAAGCCCTCTTCGACCCTCCAGGCCGGATTCGCATCGCAAACGAGCCTGGCCAGGGTGCGGACGAGCTCCTGCTGACCCTGCCCGTTCTGGGCGGGATCGAGGAGGCTCTGCTTCAGGAGGTTCTCGCCGATGCGTACCGCGAGATCCTCGGCCTTTCTCATGCGCGAGCGATTGAAGAGGCCCATGACGATCCTCCGTCCCGTCCAGTGAGGGGCCGCAAAGGGCTCCCGGGTGACGCAAGAACCCGAACTGGATGGCTCTCCGGGTGGGGCTCGGGCGAAGCTTCCGCATCGCCTGCGCCGGCTTCGGCGGGGAGTTGCCCGTGGAATTCCTGCACTGCGCCGTCGGGCGCGATAGGATCCACGCCCGCGCGAGGAGGAGGCTCATGTACATCGGCTACAGCGAGGAGCAGGAAGATCTGCGCCGGGAGCTGCGGGAGTACTACGAGCGGCTGCTGACACCCGAGGTGCGCGAGGCCCTGCACGTGGAGAAGGGCTGTGGCGCCGTGCATCGACAGATCGTCCGCCAGATGGGGAAGGACGGCTGGCTCGGGATCGGGTGGCCGCGAGAAGTCGGCGGGCAGGGCCGCTCGCAGGTCGAGCAGTTCATCTTCTTCGACGAGTCGATGCGCTCGGGTGCGCCCGTTCCGATGCTCACGATCAATACCGTTGGCCCCACGCTCTACACGCACGCGAGCGCGGAGCTGAAGCAGTTCTTCCTGCCCCGCATCCTCGCCGGCGAGATCAGCTTCTGCATCGGCTACTCGGAGCCCAACGCCGGGACGGACCTCGCAGCCCTCACGACCCGTGCCGAGCGCGACGGTGAGGACTACGTGATCAACGGGCAGAAGATCTGGACGAGCCTCGCCAGCGATGCCGACTACGTCTGGCTGGCGGCGCGCACGGACCCGAAGGCGGCCAAGCACGCCGGGATCTCGATGTTCGTCGTGGAGATGAAGACCCCCGGCATTGCGGTCCAGCCGATGGAGCTCCTGTCCATGCACGACATCGCCATCGTGCAGTACGAGAACGTTCGCGTCCCGGCGCGCCATCTCGTCGGAGGAGAGAACCGCGGCTGGAAGCTGATCACGAGTCAGCTCAACCACGAGCGCGTGACCCTTTGCTCGGCGGGGCTCCTCGAGCAGTCCTTCGAGGGGGTGCGCAGCTTTGCACGCGAGACGAAGCTCTCCGACGGCAGGCGCGTGATCGATCAGGAGTGGGTGCGCACGAACCTCGCCCGTGTCTGGTCGGGTCTCCAGTTCATCCGGCTGCTCAACTGGAAGGTCGCCTGGCAGGGGACGCAGGGACGCCTCGATGTGGCCGACGCGTCGAGTCTCAAGGTCTTTGGGACCGAGTGGTACATGCAGAGCTTCCGCCTGCTGATGGAGGTGCTCGGCCCCCAGGGCTATCTCCAGCACGGTTCGCCGGAGGCGCTGCTGATGGGACGCCTCGAGACGAACTACCGCTCGCTCTTGATCCTGACCTTCGGCGGCGGCACCAACGAGATCCAGCGGGACCTGATCGGGCTCTTCGGCCTGCGTCTGCCCCGCGTCCCGCGGATGTAGCGGAGGAGCGATGGACTTCGCCTACGGCGACGAGCAACAGGCGCTGATCGACCTGTCGGCGCAGATCTTCCGCGAGAAGGCGAGCCACGCGCGTTTGCGCGAGCTCGATCGGGCTCCCGGTCCGCGCTTCGACCGAGAGCTGTGGCTGGCGCTCGCGGAGGCCGGCCTGCTCGGCACCGCGGTGCCCGAGGCGCAGGGTGGCGCGGGGCTCGGCTTCCTCGAGCTCTCCGCGCTGCTCGAGCAGGCGGGGCGTGCGGCAGCGCCGGTTCCGCTCTTCGAGACGCTCGTGCTCGCTGCGCTTCCGATCGCGCGCTTCGGACCGCCGGGCCTCGCGGAGCGCTGGCTCCCCGCCGTGGCACGCGGCGAGGTCGTGCTGACGGCCGGGCTGATCGAGGCACAGGCGGATCCGCGCGAGCCCGTGACGACCGCGAAGCGCTCCGGGCGTGGCTGGCGCCTGCAGGGCGCGAAGATCTGCGTGCCCGCAGCGGCTCTCGCGACGCGCATCCTCGTCCCGGCGCGTGCCGCGGGCGGCGAGATCCTGATCGCCCTCGTCGATCCGGCCGCCGCAGGCGTAGGGCTGACGGCGCTCCTGACGACGAGCGGGCGCCCGGAGTCCCTGCTCGCGCTCGACGGTGTCCGCGTCGGCCCCGAGGAGGTCGTCGTCGGTCCGGAGGGAGGGCGCGCTGCGCTCGAGTGGCTGCTCGAGCACGCCACCGCCGCCCAGGCGGCCACTGCGGTGGGAATCTGCGCTGCAGCGCTCGAGCTCACCGCGGACTACGTGAAGACGCGCAAGCAGTTCGACCAGCCGATTGCGATGTTCCAGGCCGTCGCGCACCGTGCGGCCGATGCCTACATCGATGTGGAGGCGATCCGCCTCACCGCGCTCCAGGCCTGCTGGCGCCTGTCGGAGGGACTGCCCGCCAGCGCCGAGGTCGCGCTCGCGAAGTTCTGGGCCGCGGAGGCCGGGCAGCGGGTCGTCGCAGCCGCGCAGCACCTGCACGGCGGGGTCGGCGTGGACCGCGAGTATCCTCTGCATCGCTACTACCTGCAGGCCAAGGAGCTCGAGCTCGCGCTCGGGGGGGCGAGCGAGCAGCTGCGCCGCATCGGAGAGATGCTCTCCGATGCCCCGGCCTGAGTCCCGGCCGCTGATCCGCGCAGGTCCGCAGGATTCTCCAGGAGGTTCCATGTCCGAGCCCGCCGTCCTGATCGAGAAGGATGGACCCGTCCTCGTCGTGACGCTCAACCGTCCGGAGAAGCGGAACGCGGTGAACTGCGAGGTGATGTGTCGCCTCTACGACGCCTGGGTCGAGCTCGACCGCGACGACGCAATCCACGTTGCGATCCTGACGGGACGCGGCAATACCTTCTGCGCCGGGATGGATCTCGCGGAGATCGGCAAGATGCGCAGCGGCGTGGCCGACAACCCGTGGATGGAGCGCGTGAAGCGCGAGCCGCAGCTGATCTACGGCGCCTGGCTCAAGACCTATCGGCCGCGCAAGCCCGTGATCCTGGCGGCCGAGGGCTTCGCGCGCGCGGGGGGGACGGAGATCCTGCAGGGAACGGACATCCGGGTCGCGGGCGAGAGCGCCTGCTTCGGCGTGACGGAGGTGCAGCGCGCGCTCTTCCCGATGGCCGGCTCCGCGGTGCGTCTGCGGCGCCAGATCCCCTACGCGATCGCGGCCGAGATGCTGCTGACCGGGG
The DNA here is from genome assembly GCA_964413375.1 of uncultured Spirochaetales bacterium. GTDB lineage: Bacteria > Myxococcota_A > UBA9160 > UBA9160 > SMWR01 > CAZUYC01. The sequence goes on along the minus strand of CAYPSI010000294.1, from coordinate 7,467 downwards.
AAGATCTACCCGCGCGCCGCGCCTACGAGCTGGGTCTCGTGAATCACCTGGTTCCGGACGGGCAGGCGCTCGCCCGCGCCAGGCAGATCGCCGCGCGCATCGCCGAGAACGGTCCGCTCGCGGTGCGGGCGATCGTCGCCACGCTGCGTGAGACCGAGACCTTGCCGGAGCAGCAGGCCTTCGAGATCGAGCAGCGCCACGGCATGCAGGCGATGACCAGCGAGGACGCCGCCGAGGGACCGCGCGCCTTCCTCGAGAAGCGCAAGCCCGTCTTCAAGGGGCGTTGACGCAGAACGCATCGCGCTAGCGCAAGCGAAGCGCGCAGCGAGGCGCAGCCGAGCGGAGAGCCTCAGGCGGTTGGCCTGAACACCTCGAGCGCGCGAGCGATCCGGGACGCGACCGCGACCGCCCTGGCCGGCTCATCGATCAGGTCCTGCCGGACCTCGAGCTCGAGATAGACGAGCCCATGCGCGCGACCGTGACGCTTCGCGGCGTAGATCAAGCCATCGCGACCCGAGTAGGGAGCGTTCAGGACGGCGGCGAAGCCCTCGGCCGCGAGCGCTCCCTCGAGCCGCCAGGCGTGCTCGTCCCAGGCGTCGAAGAGCACCCCGACCTCCATCGGCCGCGCCAGCCCGAGATAGACCGGCGTGAAGGAGTGGATCGAGCACAGACGCAGCTCGGTCCCGACGGCGCGGCGAACCCTCAGCGTGTGATCGATGGCTTCGTGATAGGGAGCGAAGTAGCGCGCCTCGCGCCGATCGCGTTCCGCTGCGTCGACGGCGCGGTTCCAGGAGAGCGGGACGCCGTCGACCGCGTCGACGACGAAGCTCCGCTCGCTCGGGTCGCGGTTCGGGTCGCAGACGAGCCGTGAGAAGCGCGAGAGCACCGCGCAGGATCCCGTCTGCTTCGCGAGCGCCCGGGTCAGGTCGGCAGCGCCGATGTCCCAGCCCCAGTGAGCCGCGAGCGTCGCACGTTCGGAGGCCTCGGGCTGCCACTCGGGCAGCGCGTTCGTGGCATGCTCGCAGGTGAACACGAAGGGTCCCCCCGCTGTGGGATCGCCCGAGATCTCGACCGGATGGCGCACGGCGGGGAATCTGCCTCGACGGAGTCGAGGCGATCAAGTCCGAGGCCGTGTCGGGCCGATGCTCCCGCCATGAAGATCCACACCGCTGCCTTCCTCTTGTTCGGGGGTCTGCTTGCGGCCTGCGCGGCCGGTGGCGGCCCCGCTCCTTCCTCGGAGCTCGCCCCGGGCGCCCGTTGGATCGACGCCGAGACGATCCAGGGGGAGCGGAACTTTCTCGCCGGCTGGGAGCCGAAGAGCGCGGACGGCTGGGTGCGCGCCGTGGTCGAGATCCCGGCCGGACGCCTGGAGAAGTTCGAGGTGAAGGAAGACGGGCTCCTGCACTGGGACATCGAGGACGGGCGGCCGCGGGTGGTGCGCTACATCGGCTACCCGGCGAACTACGGAATGGTACCGCGGACGGTGCTGTCCAAGGCCCGCGGAGGGGACGGGGATCCGCTCGACATCCTCGTGCTCGGCGCCCCCTTGCTGCGCGGCTCGGTGGTGGACGTGAAGGTGATCGGCATGATCCTGCTGGTGGATCGCGGCGAGGGCGACGACAAGCTCCTCGCCGTCGCGAAGGGGAGCCCCTTCGAGGACGTCGAGGACGTGGACGACCTCGAGCGGAAGTTTCCAGGGGTGACGCAGATCCTTCAGACCTGGTTCCTGAACTACAAGGGCCCTGGGAAGTTCACCGCGCAGGGCTTTGCCGGGCGCGACGAGGCCGTGGCCACCCTGGACCAGGCCATCGCAGATTTCACCGCGGCGCACGCCGCCGCGCGCTGAACCCGCCCTCCGCCGTCTTCGGCGTTTTCGGCTACCGTCCGCCAGCGCAAGGAGGCGCCATGGCGGTTCGGGTCGCAATCGGTCTCTTCGGATACCAGAACTTCTTCGGCGGAGACCTCTCGAAGGCCGGCGATTTCGCGCGCATCGCGGAAGGCGAGGGCCTTCACCTCATCTCCATCACGGACCACGTCGTGATGGGCAAGCGGACCGACCGCTATCCCTACGGACCCTTCCCGGTAGGCCCGGAGTGGCCCTGGCCGGAGCCGATGGTGGTGCTCTCCGCGATCGCGGCCGTTACCGAGCGCATCCGGCTCTCGATGAGCGTGCTGATCGCGCCGCTGCGCTCGGCCGTACTGCTCGCGAAGCAGGCCGCAACCCTCGACGTGATGTCGGGCGGACGCCTCGATCTCGGCGTCGGTGTCGGCTGGCAGGAGGAGGAGTACACGGCCTCCGGCATCCCCTTCGAAAAGCGCCTGTCGCGCATGACCGACCAGCTGCGCGCCTGCAAGGTGCTGTGGAGCCGGCAGCCTGCGAGCTTCGAATCGCCGACGCTGCGCTTCCAGGACATCACGCAGGTGCCGGCGCCCGTCCAACCCGGCGGCGTGCCGCTCTGGTTCGGGATCGCGGCGGCCGAGCAGAACTGTCGGCGGATCGCGGAGCTCGGCGCGGGCTGGGTGCCGATCTCGGTCGATCCCAACGCGATCGCTCCGGGTGTTGCGAAGCTGCGCTCCGCCTTCCAGGCGGCAGGGCGCGATCCCGCCGAGCTCGGTGTGCGCGCCGGGCTCCGGCCCTGCTTCGCGAGCGACGGCCGACCGGACCTCGAGGCGACGCTGGCGCAGGTTCCGGCGCTGGAGGAGGCGGGAGTCGGCTGTATCGAGCTGCAGCCCGCGGTCTTCTGCCGCGAGCGCAACGATCTCGTTCCCTTCCTGCGCCGGATCGCGAAGCTCGGGCACTGAGCCGCCCCGGTCGCGCTGCCACGCGCTGCGCCCGACAGCCGCGCGAAGCTCACTCGGCTAGGCTACGAGCCCCATGGGCCCCCTCGACGGAGCTACGGCCATCGTGACGGGCGCGACGCGCGGCGTCGGGCGCGGCTGTGCGCTCGAGCTCGCGAGTCAGGGCGTCCGCGTCTACATCACCGGCCGAACCCTGCACGAGGGCGACAGTCAGCACCCGGGAAGCCTCGAATCCGCGGCGGAAGAAGCCAGAGCACTCGGCGGCGAGCTGATCGGAATCGTCTGCGACCACCGCGACGACGATCAGGTCCGCGCCGCCTTCGAGCGCGTCACGCGGGAGCGGGGCCGTCTCGACCTGCTCGTGAACAACGCCTTCCTGATCCCCGACGAGCTCGATCCCAAGGCCCCCTTCTGGGAGTCCTCGCTCGCCTGCTGGGACGACATGCACAGCGTCGGCCTGCGCTCGGCCTACGTGGGGACCTGGCTCGCGGCCCCGGACATGGTCCGGCGGGGCAGGGGCCTCGTCGTGAACGTGAGCTCGCAGGGTGCCCGCTACTTCGCGGTACACCCCGCCTACGGTGCGGCGAAGGCCGGGCTCGACCGGATGACGCGCGACACCGCCCATCAGCTCGAGCCGCACGGCGTCGCTGCGGTGGCGCTCTGGCCCGCCTACGTCACCACCGAGCGCATCCTCGCACTCGACGCGGCGGAGTGGGGCCTCGATCTCGACGGCGCGGAGAGCCCACGCTTCGCGGGGCGCGCGATCGCCGCGCTGCTCGCCGACCCCCAGGTGATCCGCCGCAGCGGGCGTTCGTACACGACTCGCCGGCTGGCAGACGCGTACGGGTTCGTCGACGTCGATGGGGCGCTGCCGAAGGCCGGGCCCGAGCCGCTCGACCCCGGACCGCTGCTGCCCCCCGGCTGAGCGCATCGTTCCCGCACGAGGAGGAGTCGTCGATGCCGCGCGAGCTGAGCCACCCGACCGCGAAGATGTTGAGCCACCTCGAGCTGATCTACGCGCCCGGCGAGCGGGCGCTCGCGGCGACGCTGCTGCGCGCGCTCGGCTTTCGGGTGCTCGATCCACAGACGGATCCGATCCCGGCGAACCTGGGCCCCGCCGCGGCGCCCTTCCTGATCGTCTACGTCGATCCCGAGTCCGACGACGTCTTCGACAACGTGCTCTATGTCTCCGAGGTATCCGCGCCCCAGCGGCGCTTCGAAGCGGCGCTGCGCGAACGGCTCGCTGAAGACGGCGAGCTCGGGAAATTGCACGAAGAGCTGCGCGCGGCCTACGCGAATGAGCCGCAGGGAATGACACATATAGGTGTCGGATTCGCGTCGGCGGAGGAAGTGGAGCGCGCTTGCGAGCGCGTGGCGCGGAATCCCCAGCTCGCGGGCCGCGTCGTGGTCTCCCCGGTCTTTCGCCCGGGAGGACCGGGAAGCCTCGACGACCGCGTGGTGCAGGCCTTCGTGTACACCGACGTCGTCGCGACGGGGCTCTTGTGCGCAGGCCAGCAGATAGAGCTCCAGGTGCGCGTCGATGCTGCCTGAGCGCAGCGGCAGGAGGACTCGATGAGGGCGTTGCAGGTCACCCGGAACGGAGCGCCGAGCGAGGCTCTCGAGGTGGTGGAGCTGGCAGTGCCCGAGCCCGGACCGGGGCAGCTGCGCGTCCGCGTCTCGGCGGGGTCGCTCAACTGGAACGACATCGATCGCTGTCGCGGGCGGGTGACCTCGATTCCGATGAAGCCGCCCTTCACGCTGGGGATGGACGTCTGCGGCGTGGTCGACGCCGCGGGCGCGGGCGGCGAGAAGTGGCTCGGCCGGCGGGTGGTCGCGATTACCCAGATGGCCCAGGGAGGTCTAGCGGAGTACGCGCTGGCACCGCTCGCCTCCGTCTTCGATGCACCGGAGGGCCTCGACGACGCCGAGGCCGCGTCGATGCTGCTGCCCTTCCATACCACGCACCTGGCGCTCTTCCGCCGCGGAGGTCTCGCGCCGGGCGAGACGCTGCTCGTGCACTCGGGGGCGAGCGGGCTCGGGAGCGCTGCGATCCAGCTCGGGGTGGCGAAGGGCGCGCGCGTTCTCGCGACGGCTGGCGGAGCGGAGAAGACGAAGCTCTGCACGGAGCTCGGAGCCGAACTCGCGATCGACCACACCCAGGGCGACTTCGCAACCGCGGTGCTCGACCACACCCGCGACGTCGGAGCCCACGTCGTCTGCGACCTCGCCGGGGGCGACTTCGTCGCGAAGTCCTGGCGCTGCGTCGCGCGCGAGGGGCGCTACCTCTGCGTGGGCTTCGCCGACGATCCCGAGAACGGATTCTCCGGCCGCCCGCTGCGGCCCGCCTGCGCGGGAAATTTCTCGATCGTCGGCGTGATGCTGGCCTACCTGGGCGAGGTTCCGTCCGTGGTGCGCCGCGCCGGGTTCAATCCGTGGGGGCGGGACGTGGCGGAGGAGGTCCACGCGGATCTGCTCCGGCTGCTGGCGAAGGGGAGCATCCGGCCCGTCATAGGTCGTCGCGTGTCGCTCGAGCAAGCCGGCCGCGCGCTCGAGGACCACGAGCAGCGCCGGACCACGGGACGCACGGTGGTCCTCGTCGGCGCGTGAAGACCGAGTACAGCTTCCGGGATGCGGAGCTCCGCTCGCGGCTGCTGCGGGCGTTGAACCTCGGAGGGGGCCTCCTCGCGCGCCTCGGCGCGCGGCTTCCCTCGCTCGAGCCCGCGGCGATCCTGGCGGCCGCGCAGGCCCGGGTGGGCTGCGAGGATCTCGGCGGGGATAGTTTTCGCGAGCCGCTCGAGATCTACCTGCGCGCGCTCGAGGCGGAGGCGGAGCTCAGCGCGTTCGGCCGGATCGCCGTGCGCGGGATGCTCGTGAACTCGCTTGCGACGCGCGGCGAGCTCCACCGCTTCGCGGGCGAGCACCCCGAAGTGCGCGAGGAGCGCATCGAAGGGCCCTGGGTGATCGTCGGCCTCCCGCGCACCGGTACGAGCCTGCTCTCGATCCTGATCGGGCTCGATCCGCTCGCACGCGCACCGCTCCACTGGGAGGCGGCGCACCCGATTCCGCCGCCGACGCTGGCCGATGCGGCCGAGGATCCGCGCATCGCCCGCAGCGCCCGGGAGATCGAGCAGCTGCTGCGGCTCAATCCGGCGCTCCGCGCGATGCATCCCTTTGGTGCCACGTTGGCGCAGGAGTGCGTGGCTTTCTTCATGCTCGATCTGCGCACGCTCGGCGTCGAGACGCAGGCGCACGTGCCCGCCTACGGGCGCTGGCTCGAAGGCTGCGAGATGCGGCCGGCCTACGCCCAGCATCGGCTTGCTCTCCAGACTCTCCAGTCGGGGCAGCCGACGGAGCGCTGGGTGCTGAAGTCGCCGAACCATCTGTGGTGCCTCGGGACGCTGCTCGCCGAGTACCCGGACGCGCGCGTGGTGTGGACACACCGGGATCCGGGGCCGGTCGTGACGAGCCTTGCGAGCCTCAACAACACGCTCCAGCGCACCTTCACCTCGCGGCGCGACCCGCGTCCCACCGCGGAGGAGTGGAGGGGCAAGGCCTGCCTGGCCGTGTCGCGGGGGATGGCCTTCGACGCGGCTGCCAACGCCCGGTGGTGTCGTCACGTGGCGTATCAGGAGCTTCTCGACGATCCGGTCGCCACCGTCGAGGGGATCTACGCGCACTTTGGCGACGAGGTGGGCTCGCTCCATCGGCGCCGGATGCAGGCCTGGATGCGCGAGCGCCATCAGCTCGCCTTCGGGCGCCACCGCTACGATCCGGCGGATTTCGGCTGGAGCTACGACGAGATCGCGGAGCAGTTCGCCGGCTACCGCGAGCGCTACGCGATCCCGCGCGAGGTGTAGCTAGAGCCTCCGGAAGGTCGCCGTCACCGACTTGTTGCCGTTCATCTGCAGGGGCACGGGATTGGTGGATCCCGAGAGGGCGCCCGACCAGTTCTTGAAAGTGAAGCCGGCGTCAGGGGTCGCGGTCAGCGTCACCGTGGTACCGGCCACGTAGATGCCGCCGGGGCCCGCGGGGCTCACGCTCACGCTGCCCTTCGACTTCGTTGCGATGGAGAGCTTGTAGGTGACCGTGAAGCTCGCGGTGACGGACTTGCTTGCGTCCACGACGATCGTCGCCGGATTCTGCAGCCCGCCGAGCGCGCCGCTCCAGCCGAGGAAGGACGCGACCGGGCCCGGAAGGGCGGTCGCCGTCACGACGGTACCGACGTCATAGAGACCCCCGGGAGGGCTCAGCGTGACGCTGCCGCTCCCCGTGGTCGATACGGTCACCGGGAATTGGCGGATGAAGCTCGCGGCGAGCGTCTTGTTCGCATCGACCAGCAGGGTCTTGGGGTTGCTGGTTCCGGAGAGCGCACCGGACCAGCTGCCGAAGCGGTAGCCCGCCGCCGGCAGCGCCGTCACCGTGACGAGACTCCCGGCCGCGTAGACGCCGCCCGGCGGGTTCAGCGTGACGCTCCCGCCGGTCGCAGGCTGCACCGTCACGCTGTACTGCGCAGCCGCAGGGCTGAAGCTTGCGAAGACGCTCTTGTTCGCATCCATCAGCAGCGCTGCCGGGTTCGCGCTTCCGCTGAGCGCGCCGCTCCAGCTGCTGAAGGAGTATCCAGCGTCGGGCAGGGCCGTGAGCGTCACGGTCGTACCCAGGGTGTAGCTG
>CAYPSI010000293.1:0-3507 GCA_964413375.1 uncultured Spirochaetales bacterium | reverse complement strand
GTCGTGACGGTCGCGACCGACGGCTTTGACCGCTACCCGTCGGTCCTGAGGCGCCTCGACGCCGAGCAGGGGCCGATGGACGCCGAGAAAGCGAAGCGGCGGGTGGAGATCTTCCGCTCGCGGCGCACCGGCTGGCTGGTCGAGGGCACCGCCGAGGCCCGCCGGCGCTGGCACAACCAGAAGTACTTCACCTGGGTCGAGCAGCAGGGGAAGGCCGTGGCGGACCTGCGCGCCCAGGAGGACCCGGCCTGGTGGGTGGCCCATCAGGAGCGGGCGCACGAGATCGACCGCCGCATCCGGGAGCGGCGCGCTTGAGCTTCCCCGGCTGCGTGAGCGGCCTTCGCTGCGTGCGCTGCGGGCGGCGGTACGCGCGCGGCCTCGACGGGCCGTGCGCCGCGTGCGGGCCCGAGGGCGTCCTCGAGATCGAGTTCGACCTCGCGCGGGCGCGGCGCACGCTGACGCCGCGGGCGCTGCGGTCGCGGCCGCTGAACGCCTGGCGCTACCAGGAGCTGCTCCCGGTGCCAGAGGGCGCGCGGCGGCCCACGCTCGAACCCGGCTGGACGCCGATCCTCGACACGCCCCGTCTCGCGCAGTGGACCGGAGTCCGGAAGCTGCTCGTCAAGGACGAAGGCCGCAATCCGACGGCTTCGTTCAAGGACCGCGCGAGCGCCGTCGGCGTGGCGCGCGCCCTCTCCCGCCGCGCGAAGGTCGTGGCCTGTGCCTCGACCGGCAACGCCGCCACGTCGCTCGCCGGCGCCGCGGCCAGCGTCTCCCTGCCGTGCGTGATCTTCGTCCCTGAGTTCGCGCCCGAGCCGAAGCTCGCGCAGCTGCTGATCTTCGGCGCCCGCGTCCTGCGCGTGCGCGGCAGCTACGACGCGACGTGGGAGCTCTGCCAGCGCGCGTGCGACCGCTACGGCTGGTACAACCGCAACGCCGCCGTGAACCCCTCGCTCGTCGAAGGGAAGAAGACGGCCGGGCTGGAGATCGCCGAGCAGTGCGGCGCCGCGGTTCCGGACTGGGTGGCGGTGTCTGTCGGCGACGGCTGCACCATCGCTGGGATCGGCAAGGGGCTCGGCGAGATGAAGGCGCTCGGCTTCATCCCGCGCGTGCCCCGGCTGCTCGGCGTGCAGGCGGCGGGCGCCCGCCCGCTCGTCGACGCCTTCGTGTCGGGCCGCGATCTCGTGCCCGGCCCCGCCGCGACGCTGGCCGACAGCATCTGCGTCGGCCACCCCCGCAACTGGAGGAAGGCCCTTGCCCGCGTGCGCGAGTCGGGCGGCGCTTTCATCGCGGTGTCCGACGACGCGATTCTCGCCGCGCAGCGGGAGACGGGGCGGCGCGCGGGCCTCTTCGGCGAGCCGGCCGCGGCCGCGGCTCTGGCCGGTCTTCGCCAGGCGGTGGCCGACGGAATCGTGAGCCGCCGCGCGTCGGCGCTCGCCATGCTCACCGGCAGCGGGCTGAAGGACGTCCGCTCGGCGCTCCGCGCCGCGGGCGAGCCCGTGAGCCTGCCGCCCGACGACGCGGCGCTCGACGAGCACCTGCGCGAGCACCCGCTCGGCTGAGGGCTTCATGCTACTCAAGGACGCGACCGTCGCGACGCTCGATCCGCCGCGCGTGGAGCACGCCAGCCTGCGGATCGAAGGCGAGCGGATCACCGCACGTGGAGGGGGACTGCAGCCGGTCGCGGGCGAGGAGGTCCTGGACCTCGACGGCGCGCTCGTGCTGCCCGGCCTTGTCAACGCCCACACGCACCTCTACAGCGCGCTCGCGCGAGGGATGCCCGGTCCCGCCGAGCCCCCGAAGAGCTTCGTCGAGATCCTCGAGAAGGTCTGGTGGCGGCTCGACCGGGCGCTCGACGAGGAGTCGGTCTACCTGTCCGCGCTCGTCGGCGCGATCGAGGCCGCACGCTCCGGCACGACGCTCGTCTTCGACCACCATTCGTCACCGTCGTTCATTCGGGGATCGCTCGCGACGCTGCGTCGCGGGATCGAGGAGGTGGGGCTGCGATCGGTGCTCTGCTACGAGACCACGGATCGCAACGGCCTCGAGGGGCGGGACGCCGGGATCGCGGAGAACCGCAGCTTCCTGGAGAACGGGCCGACCGAGCTGACCCTCGGCATGCTCGGGGCTCACGCCAGCTTCACTCTGTCGGACGAGAGCCTCGCCCGCCTCTCGGCCACGATCCGGGACGCCCATTCGAGCCTCCACGTCCACGTGGCCGAGGACCGCACCGACATCGAGCACTGCTACGTGCGTCACGCATGCGGCCTCGTCGAACGCTTGATGCGCCACCGGCTACTCGCCGATCGGACGCTGCTGGTGCACGGAGTCCACCTGTCCGAGCCGGAGCTGCGGGAGGCGCAGGCGGGCGGGGCGTGGCTCGTCCACTGCCCGCGCTCGAACATGAACAACTCCGTGGGGCACGCACGGACGATCGCTTTCCGCCGAGCGGCGCTGGGCACGGACGGCCTCGACGAGGACGTGCTGGCCGAGGCCCGGGCCGCGTTCCTGAGGATGCGCGACACGGGGCGCGACGACGCACTCGCCGCCGCGTTCGAGATGCTGGTCGGAGGCCACCGGCTGGCCAGCACGTTCTTCGGCCTGGCACTGGGAACGCTGGAACCGAGGTCACCAGCCGACCTCGTCGTCCTCGACTACCGCCCGCCGACCCCGCTCACCGCAGAGAACCTGGCTGGCCACCTGCTCTTCGGCCTCGACCGCAGCCACGTCCGCTCGACGATGGTCGCGGGGCAGTTCGTGCTCCGCGACCGGCGCATCACGACCGTGGACGAGGCGTCCGTCCTCGCCCGCGCCCGCGCCGCTGCCCCGACGCTCTGGGAGCGGATGCGGACGCTCTGAGCCGCTCTTCTGCTATGGCTGACGTCGCTCGCTCGCGTCTCCCCGGCCGCGGTGCCAGCGTTCCCACCACTCGCGGGCCGCGCCCTCGCTCCAGCGTCCGACGTCGGCGTCGAGCTCGCGCAGCGCGTCCCGGAGCGCGGCCGCGCTCGCCGGGCGGCGCGAGGGATCCTTCTCGAGGCAGGCCAGGATCAGCCCCTCGAGCCCGGCCGGCACGGGCCTGCCGAGCCGTTCCGAGGGCGGCTGCGGCGGCGTGTGGAGGTGGTGGCTGCAGACCTCCACCATCGTCGCCCCGCCGAAGACGTGGGTCCCGGTGAGCAGGTAGTAGCCGACCGCGCCCAGGCCGTAGAGGTCGCTGCGCGCGCCGACTGTGTCGGGAGCCCGGATCGCTTCCGGGGAGAGGTAGAGCGGCGTGCCCTGGATGACGTTGGCCTGGGTCAAGCGCGCTCCCGAGGCGGGCTCCAGGGCGCGGACCAGACCGAAGTCGACGACCTTGGCGACGTCGGGGATCCCGCCGCGCTCGCACAGGATGATGTTCTCGGGCTTGATGTCGCGGTGGATCAGGCCGATCCCGTGGGCTTCGACGAGCGCGGAGGCGACCTGCTGCAGCACGTGCGCGACGCGCGCCGGGGGCTGGGGTCCATCGTGCCGGAC
>CAYPSI010000292.1:0-3082 GCA_964413375.1 uncultured Spirochaetales bacterium | reverse complement strand
AGGGGATGTCCCAAAACCTGTTGAACTGAGGAATTGAGAGTGGCGGCTCCTTCACCGTCCGTGTGGTACGGACGGGGTTACCAACCACGAAGGAGCCACCATGGCCAAGCATGCCAGCAAGTTCTCTGCTCTCCAAGTCGTCGAGCCGCCCCGGGCGATGTCCGCCCAGGTTCCGCTTCCGATGCTCGACGTACTCGCGAACGCGCATAACGCGTTCTTCGACCTGTGTGTCGATGTCGGGCAACAAGTCTTCTCGGCTCTGATGGAGCAAGACCGCGAAGGGCTCTGCGGACCGAAGGGCCAACACGACCCGCACCGCTGGGCGAGCCGTGCCGGAAGCACCTCGGGTGACATCACGCTCGGCGGGCGGCGGATCGCGATCCGTCGCCTCCGCGCACGCAGCCGAGAAGGAGCGGAGCTCGCGCTTCCGAGCTTCGCCTTCGCCGCCGATCGCGATCCGCTCGATCGCCACACGATGGAGGCGATTGCCTGCGGCGTCTCGACCCGGAGGTACGGCCGGAGCCTCGAGAGACTCTCGGAAGGGCAGGAGGAGCGGAGCACCTCGAAGAGCGCCGTGTCGCGCCGCTTCGTCGCGCTGTCGCAGAAGCAGATGACGGCGTGGCTGTCCGCGCCGCTCGATGCCTTGGACCTTCGCGTGCTCATGATCGACGGGATCGTCTTCCACGAGCACACCGTCCTGATCGTGCTCGGCATCGACGCCGACGGGAAGAAGCACGTCCTGGGCCTGCGCGAAGGGACGACCGAGAACCGCCAGGTGGCGAAGGCGCTGCTGCGGGATCTGCTCGAGCGGGGGCTCGACCCGGAGCGGGCGAGGCTGATCTGCATCGATGGATCGAAGGCGCTGCGGGCCGCGATTCGCGAGGTCTTCGGATCGCTCGCCCCTCTCCAGCGCTGCCAGGTCCACAAGCGCCGGAACATCCTCGAGCACCTGCCCGAGCGGCTGCACGCGAGCGTGGATCGCATCCTGCGCGAGGCGTGGGAGAGCGCCGACGCCGATCTGGCGAAGCGACGGCTCGAACGACTCGCTTCGTCCCTCGAAGCCGAACATCCCGGCGCTGCGGCGTCGATCCGCGAGGGCTTGGACGAGACGCTCACCCTGCAACGGCTGGGCATCGAAGACGCGCTCTACCGCACGCTTCGCAGCACGAACCCGATCGAGAACATCAACGGGTCGATCGCGACCTACACGCGCAACGTGAAGCGCTGGCAGGGCGGGTCGATGATCGTGCGATGGGCGAGTGCGGCGGTGCTCGATGCGGAGAAGCGCTTCCGGCGCATCCGCGGCTACCGCGACCTTCCGCGGCTCGTCCGTGCCCTCAAGGCGATCGAAGCAGAACAAAACAACGCGACGGATCAGCGCGTCGCGTAGTACGATGAACGGAGCCGTCACTCACCGAAGTTCAACAGCGAGCGGGACAACCCCAGGTACCGATTGCCGAGCGAAGATCGGACGGGGTTGTCGACCGCCCGTAGGTCGCGTGCTACCCCTGCCCCACCCCATGGCCGAAGCGGCCCTCCAGACCCTTCGCGGCTACGTCGCGCTGACCAAGCCGCGCATCCTGCTGCTGGTGATCTTCACCGGGCTGCCGGTGATGGGGATGGCCGCGGGTGGCTGGCCGGCGCCGTCCTTCGTCGCTGCGACGCTGCTCGGGATCGCGTTGGCCGCCGGCGCCGCGAACACCTTCAACTGCTACATCGAGCGCGATCTCGACGCGCTGATGGAGCGAACCCGGATGCGTCCGCTCCCCGCGCGGGAGATCACCCCGGCAGCGGCCCTCGCGTTCGGTCTGGCGCTCTCGCTCGTGTCGACGCTGCTGCTGCAGCGGGTCGCGGGGCCGCTCGCGGCCGCGCTCGGCGTCGCCAGCATCCTGTTCTACGTGTTCGTCTACACGGTCTGGCTGAAGCCCCGCTCCTCGCTCAACGCGGTGATCGGCGGAGCAGCCGGCGCGGCGGCCCCACTGATTGCGGACGCGGCGGTGAACGGAGAGGTCGGCGCCGCGGGCTGGCTGTTGTTCGCGATCATCTTCTTCTGGCAGCCGCCCCACGTGTGGGCGATCGCGCTGTTCCGCAAGGACGACTACGCGCGGGCGGGCATCCCGATGCTCCCGAGCGTCATCGGCGAAGAAGCGACTCGCTGGCGCATGCTGCTCTACGCGTTGGCGTTGGTGCCGTTCACGCTGGCGCCGGCGCTGCTCGGCCTGCTCGGGCCGCTGTACCTGGCCTGCGCGATCGCGCTCGACGGCTGGTTCCTGTGGCACGTCGTGCGCGTGCTGCGGGAGCGCACCGACGCGGCGGCGCGGCGCACCTTCCACGTGTCGCTCTTGTACCTGTTCGCGCTGTTCCTCGCGATGCTCGTCGATCGCGCGATCTAGGGTCCGACACGCGGGAGCGTAGGTCCAGCGGCGTCAGCCGTTCGCTTCCTCGTCTTCCGCAGGCGGCCCGGAGTGCCGTTTTCGCTTCAGCGACGGAGCGGAGCGGCTGCGCGCGGGCTTGCGGCTCGGCCGCTCGGCGAGACGGAACGGCGGATAGACCGGCACCGCGACGATCACGGTCGTGCCGTCGGGTCGGGTGAGCTTCCGTTCCACGACGCGGATCGGCTCCAGCACCTCGCCCTGGACTTCTCCCTGCTTGTCCGTCTCTTCCGCCTCGGCGGCACGTCGCGCCACGATTTCTCCTCCACACCTGAGTGGTACGGAGATGCATCGGCGGATCAGGGCGATCCTTGGAGGCCCGCGGGGAGAGTCGAGGGCGAAACCGACGCGATCACCAGCGGAAGGCGCTAGAGAGCCCGGGCAGGGGCCCACCATTCGCTCGCCGGTGCTCGCCCGGGGGGTCGCGGGCCGCTGAACGGTTGGCACATTCCCGCGAGTCGGGGTTGGGGGAAAAGGAGACCGAGGACGACGACCCCGGCGGTGAGTCCTAGCCGACGATGCTCACCAACCGGCCCGGGACCACGATCACCTTCGTCGGCGAGCGGCCGTCGAGGTGGCTCTGGACGCTCGGGGATGCCAGCGCGGGTGCCCGGATCGTCGACTCGTCGGCGTCGGCGGCCACCTCGATC
>CAYPSI010000291.1:0-2300 GCA_964413375.1 uncultured Spirochaetales bacterium | reverse complement strand
GCGGGGTCGGCCAGGTCGGCCTCGAAACCGAAGAGGGCCGCGCCGGCCCCGGCCTCCGCCGCGAGCGACGCCCAGGCCTCGGCGCGTCGGTAGGGCACCGCCACGCGCGCTCCGCCTGCCAGCAGGCGTTTCACGACCGCGCGGCCGAGAGCCCCGGTGCCCCCGGTCACGATCGCCGCGCGCGGAGCGCTCACTCGTCTCCGCCCGAGAGCTCGTCCCACGACCGACCGGACTCGGCAGCTTCACTCGTGGGCAGCCCGCTCGGCCCCCAGCCGGGCTCCAGCGGCGATGACCCCACGAATCCCGCCTGCTGGATCAGCAGGTTGCTGAAGCCCGCCTGCTCGAGAATCGACGCGGCCTGTTGAGAGCGGCCCGAGGTCCGGCAGCCGACGACGAGTGCTGTGTCCTTCGCGAAGCGCCTCTCGGCCACCTCGACGAAGCGCGCGTTCGGCTGGTTGCCGCCCGGCCCCATGTGGACGAGCGGAATGTTGTAGGCCCCGGCGGGGTGCCCCTGTGCGAACTCCGGCACCGACCGCACGTCGAGGTAGGCGTAGCCCTGGGCACGCATGAGGTCGAGAGCCTCGTCCGGAGAGACGCGCTTGACGGCCATGATTGGGTGACCTCCCGCGGCGGTTATAGCACGAGGTCGGCGAGCACCCGCGCCAGGCCCTCGCCGAACTCGGCTGGGGGCGGCAGCAGGCTCAGCACCAGGTAGGCCTCGCCCGGGAAGTCGAAGAAGTAGCCGGGGTGGACGACCACGTCGTCCTCGTCGAGGAGCCGTAGCGCCCGCTCCTCCTCGCTGCAGGTTGCCGGCACGTGCAGCACCGCGGACCAGCCCCCCTCGGGCTGGAGCAGCGTCGCCGGGCTGCCGGCCGCGAGTGCTCTACGCAACGCGCCCAGGTTCTCCGCCACACGCGCGCGAATCGGGGCCTGGAGCTCCTGCTTGCGCGCGAGCAGGGCGGGTGCAGCAACTTGCACCGGTGTCGAGACCGGCAAGTAGCTGTCGGCCACGACTTCGAGCCGTTCCAGAGCCTGGCGCCGCAGCGGCTCGGGACCGACGACAGCCGTCCAGGCGAGCTTGAGCTGCGGCAGGCCGCAGCTCTTCGAGAGCCCGCCGAGCGCGAAGGCGAGCGCTCGCGAGTCGCGCGCCACGCTCGCGGCCCGCTGCTCGTCCTCACGCAGCGGAAAATCCGCGAAGACCTCGTCCGCGACCAGTGCTATCCCGCGATCGGCGCAGAGCGCCTCGAGGCCCGCGAGCTCCTGGCGCTTCAGGTAGGCGCCGGTGGGGTTGCCGGGGTTCACGGCCACGATCGCGCGCGTGCGGGGGCCGAGTGCGGCCGCGACTACCGCCAGGTCCAGGTGCCACTCGCCGTCGTACGCGAGCGCGTAGCTCTTCACGCGGACCGACTCGAGGCCGGCCAGGAAGTCGAACAGCGGATAGCCCGGGCGCGGCACCAGCACCTCGTCGCCCGGATCGCACAGCAGCTTGAACAGGAAGCCATAGGCTTCGCTGGTGCTGGCGTGGAGCAGGATCCGGTCGGGCCCGAGCGGGTAGCCGCGCCGCGCGAAGTCGTGCGCGACGGCGGCGCGCGCCTCGGGAAGGCCGAAGGGCACGGGGTCGTAGCGAAGCGCCGCCGCGTCGGCGAGGGGTGCGAGCAGGTGCGGGGCCCCGGCCAGGCCCGCCCGCGTCGGGTTCGACTGCGTCAGGTCGATCAGCTGCGCACCGGCGGCGCGCCGCTCGGCCAGCCTCGCGGCCAGGGCGTTCGGCCTCAGGTCGAAGCGCGTGCGCTCGGAGAACATGCGCGGCATCGTAATGCAGATGCCGGGGGGTTGACTCGGATACGGGGCACCCCTAGCCTGTTCCCGAAATGACCTCGCCGCGCGCCATCATCCCTGTGCTGCTGCTGCTGCTCGCCTCGTGCTCGACTGCGCCCGCTCCCGACTCAGCCGCAGCAGCCGGCGCGGCAACACCCGACCCCGCCCGGCCGCTGCCGTCCCCGCTGCCCGACGTCGTCGCGCGCGTCAACGGCCAGGAGATCCGGATCCGGCAGATCCTCCCGCTCGCCAAGGCCGCGCTCGACAAGGTGGCGGAATCCGAGCGCGAGCAGCGCAAGCCGCAGGCGGTGCGCGAGGCGCTCGACAAGTACGTCGAGCGCGAACTGCTGCTGCAGGAAGCGCTCGCGCGCGGGATCGCGCCGGACACGCGCGACGTCGATTGGAGCTACGACCAGCTGCGCCGCGAGCACGTCGCGGAGGAGGCCTGGGCCGCGTTCCTGGCCGAGCAGGGGCTCGACCCGCAG
>CAYPSI010000290.1:0-3886 GCA_964413375.1 uncultured Spirochaetales bacterium | reverse complement strand
CGACCCGCTGAGCGGCGACGCCAGGCGGTGACGCCGCTCACGGGTGCTAGCGCGGGCGCCGCCGACGAGAGGGGCTGCGACCCTCTCGCCTGGCGAGGCCGTCGGATGCTTCGGGATCCCCGCTACGACCGATCGAGGCTGCTCGAGGAAGCGGCCCGTGCCGCAGCCGGCAAGCGCATCGCCCGCGCCATCGCGCTCTACCGCTGGGTGCTCGCGATCGAGCCCCAGAACGCCGACATCCATTTGAGGCTCGCACCGCTGCTCGCGCGTCGGCGTCAGGGCTTCGACGCCTGGCACAGCTTCCAGAGCGCAGCGCGCTCCTTCCTGCGTCACGGTCAGCCGGATCGCGCGCTCGCGATCTACCGGCAGGCCGCCGCGATCCTTCCGCGCGAGGTACAGGTGTGGCAGGCGATCGCGCGGATCCAGCACCGGTCCGGACGGACGCGCGCCGCCGTGGAGACGCTCCTCGAGGGGAGCCGGGCCCTTCGGCGCGGTCGCCTGCGAGCGCACGCGATCCACCTGCTGCGCCTCGCGCGCGAGCTCGAGCCGTGGGATTTCGAGTCGGTCCACGAGCTTGCGCGCCTGCTCGCGCGCAGCCAGCAGCGCGAGGAGGCGCGCATCCTGCTGCGCGGGCTCTCGCGCCGCTGCGGAGGCAGGCGCCTGCGCTGTGTGCGCGCGGAACAGGTCCTGCTCTCGCCGACCCCCGGGCACCTGCTGCGCTGGGTCTCCGCGGCGCTTCGCCCCGCGCCCGAGCCGCTGCGCTCTCCGGAGAGCCGGCCCGCCGTCGTGCCGCTGCGCCGCTCGCTCGCTCGCTGATCGCTCGCCCTCGGGCCCCGGCTCGGCTTCCCCGCGACGCCGGCAGCCGGAAGGCCCCCCGTGGGGCCGCGGAGCGCCGCTCTCTCGTTTACCCGTGAGGCTCATGCTGATACTCTGGGCCGGCCCGAATCACGGCACGACGGCCCGGGCCACTCCCTCTAGGCGCCGCGTGGCGCCGGGCCCTGCTGGATCGGTGGTTGGCGCGTTTGCAGAGGTTGGACGGCGGTCGAGAACCGCAGACGGAGGCTTCGAGCATGCGATCGATCCGCGGATTTCTCCTCCTCCTCGCGCCTCTCGCCGGCTGCCTCGCGGCCGCCCCGGCGCTCGCAGGCTTCGACAATTTCGAGAGCGGTCACGTGCAGCCGCTCGCGCTGTCCCCCGACGGAAGCCAGCTCTACGCAGTGAACACCCCCGACAACAGGCTCTCGATCTTCACGATTGGCGGATCCGGTCCCATGCTCGTCCACGAGGTCGCGGTCGGCCTCGAGCCGGTGGCGGTGGCGGCGCGCACGAACGCTGCGGGCCGGACAGAAGTCTGGGTGGTGAACCACCTCTCGGACAGCGTCAGCGTCGTCGAGATCGACCCCTCCGACGTGACCCTGTCGCGGGTGAAGCGCACACTGCTCGTCGGTGACGAGCCGACGCAAGTGGTCTTCGCCGGGGTCGGTGGCAACCGCGCCTTCGTGGCGACGGCACGTCGCGGGCAGCAGCTCACGCAGGGCGACATCACGGGGATCACGGTGCCACAGCCCTCCCTCACCACCGCGGGCCTCGGCCGCGCCCTCGTCTGGGCCTTCAACGCGGAGGCGCTCGGGACGAACCTCGGTGGCAATCCGATCGGCATCGTCACACTCTTCTCCGATGCGCCGCGCGCGCTCGCGGTGAGCCCCGACGGGGCCACGGTCTACGCCGCCGCGTTCAAGTCCGGCAACCGGACGACCTCGCTGCTGGAGACCACCGTCTCGAACGGCGCCGGGCTGCCTGCGGCGCCCGCCGGGTCGACGCCGGGCGCGCCCGATACCGGCCTGATCGTGAAGTTCAATCCGACCAACAGCCGCTGGGAGGACGAGCTCGCGCGCAACTGGACCGCGTCCGTGCCCTTCAGCCTGCCGGACCAGGACATCTTCCTGATCAATGCGATCGCGACTCCACCGGTCCTCGCGACCGCGCCGAACAACGTTCCGGGCGTCGGCAGCGTGCTCTTCAACATGGCCGTGAATCCGTCCAACGGGAAGCTCTACGTGACGAACCTCGAGGCGCGTAACCACGTGCGCTTCGAGGACCTGATTCCGAACTTCCCGTCGGGCGGGCAGATCGGCGGCGTGCAAGCCAACATCGTTCAGAGCCGCGTCACGATCGTCACCGGCACGACCCCGAGCGCCGTGCACCTGAACCCGCACGTCGACTACACGGTGGCGTTGGGCTCCGCCAGCGAGAGGCTCGCGAGTGACGCCTTCCCGCTCGAGCCCGTCTTCACCAGCGACGGCTCGCGCGTCTTCGTGCCCTTCTTCGGCTCGCGCAAGGTCGTCTCCTACGCCAGCGCGGAGCTCGAGGCGGGGACCGTGAACGGGGCCGATCTCGAGGTTTGCGGCGGTCCGAGTGGCGTCGTGCTCGACGAGGCGAACGACCGCCTGTACGTGATGTGCCGCTTCGACAATCGGATCTACAGCGTCGACGACGCGACGAGCCCCGGCAGCTGGAGCGTCGCGGCGGGCAGCGTCGCCGTCGGCTACGACGCCGAGCCGCTGGAGGTCGAGGTCGGCCGCAGGTTCCTCTACGACGCCCGGATCTCCGGGCACGGAGACCAGGCCTGCGCGAGCTGCCACATCTTCGGCGACAAGGACGAGCTCGCCTGGGACCTCGGCGCGCCTTTCGGCGCGGTGCTGGCCAACCCGAATCCGGTGCAGCTCGCTCCGGTCGATCCGACCTTCCACCCGATGAAGGGCCCGATGACGACGCAGAGCCTGCGCGGCATGGCGGGCCAGGGCCCGATGCACTGGCGCGGCGACCGCACCGGCGGGAACGACCCGGGCGGAAGTGCCCTCGACGAGAACGCAGCCTTCAAGAAGTTCAATCCGGCCTTCGTCGGGCTGCTCGGCGCACCGAACGAGCTGCTCGCCCCGGACATGCAGCACTACGCGAACTTTGCGCTGTCGCTCGAATACCCGCCGAACCCGGTGGCGCCGCTGAACGACGTCCTCACCGGATCGGCGGCGAGCGGGCAGGGCCACTTCACGAACCTGACGCCGGACGGCGGCGCGATCGCCTGCAACACCTGCCACGATCTCCCGACCGGAACCGACGGGTTCTCGACCTTCGAGGGCGAGCCGCAGAGCTTCAAGGTCGCGCACCTGCGCAACATGTATACGAAAGTCGGCATGTTCGCGGCGTCCGGCAACCAGATCCGCGGCTTCGGCTTCCTGCACGACGGCGCGGTCCCGACGCTCAAGCTCTTTCTCACCGCGGCCGTCTTCGTGCTGAACGGCACCCAGGAGAACGAGCTCGAGCAGTTCATGCTCGCCTTCGACACGGGCCACAAGCCCGCCGTGGGCCAGCAGGTGACCGCCGCGCCGGCGAACTCCGGCGGCACCTCCACGATCAACCGCGTGAACCTGCTCGCGGCACGCGACGACGCCGGGAACTGCGACCTGATCGCGAAGGGAGTCGTCAGCGGCGAGTCGCGCGGCTGGCGCTACGTGGGCGGGGGGAACTTCCAGCCCGACCGCTCGGGGGACCCGCTGATCTCGACAGCCTCGCTGCGCGGCCTCGGCGCCGCGGCCGGCCAGGAGATCACCTTCACCTGCGCCCCGGCCGGCGCGGGCGACCGGCTCGGCATCGACCGCGACGAGGACGGCTGGCTCGATCGAGACGAGCTCGACCTCGGAACCCCGCCCGACGATCCGTCGCTTCCGACCGTGTGCTCGGACGGCGCCGACAACGACGGCGATACGCTTGCCGACCTCTCCGACCCCGGCTGCCGCAACGCGACCTCCAAGTCCGAGAGCCCGAGCTGCAACGACGGGATCGACAACGAGGGCGACAGCTTCATCGACATGGCGGACAGCGACTG
>CAYPSI010000289.1:0-3023 GCA_964413375.1 uncultured Spirochaetales bacterium | reverse complement strand
CCCATGTGCGCCCGGATTCCGCCGAGCACGATGTCGGCGAAGTGCGCGTGCGTATCGAGCGAGGCGTAGCGCAGGTCGGGCAAGACGCCGCTCGTCACGGCGTCGACGCCGTGGCACGCGAGGCAGTAGCGCTGGAAGAGCGCGCTGCCGGCGTCCGCGGCCTCGGGCGGCAGGTCGAGCTCGGGCAGCGGGTCGGCGATCACGAGATTGCGGAGCGGAATCTCCGGCAGCTTTCCGGTCGCGCCGAGCGCGAAGGTGAAGAGGTGCCCCTGGTTCACGTAGCGGCTCGCGGCCGAGATGCCGGCGTCGCTGCCCTCGATCACGCCGCCGCCGCCCCAGCCGGCGAGCACGCTCAGGTACTGCGTTCCGTCTACGCTGAACGAGACGGGAGGCGCCACGATGCCGATGTTCGTGGTGATCTCCCAGAGCTTCTCGCCGCTCTCGGCCGCGTACGCGACGAGGCGGCCGTCGCCGGTGCCCTGGAAGACCAGCCCGCCCGCGGTCGAGAGCACGCCGCCGTTGAAGGAGCCGGCGTGCTTGACGGTCCAGACTGCTGTTTGTCGGACCGGGTCCCAGGCCTTGAGCTCGCCCCACGCGGGCGGCATCTCGGACGCGTGCTTCGCCAGCAGCGCGGGGTAGTTGAACAGGTCGAGGCCGAGATTGAGCGCGCCCTTCACGTGCGTGAAGGCGGGATCGAGCGGGAACAGGAAGGGAAGCTCGAGCGCGGGGATGTAGACCAGCTTCGTCTCGGGGCTGTAGGACATCGGGTGCCAGACGTGCCCGCCGCTCTCGGACGGCAGCACCCAACGCGGGCGCTCGTCGTAGTTGCCCTCCGGCTTCTCGACGGGTCGCCCGGTGCCGCTGTCGACGTGGCTCGCCCAGCTCACGCGGACGTACTTCTCCGCGGACAAGAGCTCGCCGGTCGCGCGATCGAGCACGTAGAAGAAGCCGTTTTTCGGCGCCTGCATCAACAACTTGCGAGGCGTGCCGTTCCAGTCGAGGTCCGCGAGCACGATGTGCTGTACCGCGGTGTAGTCCCAGTTGTCGCCGGGTGTCGTCTGGTAGTGCCAGACCAGCCGACCGGTGTCGGGCCGCAGCGCCAGGATCGAGGACAGGTAGAGATTGTCGCCGCCGCCCGGGCTGCGCAGCTTGCGGCTCCACGGCGAGCCGTTGCCGGTGCCGACGTAGAGCAGGTCGAGCTCGGGGTCGTAGGCCATCGAGTCCCACGCGGTGCCCCCGCCGCCGAGCTCCCACCAGCGGCCCTTCCAGGTCTTCGCGGCCGCCTCGAGCTCGGGGTGCTCGAAGGGCTGCGAGGGATCGCCCGGTACGGTGTAGAAGCGCCAGACCTGCGAGCCGGTCTCCGCGTCGTACGCGGTCACGTAGCCGCGCACGCCGTACTCGGCGCCGCCGTTCCCGATCACGACCTTGCCCTTCACCACGCGAGGCGCGCCGGTGATCGTGTAGGGCTTGTCGCGATCGATCGTGTTCACGTCCCAGACGACGGCGCCGGTGCCAGCGTCGAGCGCGACCAGACGCCCGTCGAGCGTGCCGACGTACACCCGGCCCTTCCAGACCGCGACGCCGCGGTTGACCACGTCGCAGCACGCGTTGCGCGCCCACGCGCGAGGCACACCGGGATCGTGCGTCCACAGCACCTCTCCGGTCCGCGCGTCGAGCGCCTTGACGACGCTCCAGGGCAGCGTCAGGAACATCACGCCATCGACCACGATCGGCGTCGCCTCGTGGCCGCGCCCCACTCCGGTCTCGAAGGACCACGCGAGCCCGAGCTCCGCGACGTTGCTGCGATCGATCTCGCGCAGCGGCGAGAAGCGCTGCTCGTCGTACGTGCGTCCGTGCGCGAGCCAGTTGCCGGGCTCGGCGTCGGCAGCGCGGATGCGCGCGCCGTCGACGCGGGCCGTGCTCGCACGGATGCCGTCTGCGCGCGAGGCCCCGGCCTCGCGCTGCGGGGCGACCGCTGCGCCGGACGGGGTCTGCCGCTCGCAGCCGGAGAGGCCCAGCGGGAGCAGCAACCCCAGGAACGCCACCGCTTCGAGGAGCCCCTGACGTCGCATCGCCGTCCTCCGCTCTAGCGAGACGCGACGCTACCGCAGCCATTGCAGGTGCGGAGGCGCGCGACCTCTCGACCGATCCGGATCGGCCCAGCATCCCGCCGCCCCGGGATCCCCGCTCGTCGGCATCACGAGACGAGCCCGGAACCGGGGAGCTGCGCCAACCTCCAGCACGGGGAGCTTCTGCGTCCGAGAGCCGAAGAACTCCCGCAGCGCTTGGACCAGCTAATACGATGGAGTAGACTGGCTTTTGTGGCCATTCCTCGGACGAAAATCACGGTGAACGTCGAAGCTGCGCTTCTGCGGCGTGCGCGAACCATCACCGGAGGTGGCATCACGCAGACGATCACCGAGGGCCTGAAAGCGCTGGATCGGCAGCAGCGGCGCTCCGCGCTGCGCCGCCTTCGCGGACGGGTTCGGATCGACCTCGACCTCGACTCCACGCGACGATGATCCTCGTCGACACATCGGCGTGGATCGACTTCTTTCGCGGGCGAGATCCACTGGCGAGCGCCGTCGATCAGGCGATCGAGCTCGACGAGGCGGCCGTCTGCGGACCGGTCTTGACCGAGCTCCGCCGCGGCCTGCGTTCCCCGCGCGACCGGCGCGGCGTTCTTCCGCTGCTGTCGGGCTGCCACATGCTGGAGCAGCCGGAAGCGCTCTGGGAGGAAGCCGGAGATCTCGGCTTCGCGTTG
This sequence comes from uncultured Spirochaetales bacterium, assembly GCA_964413375.1. Taxonomy (GTDB): domain Bacteria; phylum Myxococcota_A; class UBA9160; order UBA9160; family SMWR01; genus CAZUYC01. The sequence goes on along the minus strand of CAYPSI010000289.1, from coordinate 259 downwards.
GCGCGCAAGGGGTCGACCGTCAAGACGGTGGATCTGCTGATAGCCGCCTATGCGATCGCGCACGGCGTGTCGGTCCTGACGGGAGACGGCGACTTCGAGCGCATTCGGCCGGCCGATGTCGGCCTCTTCCTCGCCGAGCTTCGCTAGGGGCTGCGTCCATAAGCTCTCCGCGCTGCGACGGCGCAGCTGGCGCGTGCGGCCCGAGCTCAGGGCGAGCCGAGGTAGTCCAGCTTGCCCAGCTCGACGCCACCCTGTCGCA
>CAYPSI010000288.1:0-4222 GCA_964413375.1 uncultured Spirochaetales bacterium | reverse complement strand
ACTTCGACGAAGGCGAGCCGAACCACGTCTCGCTCGCCTGGCGGCCGAGCCGCTTCGGAGACCGCGCGGTCCCGGGCTCGGGCACTTTCGCGCGAGAATAGGTGTCACACCGCAGGTGCCGGCCACCCTCCGTCGGAGCTTCGCCTCACTGCATCTGGCCGCATCCGGGGCGGCGGCAGTCGGGCTGGCCGCGTCCGGGGCGGCCGCGTTCGGGCTGGCCGCGTTCGGCGCGGCCGCGCCCGCTGCGGCGGCGCCGCTCTCGCGCGAGCAGGTGCCGGAGCCGCTGCGCCCGTGGATCGACTGGGTGTTGCGCGGGCACGAAGCGGAGACCTGTCCCTTCCTGAACGCGAGCGGTGTGCGCCACTGCGTCTGGCCGGCGCGCCTGGAGCTCGACCTCGACGCGACCGGCGCTCGCTTCGAGCAACAGGTCAGCGTCTTTGCGGAGAGCGACGTCCCGCTGCCGGGCGGTCTGCTCGAAGCGGCCGCGTGGCCGGAGGACGTGCGCATCGACGGCGAGCTGGCCCCGGTGGTCGACGTCGGCGGGCGCCCCTCGCTGCGCCTCGGGCGCGGCAGCCATCGACTCACCGGGCGACTCGACTGGAGCGCGCTTCCGCCGCTCCTCGCGATCCCGCCCGAGACCGGGATCGTCGCGCTGCGGATCGACGGGCGACCCGTCCCCTTCCCGAAGCGCGACGCGGCAGGACGCCTCTGGCTGCGCGAGGCCGAGAGCGCTGCCCCGGGAGCCGCCGAGGACAGCGTGCGGGTCGACGTACACCGCCGCGTCATCGACGAGATTCCGCTGCGCCTCGATACACGCGTGACGCTGCGCGTCTCCGGCTCTGCGCGCGAGGAGGATCTCGGGCGCGCGCTGCCGCCAAGCTTCGTTCCGACGCGGGTCGCCGGCCCGCTTCCGGCACGCCTCGATCCCGATGGGCGCCTGCGCGTGCAGCTGCGCCCGGGCCGCTTCGAGCTGCGCATCGAGGCCCGCCACGTGGGGCCCGCCGCCGAGCTCGCGCTGCCCGAGCAGCCGACCGGCGCCAGCTGGCCGGCGAGCGAAGTCTGGGTCGTAGAGACGCGGCCGGCGCTGCGGCTGATCGAGATCGAGGGCGCCGCGGCGGTGGATCCGACCCAGACGGAGCTTCCGGAGGACTGGAAGGCCCTCCCCGCGTATCGGCTCGACGCCGGAACGCAGCTGCGCCTGGTCGAGAAACGCCGTGGCACGCAGGGAGCAGTCGCCGATCGTCTCACGCTCGTCCGCAGCTGGCACCTCGACTTCGACGGCAACGGCGCGACCGTCGCGGACCGCATCGACGGAGAGCTCCGGGAAGCGACGCGCTTCGAGATGGGCGCCGGGACCGAGCTCGGGCGCGCGGCCGTCAATGGTGCGGATCAGCCCGTGACGCGGTTGGGAGGCAGTACTCGAACCGGCCTCGAGGTGCCGCTCGGTCCCGTCGCGATCGATGCGGACAGCCGGGTCGAGGGGAGTGGCCGGCGGCTTCCGGCGGTCGGCTGGGACCACGGCTTCGACGCGGTCTCGGCGACACTCGCGCTGCCCCCGGGCTGGCGGCTGCTCCACGTCTCGGGCGCGGACCGCGCGACGCCGACCTGGATCGCGCGCTGGACGCTCCTCGACCTCTTCGTGGTGATGGTCGTCGCGATGGCGACGCTGCGGCTCTTCGGCGCGCGCGCCGGAGCGCTCGCGCTCGCGACGCTCGCGCTGACCTACACCGAGCCGGGCGCACCGCAGCTCGTCTGGGTGGCCGTGCTCGCCGCGGAGGCCCTACACCGCGTGGTGCCAGACGGTCGCCTGGCGGGCGCGGTCCGCGTCTTCCGGCTCGGCTCGCTCGCGCTGCTGGTGCTGACGGCGGTCCCCTTCGCGGTGGCGCAGGTCCGCACGGGTCTCTACCCGGCCCTCGAGCGTCCGTGGGTCGCCGCCGGAGCCGGGGTCGTGACTTCCGTCGATCCGGAGACGATGATGGACTTCGGCGCCACCGAGGAACTGGAAGCACTCGGTCTGGCCCAGCCAGAGCCCGCGGCCTCCCCGCCGCTTCGCCTGAAGTCGATGGCCCGCGAGTCGTTCGCTCGCAGCGAGCGCTACGCACCCGACCCCGATGCGAAGGTCCAGACCGGCCCGGGGCGCCCGGACTGGCGCTGGGAGCAGGTCCAGCTGGTCTGGAGCGGTCCGGTCGAGCGCGGGCAGGAGCTGCGGCTGTGGCTGCTCCCGCCCTGGCTCTCGAGCGCGCTCGCGTTCGGTCGCACCGGCCTGCTCGCCGCGCTGCTGCTGCTCGTGCTCGGACGCGAGCGCGGCTGGCTCGGGAGCGGTCTCGGCCGCGGGGCCGCTGCGGCCGCGCTGCTGATGGCGCTGCTCCCGCCCGCGCCGGTGCGGGCCGAGATGCCGACGCCGGAGCTCCTCGAGCAGCTGCGCGCCGGCCTGCTCGAAGCGCCGAGCTGCCACCCGAACTGCGCGAGCATTTCGCGCATGGCGCTCGGCGTGACACCGGAACGGCTCGAGCTTCGGATCGCCGTCGACGTCGCCGCGGAGAGCGCCGTCCCGCTGCCGGGCGGAGGCGAGGGCGAGACGGCGGGCTTCGTTCCCGACGCCGTCGCCGTCGATGGCCGGCCCGCGACGGCGCTGCTGCGCAGTAGCGGTGGTGAGCTCTGGCTGCGCCTCGCGCCCGGGAGCCACAGCTTGCTCGTGACGGGCCCGCTCCCGAAGCGCGCGACCGTCGAGATCCCATTGCCGCTGCACCCGCAGCGCGTCGAGATCGCGGGCACCGCACGCGGCTGGACCCTTCCCGGTCTGGCTCCCGACGGGCGCGTCGCTGGCGCGCTCCAGCTCGTGCGCGAGGAAGCCTCCTCGCCGGAGACTGGAGGAGCGCCCGACCGCCTCGAGCCGACGGCCACCCCGCCCTTCGTCGCGGTCGAGCGCACGCTCACGCTGGGCCTCGACTGGGAGGTGCGAACCCGGATCGTGCGGATCGCACCCCCGGAAGCGTCGATCGTGCTCGAGGTTCCGCTGCTTCCCGGCGAGGCGGTGACCACACCCGGCGTGCGCGTACGCGACGGCATGGCGTTCGCAGCGCTGGCGCCGGGCGTCGCCGAGACTGGCTGGAGCTCCGTGCTCGCGCACGCGGACGAGCTTGCGCTCGAGGCCCCGAGCCAGGTCGCGTGGACGGAGGTCTGGCGAGTCGACGCGAGCCCGCTCTGGCACGTCTCCGCGCAGGGAATCCCGCCGGTCGACGTCCCGAGCGCCGGGCGGCGCTTCCGAGAGTGGCGGCCCTGGCCGGGCGAGCGGGTGGCGCTGCGGATCGAGCGGCCGGAAGGAGCCGGCGGCGCGACGCTCACGATCGATCGCAGCGCGCTCACGTTGCGACCGGGGCTGCGCGCCACCGACGCGGAGCTCTCGCTCGCGCTGCGCAGCAGCCAGGGTGGCCAGCACGGGGTCGCGCTTCCCGAGGGAGCCGAGCTCACGAGGCTCGCGATCGGCGGGCAGGAGCAGCCGCTGCGCCAGGAAGGCCGTCGGGTTTCGCTTCCGCTCGCGCCTGGATCGCACGCGGTCGAGCTGGCCTGGCGCGAGCCCATCGGTCTCTCCGCGTGGCTGAGAGGGTCGGAGGTGGACCTCGGCGCGGCGTCGGTCAACGCGCACGTCGCAGTCGAGATGCCGCCGAGCCGCTGGACGCTCTTCGTCGGCGGCCCGCGCCTCGGCCCCTCGGTCCTCTTCTGGCCGATGCTGGTCGTCGTCGCCGGCCTGGCCGCCGCGCTCGGCCGGGTCTCCTGGACGCCGCTGCGCGCGAGGCACTGGTTCGGCCTCGGCGTGGGCCTCACCCAGGCACCGCTTCCGGCCGCCGCCCTGGTGGTTGCATGGCTCCTCGGACTTGCCTGGCGCGGCCGCCTGTCGGAGCCGCAGCGCACGCGCTCGGTACTGGCCTTCGACGCGCTGCAGATCGCGCTGGTGGGCCTCACGCTCGCGGCGCTCGTCGCGCTCGTGCTCGCGATCCAGATGGGACTGCTCGGAATGCCCGAGATGCAGATCGCGGGCAACGGGTCGGATGCCTCCGTGCTGCGCTGGTACCAGGATCGAAGCGGCCCGCTGCTCCCCCGTCCCTGGGTGCTCTCGCTCTCGATCTGGGTGTATCGCGCTGCGATGCTCGTCTGGTCGCTCTGGATCGCGCAGGCGCTGCTCGGCTGGCTGCGCTGGGGCTTCCGGCAGTGGAGCGCGGGG
>CAYPSI010000287.1:0-10157 GCA_964413375.1 uncultured Spirochaetales bacterium | reverse complement strand
GGAGCTCGAAGACTTCCGACCCTCCGGCGAGTTCGAGGCGCCGCTCTCTCGCGCGCGCGACTGGATCGAGACGACCGACCCGGAGACGGGCGGCCCGGCTCGGCGCGACCCCAACACGATGCCGCAGTGGGCCGGGAGCTGCTGGTACTACCTGCGCTTCTGCGACCCGCACAACCAACGCGAGCCGTGGTCTCCTGCCGCCGAGCGCTACTGGATGCCGGTAGACCTCTACGTCGGTGGCGCCGAGCACGCGGTGCTCCACCTGCTCTACTCGCGCTTCTGGCACAAGGTCCTCTACGACCTCGGCCTGGTGCACACGAAGGAGCCCTTCCAGAAGCTGCTGAACCCGGGGATGATCCTCGGGCACTCCTATCGTTACTGGGACGACAACATCGCCGACGACCCCGACGCCACGCCGCGCCGCTACTCGTCGGCGGAGGTCGAAGTCCAGGAGGAGCGCGCGCTCGCGAAGTCGACCGGTGCGGAGGTGAAGGAGCGCTGGGTGCGCGCGCAGGACCTGCGCCGGGATGCCGAGGGACGAGCGCTGCACCCGGAGCTCGAGGGCCTCGTGCTCGAAGAAGTGCTCGAGAAGATGTCGAAGAGCCGGGGCAACGTCGTGAGCCCGGACGAGGTGATCGCGCGCTTCGGCGCCGACGCGATGCGGCTCTACGAGATGTTCATGGGACCGCTCGAGAAGGGCGCCCCCTGGTCGGACGAATCGATCCCCGGGCTCGATCGCTTCCTCCAGCGCAGCTGGCGTCTCTTCGTGCAGGAAGGACCCGAGGAAGAGCTGCTCGTCCCGCTCGCGCCGGGCGAGGGCACGCCGGCACAGGCCCGCCTGCTCGCCGAGACGATCCAGGGCGTCGGAGACGACATCGAGTCGCTGCGCTTCAACACCGCGATCTCGAAGTTGATGGTCTTCACCCGCGACATCGCGAGCGAGGGGCCGCTGCCGCGGGACGCCGCCCTCGCCTTCGTGCGGCTGCTCGCCCCACTGGCGCCGCACCTCGCCGAGGAGCTGTGGGAGAAGCTCGGGCAGGAGCCGAGCGTCGGACTCGCCGCCTGGCCCGAAGCCGATGCCGCGCGCCTCACGCGCGAGACGCTCACCTTTGTCGTCCAGGTGAACGGCAAGCGCCGGGACGAGATCTCGGTGCCCGCCGACGCCGACGACGAGACCGTCACCAGCCTGGCGCTCGCCTCTGAGCGCGTCCGCCATCACCTCGGCGAGCGCAAGCCACGCAAGGTGATCGTGGTGCCGGGGCGCCTCGTGAACATCGTCGGCTGACAGAGCAGGCGGAGCCGCAGAGCTTCGCCTCAATTTCGCCTCATCCCCGCCGCCCTGCTCTTTTTCGCTGAACTCGCGCGCCGGACCGCCGATGCCTAGGAATAGGTTCGGCTCCACCCGAGCTTCGGACCGTCGAGGAGGCTTCACGTGGCGCAGCGATCCGCGAAGAAAAGCGAAGAGGGCGACGATCTCCCGGCTCCGGCCGAAACTGCAGGAGCGCCGGGCTCGGTCGTCCGCGGCGTCCCACTCAAGCCCATCCGCTTCGTCGAGCGGGAGCTCACCCGCCGCGATGGATCGACCGTGCGGGTGAAGGTCCCCGTCTACCCGCCCTTCCGCCTCGAGGATCGCTCCGCTCCCCCGTCCGGCCCGGATGCGCGTCAGCGCCCGCCGGCCCGAAGAAAGGCGAGCTAGTTCAGGTCTCAGGACGGTGCGTCGTTTCGGGCGGGGGGTGCCCTCTCCGCTCGCCTGCGGCTCGCTGCGCGCTTCGCTTGCCACTGGTCCCAGGACGGTGCGTCGTTTCGGGCGGGGGTGCCCTCTCCGCTCGCCTGCGGCTCGCTGCGCGCTTCGCTTGCTGGCCATCGGGGCTAGCGTGCGAGTGTGAGCCTCGAGGCTTTCGCGCTCGTGCTGGCGTCGGCGCTGCTCCACGCGTGGTGGAGCGTCTCGATCAAGGGGAGCGGCGACCCGCTCGTCTTCAACACGCTCCAGCTCCTGGCGCCGCTCGTCGCGACGGTGGCGATGCTGCCGCTGGTGGACCTGGGCGAGGTCCCGCCGCTGGCCTGGGCCTGCCTCGCCGCCACCACGCTCTGCCACACCGGCTACTTCTGGTGGATGAGCCGCGCCTACGAGCAGGGCGAGCTCACGCTCGTGTATCCGATCGCGCGCTCGACCCCGGCCTTCCTGCCCTTCCTCGCCGTGCCGCTGCTCGGCGAGCGCATCAGCGCGGGCGGCGCGCTCGGGATTGCCATCGTCGTTGCCGGGATGTGGCTGGTGCAGGCGGGCTCCGCGTTGCAGCCGGGTGGAGCGGGGCTGCGCTGGCAGGCCTTCGCCGAGCCGGCCGTGCGCTACGCGCTGCTCACACTCGCAGCCACGGTCGGCTACTCGCTGCTCGATAAAAAGGCGATGGTGGAGCTCGCGGCCCACCCGTGGACGAGTGCCGTTCCCAGAGCGCTCGCGTGGAACCTGCTCTTGTGGAGCGCGAGCGGCTCCCTCTTCGCCGTCTTCGTCGTCCGCCTCCGCGGCGCGCGCGCGCTCCTCGCCGCGGCCCGCGAGGACCTCGTGGCTCCCACGCTCGCCGCGCTCGTGAGCCTCGTGGGCTACACGCTCGTGCTCGAGGCACTCGCGACGGCCCCCGCGAGCTACGTGGTCGCGGTGCGCCAGTCGAGCGTGCTCTTCGCGCTCCTGCTCGGCGTGCTGCGCCTGCGCGAACGCCCGGGCCGCCCACGCATTCTCGGCGCGCTGGCCACCGTGGCCGGTGTAGTGCTGATCGCGCTGTCTGGATAGCCGAAGGGGTCAGCGTTGTTCGGCGGCCGTGACGATGGGCTCGAGCCAGGGGCCGATGTCCGGGTGCTCGAGGAGCCCAGCGGCCCGCAGCCGCGCCGCCGCGATCGCGCGCACTTCCTCGGCGGTTCCCAGCTCACGGGCAGCGCGCGCGTCCGCCTCCACGTCCGCGGAATCGAGCGCGTGCAGGATCTCCTTCACCACCGGCAGGGAACTCGGCGCGCCCGAGAGCTCGGAGATGCCGAGCCCGACGAGGAGGGGCACCGCCAGCGGATCGCCCACCATCTCGCCACAGAGCGAGACCGGGATCCCCGCGCGCGACGCCGCCCGCACGCTGTGATCGATCAGAGTCAGTACCGCCGGGTGGAGCGGGTCGTAGAGGCTTGCGACGTGCTCGTTCGTGCGATCCACCGCGAGCGTGTACTGGGTGAGGTCGTTGGTCCCGATGCTGAAGAAGTCACACTCGCGCGCAAGCGCGTCGGCCGTCAGCGCCGCCGAGGGAACCTCGATCATCACGCCCACCGGAATCCGCTCGTCGAAGGGCGCTCCCTTGGCGCGCATCTCCTGCTTCACGTCCTCGATCAGCGCGCGCGCGCGGCGCAGCTCCGACAGCGACGAGATCATCGGCAGGAGCAGGCGCACGTTGCCGAGCGCACTCGCGCGCAGGATCGCGCGCAGCTGCGCGCGGAACACGCCCTCGTGCTCGAAGGAGAGCCGGATCGACCGGCAGCCGAGCTGGGGGTTCTCCTCGACGCCCATCCCCATCGCCGCGGGGTCCTTGTCGCCTCCGAGATCGAGGGTGCGGATCGTGACCGGGCGCGGCGCGAGAGCGCGAGCAACCCGCTCGTAGAGCTGCTCCTGCTCCTCCTCCTCGGGATGACCGCGCTGGACGAGCGCGAGGAGCTCGGTGCGGAAGAGCCCGACGCCCTCCGCGCCATGCTGCTCGATCAGGCGAAGGTCGCTCGCGAGGCCCACGTTTGCGGTCAGCGCAATGCGGCGTCCGTCGCGCGTCTGGCCCGGACGATCGCGCATCGCGTCGAGGTGCTGGATCGCCACCGCGTAGCGTCGCTTGGCGCGCTGGTACTCGGCGAGGATCGCTTCGTCGGGCGAGAGGTAGATGATGCCGTCTCCCCCGTCCACGATCGCGAGCTCACCATCCTCGGCCAGCTCGCGGATGGCGGCGACGCCGGTGACCGCCGGGATCTCGAGGGTGCGGGCGAAGATCGCTCCGTGGGAGGTCGCGCCGCCGTGCTCGGAGACGAAGGCGGCAACCTTGTGCAGGTCGAGCCGGGCGAAGTAGCTGGGCAGGATGTGGTCGGCGACCACGATCGCTCCCTCGGGCATCGGAGCCGTGTGATGCCGCACGCCGAGCAGGCGCTCCATCACCCGGCGGCCCACTTCCTCGACGTCCACGGCGCGGTCCCGGAAGTAGGGATCCGCGATCCGCTCGAAGGTCGCGCGGTAGGCGGCGAGCACGTTGCGAAGGGCCGCCAGTGCGCTCGCGGTGGAGCGGACCTCGCTGCGCAGCTTTCCGACGAAGCCCTTGTCTTCGAGGATCTGGACGTGGGTGTGGAAGACGGCCGCGAAATCGGGGCCGAACTGCTCTCCCATCTCGTCGCGCATCTCGTCGAGCTCGCGACGGGCCTCCTGGAGCGCGGCGAGCAGGTCGCGCTCCTCGGCCTCGGGGTCCGAACGCGGCGTGTACTCGAGGTGCGCGAGATCGAGCGGATCGGGCAGTCGGAAGATCGGTCCGATCGCGATGCCGCGCGCGGTCGGAATGCCCGCGAGCTCGGCGTTGCGCTCGGGCCGCGGAGGAGTGGGATGCGCGAGCCGAATCCCGGAGAGGGCGAGCTCGGCGTCGCTGCGGTCCCGCTCCTCGGGAGACTGCCCCACGATCGAGAGCAGCTGCGCGTTCACCACCACCGGGGCGATCAGCTGCGCACAGGTCTGGAGCGTGTCGACGTCGCTCTTTTCGAAGTGCCGCGCATCGCGCGTCTGCACCACGAGCACGCCGACGGGAACGCCCCGCACGATCAGCGGCGCGGCCATCAGCGTCTCGAACTGCTCCTCGCCCGTCTCGGGGAAGTACTTGTAGCGCGGGTGCTCCCGCGCCCGTTCGATCACGACCGGCTGCCCGCGCTCGGCGGCGAGGCCGACGAGTCCCTCGTCGCGGCGCAGGTGCACGCGACCGACGGCCTCGCGACGAAGCCCGACCGTCGCGCGCAGCACGAGCACCGAGAGATCGGTGCCGGTGAGGTAGAGCGAGCAGACGTCGGCGTCGAGACGCTTGGCGACGAGGTCGACCACGTTCGCGAGCGTTTCGTCGAGGTCGTGCGAGCGCGAGACGATCTCGGCAACGTCGGCTAGCAGCGTGACGCGGTCGGGTATGGGGTTCCCCTCCGCGGGCGGCGTTCGCCTCGCTCGCGATCCGTCCCGGCTCTCCCGGCTGCGCCGGCTGGCCGGAATGATGGGATGGTACCGAAGACGGGCTCAGGAGCGCATGCGCTGCTGCGGTGCGCGCCGAGCGCCCCGACGGGCCTGCTCAGAAGCCGCGAAAGAGCTCGTTGGCCATGCGCTGGCGAAGCGGCGGAAACACCTGGTCCTTGTCTTCGAAGCGGAGGCCGAGCGCCAGCAGGATCTTTCGCTTCGTGTCCATGCGACAGGCCATGCCCTTCTCGACGCTGTGGATGGTGCGGAGCGCCACCCGCGCCTTGCGGGCGAGCTGCGCCTGGGTCATGAGTCGATTTTCCCGCAGCTCACGTACACGGTTCGGCTGCACCTTGTTGACCCCGATGGCTTCCATGCGTCGCACTCCTCGGCTCGACCGCGAGACCGATCGTCTCGACTGCCAGCCCTTTCGTCCGGACGCGGGATTTCTTTAGCGTTGATGCGGCCTTGCCTGATCGGCGCGGGATTGCTGCCGAGCGCCGCAAGCGCTGGGTCCTCGCGGGGATGCGCGCGCTGGCCGCACGAGAGGCTCATCTCCGGGAACCCAAGGTTCACATCGGCAAGCGGCAGGCGTAGGGAGACTCCAACGGGTTCTCTCGCCCCCGCGGGTAGAGCCCCGAAGCCGCGCGGTCGATAAGCTCCGGAGTCCGGCACGCTCGGGGGTCGAGAGCGGAGATCCGGGAGGACTCCACGTGCGCTTTACCCGCCGAGGCCTGGGGGCCGTTGCCGGCTGCGCGATCTTCGCCGTCGCAGCGGGGATCGGCTTCACGGCGGCCGCGCGCATCACCCCCGACCTGCTGCGGGTGGAACTCCAGGACCGGCTCGAGGCGGTGCTCGGATCGCCGGTGCACGTGCAGTCGGTGGGCCTCGCGCTGGGTCTGCGCGTGCGCGTGATCGGCCGCGGCGTGGAAGCCTTTCCCGGACCCGGCGGACCGGCGCTACGCGTCGACCGCGCCGTCGCGGAGCTGCGGCCCTTCGCACATCTGACGGGCCAGCGGCCCGTCCGGCGCCTCTCGCTCGAGGGGGCCAACCTGCGGCTCGGCCGCGATGCCGACGGCCGCTGGGCCCCGGCTGCGCTGGCGACCTTGCTCGAAAGCGAGGATCGGGCCGGCGCGGCGGGCGCCCTGCCGCATCCGGACGAAATCCTGAGCCCGCTGATCGTTCTCGAAGCGGGCGCCCGAAGCCTGCTCGAGAGCGCTCTTCCGGCCGATCGGCTCGAGCTTCGCGGCGGCCGCATCGCGTGGAAGGGGGGCTCCTGGGACGCGATCGACGCCGAGATCCACCGGCGTGCGCTGCTCGGCGACACCCAGCTGCACCTGCACGCCCGCCTGGTCGATGGCGACGCGGAGCGCGGCGCTCTCGAGATCGAGGGACAACGCGCGCGCGACGGCGCCCTCCGCCTCGCGATCGCCGCCACGGAGCTGGATCTCGCCACCGCGACCGCGACCCCGCTCACGGCGCCTGGACCGCTAGGAAAGCTGAGGGGTCGCCTCAGCGGCACGGCGATCTTCGAGGGACCCTCCCCGGGCTCGGCCCGCCTCGAGCTCGACCTCGTGGGCCGCGACCTCGTCGTCCGTGAGGTCCGGGCAGGCGCCTCCGCGCCCACGCCGGAGCTCGAGCTGCTCGCCGCACGACGCGTCGAGCTCGCCGGTACCCTCGAGATCGATCCACAGAGCGTCCGCTTGCGCGGTGGACGGCTTCACAACGATCGCCTGACCCTGCGCCTCGAAGGGCTGGTCGAACGGCCGCTCCAGGGCAGCTCGGAGGCCGAGCTCTCGCTGGCCCTCGAAGAGATCCGGCTCGAGGACGTCCGGAGCCTGATCGCCTGGCTTCCGAAGGTCGAACGCGACGAGGCGGAGGCGCTGCTCGCGAATCTCGACGCGGGTCAGATCCACCGGCTCGAGCTCGGCGGAACCGCGCGGCTCGGGGAGTGGCAGGAGTTCCTCGCCGGGCGCTCGGCGCGCCCGCCTCGAAACTTCGCGCTCCTCTCCGAGCTCGCGGACGTCCGCCTCTTGAGCGGCGAAGATCGGATCGAAGACCTCGGCGGAGGCCTGGCGTGGACGGGGAATCGCCTCGAGGTACACGGCCTGCGCGCGACGCTCGGCGGTCGGGCGCTCCCGGTGCTCGACCTCGAGGTCGATGGGATCTCGAGCTTCTTCGGGACGGATCCCGAGCGCCGGCGACTGCGCGTGAGCGCTCCGCCGCTCGCCGGCCTCGGGGCGCTCTGGAAGGACCTCCAGCCCGAGGATGCGGACGAGGAGCCCGGACGGATGCCGGTCGCGCTCGGCCTCGCCATCGAGCGGCTCGAGCACCCGATGTTCCTGTGGCCGATCGCGGGGCTGGCGGCGGAGATCACACCGCTCGAGCAGGGCGTGCGCATCGAGGCACGCGACGGAACCTGGGGCGGCGTGCCGATCGAGCTCAGCGCCGACTGGCTCTTCGAGCCCGAGGAGCGGGTGGCGGCGCACGTGGTCGCCGGACCCGACGAGAGTGCGGTCGCCACCCCGGCCGAGGCCTCCCCGGAGACGGCGCGGCCCGGGCTCCCGGAGCGCAGCTGGGCGCGCGGCCGGCTCCGCGTCGGCGCAGTCGACGAGACGCGCTGGAAGCAGCACGGTGCGACGGCGCGTTTCGAGGCGACCGGCGAGCGCCTGCGCCTCTCGGATGCGCAGCTCGATCTGGCTCCGCACGGACGCGGCGTCGCGAACGCACTGATCGACCTCTCGCACGCCGAGGCCGCTCCCTTCCAGCTCAGCTTCGAGATCCTGGAGGGCGACCTGTCGACCCTCGGCGCCGCGCTCGAGCTGCCTGGCGACCTCGCCACCGGCCAGGTCGACATGGCGGGCTCCGTCGAAGGCGCCTTCGACCCGAACGCATCGCTCGGCGTCTCGCTCGACGGGCTCATCGAAGTCAGTGCGCGAGACGGCAGCTTGCGCAAGCAGGTATCCGCAGCGATGGCAGTCGCGCTGGGCGGCGACGTCCTGACGCGGATCTCGAAGCTCGAGCGCATCCGTTACGAGCGCATGCGCGCGCTGTTCGAGCTCGGCCACGGCCGGGTTGTGACGGACGCGCTCTCGGTAGACGGACCCGATGCGCGCGCGTTCGCGAGAGGAGGGGTGAGGATCGGCGAGAAGCCGCACCTGCTCGAGGTCGAGCTGGTGCTCTTCCTGTTCCGGAACGTCGACTGGGTGCTCGACAAGATCCCGATCGTGAACTTCCTGCTGCTGGGACCGAACCGGAACCTGCTCGCGGCCCACTATCAGATCTCGGGCTCGTGGGAGGAGCCGAGCGCGCGTCTGGTTCCGGTGCAGAGCTTCACCCGAGGGCCGGGAACGCTCGTCTTCGAGGGCCTGCCGTCGATCGTCGAGCGCGGCCTCGAGGCGCTCGGCGGGCTCGTAGGTCGCGACCGGGTGGCCGGGCCGGAGCCCCCCCCGCGGCCCGAAGCGGAGGCGACGCCTCCGAGGGAGTCGTAGAGTAGGGCGGCATGCCCGCCCCTTCTTCGCGCCATCGCGGCCCGCCCGCCGCGCGCACGAAGCTCCTCTCGCGCTCCGCCGCCGCCGCCGAGGTCGCGCGCGCGCGCCGGCGTGGCGAGCGCGTCGTATTCACGAACGGCTGCTTCGACCTGCTGCACGTCGGACACCTGCGCTCCCTCGAAGCCGCGCGCCGTCTCGGCGACCGGCTCGTGGTCGCGGTGAACGGCGATGCGGGCGTCCGACGCCTCAAGGGTCCGGGGCGACCCGTGCTGCCGGCCCGTCAGCGCGCGCTGCTGCTGGCGGCGCTCGGCTGCGTGGACTGGGTGGTGATCTTTCCCGAGCCGACGCCGCTCGCATTGATCCTCGCGCTGCGCCCCGACGTGCTCGCCAAGGGTGGAGACTGGGCCCGCGCCGAGATCATCGGGCGCGCGCAGGTCGAGAGCTGGGGGGGCCGGGTGGTGCGACTGCGCGAGCTTCCGGGCGTTCGCACCACGCGGATCCTGGCCGCGGCGCTGCGTCGCGCACACGAGCGCGGGAGCGAACGTGGAAGACGCGGCTGAGCAGCTGGAGCGGATCCGGGCGGAGATCGCACGCGTCGTCGTTGGCCAGCGGGCTCTCGTCGAGGGGCTCCTCGTCGCGCTGCTCTCACGCGGCCACGCGCTCGTCGAAGGGGTTCCGGGGCTCGCCAAGACGACGGCGATCCGCACGCTGGCACAGGTGCTGGGCCTCGGCTTCGGGCGCATCCAGTTCACTCCAGACCTGCTCCCCGGAGATCTCCTCGGCACGCCCGTCTTCCTGCCCGACGAACGCCGCTTCGTAGTGCGGCGCGGCCCGATCTTCGCGCCGGTGCTGCTCGCGGACGAGATCAACCGGGCGCCGGCCAAGGTCCAGTCGGCGCTGCTCGAGGCGATGGAGGAGCGGCAGGTCTCGATCGGGGACGAGAGCCTGCCGCTGCCCGAGCCCTTCTTCGTGATGGCGACCCAGAATCCGGTGGAGCTCGAGGGCACCTATCCGCTGCCCGAGGCGCAGATCGACCGCTTCCTGGTGAAGCTCGTCGTTCCCTACCCGGACGCCGACGAGGAGCGCGAGATCGTCGCGCGCGACGCGGCGCCGCCGCCCATCCTGCGCGCCGTCGTCGACGCCGACTGCGTGCTCGCGCTGCGCGGCGCCGCCGAGGCCGTCCACGTGGCGCCGCCGGTCGCGGACTACGCGGTGCGCCTCGTACGCGCGACCCGGGATCCGCTGGCCGTGGGAGCGCGGGTCGCTACGCCCGGGCGCGCGACCCTTGGCAACCCGGTGGCCCTCGGCGCCTCGCCGCGGGCATCGCTCTTCCTCGTGCGAGCCGCCCGGGCGCGGGCTCTCCTCGACGGCCGAAGCTTCGCGACGCCGCACGACGTGAAGCGCATCGCTCCCGACGTCCTGCGCCACCGGATCGTCGTGAGCTACGAGGCGGAGGC
>CAYPSI010000286.1:0-7995 GCA_964413375.1 uncultured Spirochaetales bacterium | reverse complement strand
GTTGCGATGCAGGTTCTGGCCCTCCGGCATCGGCGTGTACTCGTACGCGACGAAGGCCGTGAACTCGCCCGGTGCGTCGTAGCGGTCGGCCAGCTCGATGATGCGCTTCCAGGTGTCTGCCGCGGTCGCATCCGGAACGATCAGTTCGGGAACGGGAATGCTCCTCCCGATCTTGTCGAAGAGGCCTTTCATCGCGGGCCCGGAGACCGCAGGGTCGCGACTCGCGAGCTCGCCCAGCAGCTTCGGCGCGCGCTCCGGATCGGCGCCCTCCGCGACCCACTCGGAGAAGCCCAGATAGTTCGCGTGCTCCGTCAGCGCGATGAAATCGAGCGGCGGACCCTGGAGCTGGATGCGCGTTCCCGAGACGTGCTCGATGGCTTCGCCGCGCGCGTAGCGGTAGGCGTCCTCGGGCTCCGCCCGCACGCCGAAGGCCCAGGCGTCGAGCGACCACGCCGAGTGGATGTGAAGGTCGCCGAAGTACGCGTCCTTCAGCGGCTTGGGTCGAAGCTCGGCGCTCGCCGACGCAGCGGTGAAGAGCAGCAGCATCGCGCCGCACGCAAACGCCAGTCGCAGGGTCGCGTCCAGCATCGCGCGACGGTATCGCAGAAGCGGGGACGCTGTTCAGCGTCTTGTGGATTCCCGGAGCTTCCGGGAGGCGCGTCGACGGCTGCGAGCGCTCAGGGCCGAGGCGGGGGCTCCTCGCCGCGCAGGTGCGCGCCGAACCACAGCACCCACCACTCCTGCAGGCGCGTCTCCACCGCGCGCACCGCGTAGTTCGTGCGCACCCAGGCGACGGCCTGGGCCGGCTCGACGCCCGAGAGGATCGCCATGCAGGCGATCGCGGTGCCGGTGCGGCCGAGGCCCGCCTGGCAGCCGATTTCGACGAGGTCGCCCGCGCGGGCGCGCTCCCAGGCGCGCTCGATCTTGCGCGCAGCGTCCTCGAAATCGACCGGAAGCCCCAGGTTCTCCCACTCGATCTCCAGCGCGGGCCAGGTGGGGTGCCAGTGCGGGTCGAGGTAGAGCCCGAAGCCGCGCTCCGGGTCCGCCTCGCGGCGGTGGTAGGACGCGGCGGCGCGAACGCGCGCGCCACAGGGGAGTCGCAGCTCGGTTCCCGGCATCCCGGTACGTCTAGCGCGGGCTCGAGCGTGCGGCGCCGGCGCGCTGGTTCGCGGCCTCGAGATTGCCGAGGCCCGTGGCTCCGGTGCGGCCGCGCAGCGCGTCGAGGGGATCGCGCAGGTCGTCGACGTAGCCGAGTGCGTAGGCGCCGCGCGCGTAGCCCATCAGACGCAGGAGCTCCTCGGGGAGCTCTCGCGCGGTCTCGTGCGGGACCGCGAGATACTGGTTCTCCTCCTGCCGTAGCCATGCGCGCGCGTAGGTGAGGTTGAGCCCCGTGCGGGTCTCCTCCGAGCGGTTCGCGCCGGCCCCGTGATAGAGCGCGCCGGTGTAGAAGAGGACGGAGCCGGCGCGCATCTCGGCGGGCTCGGTGTCCTTCTCCTCGAAGCGCAGCCCGTCGTCCAGCCGCTGGCTTCCGGGGATGACGCGAGTCGCGCCGTTCCTCTCGCTAAAGTCCGTGAGGGCCCAGAGCGTGTTGCACTGCACCTCGTAGCCGCGCGGGAAGGGGAAGAAGTCGAAGGCCCACTGATCGCGGTGAACGAGCTGGGCTGGCTCGCCGGGCCCTATCGAGATCACCTGGGTGAGATGCAGCTGAAAGTTGGTGGCGCCCGCGAGGATGCCCTTCACGGCGCCCAGCGCGAGCGGGTGTTGCACCAGCTCCCGCGCGGTGGCGGAGCGCGCGATCAGCCCGCCGGTGCGCCGCGTGCGCCGGCCGCTGAAGCCATCGCTGCCACAGGCAGTCGCCTCGAGCCAGGGATCGAGCTCGGCCTGGAGCGAGGCGAGCGCGTCGGGCGACGCGACCCGGTCGACCACGCAGCAGCCGTCCCGGGCGAGGCTTGCAACCACCGCTTCGGGGCCGGCATCGGGCGCCAGGTGTTCGATCGGCATCAGGTCCCCCCGAGCAGCACCTGCTGGATGTGCATGGTGTCGAGGTACTCGCGGAGCTCCGCGATCTTCCCGTCCCGCACGCGCATCAGGAAATGGTAGCTGTTGTGATAGTGCTTGCCGCTCACGTGCGTCCCGTCGGACTCGGCCTCGATTGCGACGCGATCGTCCTCGGCGGTGAGCGTGCGGATCGTGAAGCGCAGGCCCTTCGGGAAGGCGTGGAGGATGTCCTTCGCGAGCTGGCGGATCTCGTCGGGCCGGTGGACGCCCGAGAAGGGAAGGGTGCCGAGGGTCCAGCTGGTGCCGTCCTCCGTGAAGGCATCGGCGATGGCCTCTGCGTCGGCCCGGCCGAGGGCCGCGACGAAGTCGCGCGCGACCTGCTTGCTCTGCTCGATTCCCATGCTCTCCTCCGCTTCGGGCGACACGACGGCGCCGCGGGTGACACGGTAGGCGCCTTCGGGCACGCTCTGCCAGCGTCGCTGCGGACGAGGCGATGCGGCGGGAGGATCGCGATGCGCGCGTGGGTGGTGAGAGGCGAGGGCGCGCCCTGGGAGGTGTTCCGGGCCGAGGACTTTCCCGAGCCGAGCCACGAGGCGATGGAACGCTACGCGCTCGACCTCGAGGGGTTGCGGGAGCGCCGCCCGGGCGAGGAGCCCTGGCGCCACTACGTGTTCCTGCGCGTCGCGACGGCGGGACTCGCGTGGCCGGACGTCACGATGGCGACCGGCGAGTACCCGGTGCGCGTGCCGCGCCCCTACGTCTCGGGGCAGGAGGCGGTCGGCGTGGTCGAAGACGCATCCCCGAGCCTGCGCCACTTCATCGGCAAGCGCGTCGTGGCCTTCACGCCGCAACCCTTCGGTTCCTTCGCGCCGTTGTGCGTCGGCACCGCGCCCACCGTGTGGGAGTGCCCCGAAAGCCTCAGCGACGAGGAGGGCGCGGCCTTCCTGATCGCCTCGCACACGGCCTTCCACGCCGTTCACCGGCGCGGCGGCGTGCGCGCGGGAGAGACGGTGCTCGTGCTCGGCGCGGCGGGTGGCGTGCCCTCGGCGGCGCTGCAGCTCGCGGTGGCGGCCGGCGCGCGCGTGGTCGCGGTGGCTCGCGGCGAGGAGAAGGTGGCGTTCTGTCGCGGGCTCGGCGCGGCCGTCGCGATCGATTCGCGCGACGAGGGCTGGCCCGAGCGCGTGCGCGAGCAGGTCGGCGCTCGCGGTGTCGATGCGATCGTCGACTTCGTGCAGGGGGAGCCCGGCCGCCGCGCGCGTCCGCTGCTGGCCGTCGAAGGCCGCCACGTGATGGCGGGTCACGCCGGCGGCCTCCTCCCGGTGCACCCGAACGAGTTCTACCTCCAGAACTGGACGCTCGTTGGCTGCTGCATGGGTTCCGGTTACGGCGAGCGCCTGCCCGAGATCGAGCACGCCGCACACGAGCACATCCTGCGCCTCGTCGCGGAGGGCCGCTTCCGCCCGGCCGTGGGCCGCGTGGTCTCCTTCGACGAGATCCCGAGCGCGCTCCGCGACCTCGCCGAGCGCCGCGTCGTGGGCCGCATCGTCGCGCGGATCTCGTAGTCGCGTCGGGCAAGAGAAGAACGCAAGCGAAGCGCGCAGCGAGGCGCAGCCGAGCGAAGTCAATCAGGCTGTGGCATCTCCTCGGGCATCTCCGGCGCCCAGGGCGTGCCGTTGATGTGGCCGCCACCGTCGACGAAGAGCGTGTTGCCGGTGACGTAGCGCGAGTCGTCGCTGGCGAGGAAGAGGGCGGCGCCACCGATGTCCTGCTCCGGATCGCCCATCCGGTGCATCGGATGGGCCGCGAGGATCGTCTTCTCCATCGCCGGGTTCGCATCCATCATCGCGCGGTAGGCCTCCGTCGCGGCGGCGGGGCAGATCACGTTGCACAGGATGTTGTAGGGCGCCCACTCGCGCGCGGCCGTGCGCGTGAGCGCTCGCACCGCCTCCTTCGCCATGTTGTAGGGAAGGGTGTACATGTGCGCGTTGACGCCGTTGAGCGAGCAGAGGTTGATCACGCGGCCTCCGCCCTGCCGCTTCATCAGCGGGAAGACTTCCTGCATCGACCAGAAATTCGAGAGCAGGCCGACGCGGAACGCTCGCTCCATCTCCTCGGTGCTCTTCCACTCGACGCGCCCCATGCCCGGCCCGCTCCAGGCGTTGTTCACGAGCACGTCGATCCTGCCCCACGCGTCGATCGCGGCCTTCACCGCGCGCTGTACCTGGCTGCGGTCTCCGACGTCGGTGTGTACGAAGCGGCCCTCGCCCCCGAGTGCCGCGAGCTCGCCGGCAGTGAGCTCCCCCTTCTCGGCATTCCACTCCGCGACGAGCACGCGCGCTCCCTCGCGTGCGAAACGCCGCGCGATCCCCCGTCCGATGCCTTGACCTGCGCCCGTCACGAGCGCGACCTTGTTCGCGAGCCTGCCCATCGTGTCCTCCTCTACCGCCGCCCCCCCGGGCCGGCGGGAAAGCATTCCAGCGCGCGCCGGATCCGCAGCGCTCTGCGGAACTCCGCGATCACCGGGAGGCGCTCGAGCCAGCGCGACGCGTCGGCGCGAGACGGATCGATATCGCTCGCCGCCCCTGCGAAGCCCACCGGGATCTGGCTGTGGAGCTGCGGCGGAGTCTCGCTCGTGTCGACATAATGGTACTCGTAGCCCGGGACGAAGAGGTCCTCGTCGGCGGCGACGTCGATGGTGCGCACGCCGTAGCTCGTGATCTCGCTGCTGAGCGCCTGCGGTGGGATGATCCAGACCAGCTCTGGCGCCGCGATGAACTGGTACTGGATCTCCTGGTTGCGCGACAGGATCCGGAACTTTCGGATCTCGCCGCCATAGAGATTGCTCCGCGAGCGGCTCTCCTCGACGACGCCGCCCGCGAAGTCGGGCTCGAAGCCCGGCGCGAAGCGCAGCGAGGCCGGGTCCTTCTCCCGCGTGAACCAGGCGATCGGACGACCGCCGTGGATCCGCTGGCGCGGGTCGGAGCGCGCCCGCCGCCGCGGGGCCGCGAAGTCCTCGTAGGGCTCGATGCGGCGTTCGGGCGCCTTCCGCAGCATTAGGGGCACCGCGCGCTCGTCGCGCACCACGCGCCCGCTGCTGCGGCTCGCCAGGTCGAGTGCGGCCTGGATCTCGAAGGGTAGATTCGTCGTCTCCTCGGCCGAGCAGAGCAGCTCGTCTCCGTCCTCGAGGACGACCTTCACGTCTCCCTTGCCGATCCAGTTCTCCGTGTCGGTCCGGATGTAATGCGTGGCGGAGCGCCAGACGAGCGATGAGTCCTTGTAGAAGATGCGCGGGAAGGCGGCGGGGCCCGCCGCTTCAGGGATCACGTACGCGACGAAGTAGCGGAAGTTCTGGTCCTCGCGGAGCTTCGCGAGGTAGAAGGTCGCGTCGAAGAGCCGGATCTCATGCTTTGGTACGTATCCCGCGGCGAGCAAACGCGAGGGCCGGCTCCGCGCGGCACCCGCAGGCCGGATCTCGAGACCGCAGGCGACGAGGCGCCGGAACTCGCGCGCGACCTGCTGCGGGCTCTTCTGCGCGGAGAGGATCCCAGCGACGACGCGCGTTTCGGGCAAGCTTCCTCCCCGCGACCTGGCGGCGGGGACGCATCCTACCCGTTTCGGCGCCCCGAGGTCCAACGCGCGGCGCCTGCCTCCCCGGGGTGGGTCGCGCTAGCGTCCGGCCCGATGAAGCTCGGGCTCTTCGGCATCAATACCGGGGCGTGCGCCCGGCCCGAGACGGCGGCGCGGGTGGCCGGCGCGGCGGAGGCCGCCGGCTTCGAGTCGGTCTGGACGGGCGAGCACGTGGTGCTTCCCGATCCACAGGCGCCGCCTTCGCCGGTGCCGCCGGATCACCCGATGCTCGATCCCGCGGTGGCGCTCGCGTTCCTCGCGGCCGGCACCTCGCAGATCCGGCTCGGCACCGGGATCATCATCCTCCCGCAGCGCAATCCGGTCGTGCTCGCGAAGGAGCTCGCGAGCCTCGACGTCCTCTCGGGCGGACGCCTCCTCTTCGGTCTCGGAGCTGGCTACCTGCGCCCCGAGTTCGACGCGGTCGGCGCGCGCTTCGACGATCGCGGCGCGCGAGCCGACGAGTACATCGACGCGATCCGCGCGCTCTGGACGCAGCAGAGCCCGAGCTTCGCCGGGCGCACGGTCCGCTTCTCGGGCATCGACGCGCAGCCGCGCCCGGTGCAGAAGCCGCACCCGCCGATCCTGGTAGGAGGGCACAGTCCGTTCGCATTCCGGCGCGCCGTGTCGCGCGGCAACGGCTGGTACGGCTTTCTGCGCGACCTCGCCACCGCGAAGCAGGACATCGCTGGCCTCGCTGATGCGGCGCGTGCCGTCGCGCGCCCCGCGGAGCTCGGTGTGCTCGAGCTCAGCATCACGCCGCCGCCGCGAATCGACCTCGATACGGCACAGCGCTATCGAGACCTCGGCGTGGCACGTCTGACGCTCCTCCTCCCGCGCCGGGAGGAAGAGATCCTGCGCTTCATCGCGGAGACGCAGCCCCTGGTGCAGAAGCTCGCGTAGGCGCTTCGGCGCAGAGGAGGAAGACGTGGGAAGGCTCGATCGCAAGGTGGCGCTCGTCACGGGTTCTGCATCGGGGATCGGTGCAGCCTGTGCCCTTCGCTTCGCCGCCGAGGGTGCGAGCGTGGCGGGGGTGGATCTCCAGAAGCCCGTCGGCGGCTCCTGGCAGCAAGTGGAGCAGAGCGCGTCGAAGGCGCTCTTCCGGGACGGCGTCGACGTGCGCGACGAGGCGGCGATCGAGCAGGCGGTCGCCGCGGTGCTCGAGGCCTTCGGAAGGATCGACGTGCTGGTGAACGCCGCGGGCGTCGCGGCGGGCGGCGGGCGCGCTCACGAGGTCGCGCGAGAGGACTGGGAGCGCGTCGTCGACATCAACCTGAAGGGCTCCTACCTCGTCGCGAAGCACGTTCTCCCGGCGATGATCGCGCAGCGCTCGGGGAGCGTGATCCACCTCGCCAGCGTCGAGGGCCTCGAGGGCATGTCGGGCGCGCTCGCGTACAACGCGTCGAAGGGTGGCGTGGTGCTGATGACGAAGAACATGGCGCTCGACTACGCGCAGGATGGGATCCGCGTGAACTGCCTCTGCCCGGGGCTGATCGAGACCCCGCTCACCTCCCCGCTCGACACGCCGGGGCTCGAGGTCGTGCGCGCGCAGATGCGAAACTGGCACGCGATGCAGCGCTTCGGGCGCCCCGAGGAGGTGGCGGCCTGCGCACTCTTCCTCGCCTCCGACGACGCCTCCTTCGTGACCGGCCACGCGCTCGTCGTCGACGGCGGCTGGATGGCGGGGCGCCAGCTCCAGCTCGCGTGAGGGATCCGACGAGCGCGCAGTCGAGCAGCGCATCGAAGGCTGCGCCATCTCGGCGGAGGTGCGCGTACGCTGCGCGGCCTGGGCGCAAGCCGGCGGGATCGCGTCAGCGTCGGTGGCGGCTGGAGTTTCTCGAGGGCGGTGGTGAGGCCGGGATCTCGAGGGCGACGACCGCCCAGTCCACGACCGAATCGAAGCGGCCCTGGACGGCCTCGAGGCCTGGCGAGCCGATGCGCCGGTCCGCGATGGAGAGCCCGGCAGTGCTCCCCCCGCTGCCCTTGTGCAGCTCGATGCGCTCCTCGTAGCCACTGCCGGGGAGGTGATCGCGGTGGCGCATGGCGGCCGCAACGTACAGCAGGCCGCTCGGCGTGGTCGTGTCGACCTGGAGCGTGTAGCGATCCTGGTCCTGGCCGCCCGAGCAGGCGCCCGCGACCCCGACGCTATTCGCGGACACGGCGCCCGCGGCATCGAGCACGTCCGCGTTCGCGTAGCGCGAGACGGCGAGGACGGCGTTCTCCGAAGTCGTTGAGAAAGTCGCCGTGACGACGCCGTCGCCCGAGGGCTGGCCGCGGGCCTGCCAGACCGCGAGCCCCGTCTGAGCGCGCCCGGAGCACTGGTGGCGCACGGGGCTCCAGGCGAGACCCAGCCCCGAGACGCTGGTCACGGCG
>CAYPSI010000285.1:0-2127 GCA_964413375.1 uncultured Spirochaetales bacterium | reverse complement strand
GGCCGTGACCCGAGTGATCGGCCTCAGCGGCGGCATCGGAACCGGAAAGAGCACCGTCGCAGGCATCCTTGCCCGTCTCGGCGCCGTGGTGATCGACGCCGACGCCATCGTCCACGAGCTCCAGGCACCCGGTACGCCGATGCTCGCGGAGATCGCTGCCGCCTTCGGAGCGGAGCTGATCGGAGCGGACGGAAAACTCGACCGCGCCCGCCTCGGCGAGCTCGTCTTCCGCGACCCCGACGCCCGCCTGCGCCTCGGGAAGATCGTGCACCCCGGGGTCGGCGCCGAGATGCGGCGCCGGCTCGAGGCGGCGCGCCAGGCCCGGGTCGGCCTCGTCGTGCTCGACATCCCGCTGCTCTTCGAGGGCCGCAAGGCGGGCACCGGCAACGCGGCGCAGCTCGGCTTCGACACCACCGTCCTCGTCTACGCCTTCGAGCCGCAACAGATCGAGCGGCAGGTCGCGCGCGACGGCTACGGCCGCGACGAGGCGCTGCGCCGCGTGCGCTCCCAGATGCCGATCGAGGAGAAGCGCGCGCTCGCAGACTTCGTGATCGACAACTCCGGCAGTCTCGCCGACACCGAGCGCCAGGTGCGCGAGCTCTACGAGCGGCTGGTTCGATGAACTCCGCTCGCCTGCGGCTCGCTGCGCGCTGCGCTTGCCCGGTGATCTCCGCTCGCCTGCGGCTCGCTGCGCGCTGCGCTTGCGGTCGCCTGGCTTGGCAGCTGCGGAGCCGCCTTGATCGTCGGCATCGGGGTCAGCGGATAGCGGATCGGCCGAACAAGCGGGGATCCTGCTTCCGATGACGCTCCTTCTGACAACTCCCGGCGGGATCGCACGCTACCCGGACCCCGTAGGCGAACGCCGCTAAAACCCCGATGCCCTAGGATGCCTATTCCGGTCTCCTTGCCCCGGATCCCTTCGTCCTCGACCCCTGACTCACGGCGCAAGAGCGTTCGCCGAGGAAAATCAGCAGGTGACTCACGTCCGAGCCGCGCTCTTGCTCGCCGCACTCGTCATCGCACCACCCGCCGCCGCGGACTTCTTCGAAGGCCGCGTCGTCGGCGTGGTCGACGGGGATACGATCGACGTGCTCGTGGGCCACGAGACGCGCCGCGTGCGCCTCTCCGGAATCGACACTCCTGAGCGGGGACAGCCGTGGGCCGATCGGGCGACGCGGGCCTTGTCACGGCGCGTCTTCGGAAAGGAGGTGCGCGTGAACGACGTCGGCACGGATCGACACGGACGCACGCTGGGGGAGGTCTACGCCGACAATTTGTGCGTCGGCTGCGAGCTCGTGCGCGAGGGGAATGCGTGGGTGTATCGCAAGTACACAGACGACCCGGTCCTCTACAAGCTCGAGGCCGAGGCGCGCGCGGCGCGGCGCGGGCTCTGGAGCCTGCCCGAAGCACAGCAGGTGCCGCCTTGGGAGTGGCGGCATCCCTCGCGTGGGGGTGGCTCACCGAGCGGCGGCGAAAGGTCGCCCGCGCAGTCCGGTTTGAGTCCGGAGAGCGCGCAACCGAACCTCGGTGATTTTACATGCGCCGGCAAGCGCGTGTGTCGCGAGATGGCGAGCTGCGCGGAGGCGCGCTTCTACCTCGAGCAGTGCGGCGTCACGAGACTCGACGGCGACAGCGACGGCGTGCCTTGCGAGGCGATCTGTCGCTGAGAATTACGCGCAGGCGTTCTTGCGCGTCGGGATCGAAGGCTAGAGAAGGAATCGGTCCATCGCGTTCCCCCTCAAGCTCCAACACCCGACTGACCGACGCGTGGGTCTACTTTACCGAAATCGCTTTTTCGAACGTTGCCATGCCAAGGCACGCAGCTACAAACCCCTATGCCCCCGATCGTTGGATCCGAGCTATCATTCGCCCGTGACCACTCGCGCCTGGCCGCACGTGCCCGATGGCTTGGATCTACGGGGTGAGGTCGAGTTCTACCGGGACCTCACGGCGGAGGACCGAGCGCGGTTGCTCGGCGCGGCCTGTCGGGCCGCGGCGCGGATGCTCCGATCGAGAGCCGATGCGAAGCGCGCAGCAGACTTCGTCGATCCGCTGCCCGAGAGTTCCCTTCGGGCCTTGGCCCGCCTTCGGGAGGCGGCTGCCGCTCGCCGTCGATCCGTGCGCCAG
>CAYPSI010000284.1:0-3700 GCA_964413375.1 uncultured Spirochaetales bacterium | reverse complement strand
CCGAAGCGTGCGGTCCGCGGGGTTCTCCGAGCAGGCGCGGCCGCTCGCGACGGCGGGAGCGTCCTCGGGGTGGACCAGCTCGAGGGCGGCGCGGCCCAGTACCTCGTCGGGCGACCAGCCGAGGAGCTCGGTGTAGCCGGGGCTCACGTAGACGAGGCGGCCCTCGGCGTCGAGCTCGGCGATGCCTTCCCGCGCGTGCTCGGCGATCGCGCGGAAGCGCTCCTCGCGCTCGCGCGCGAGATCGCGCACCGGTACCTCGAAGGGACCCTCGTCGACCGCGCGCGGCGCGTCTTCGCGAGCTTCCGGCTCGTCGTCCGAGCGGCGCATCGGGATCTCCATCCCCCCGGAGGATCCAGCGCGGATCTTCCAGGCCTCATCGGCCCCTCGCGCACCCGGGATGAGCCCGATTCCGGCCCTGACATCCCGCCGCTCAGAACCAGTCCGCCGGCTCGGAGACGGCGCCGGCCGCGATCGCGAGGCACTCCTCGACGGTCCCCCAGGCGAGCGAGCGCTCCTTGCCGCGGAGCGTAAAAAAGTACAGGTCGTTCTCCTCGATCACGCCGTTCCCGCCGTGGATCTGGTGCGCGAGCATCAGCACCTCGGGCGCCGCGCGCGAGGCCGAGGCCTTTGCGAGCGCGACCTGCGCGTCCGTGGCGGTTCCGGCGTCGAGTGCGGACAGCGCCTCGAAGGCGAGCAGCCTGGCACTCGCCACCCGGATCGCCATGTTCGCGCAGTGGTGGCGCACGGCCTGGAAGCTCGCGATCGGGCGCCCGAACTGCTCGCGCAGCTGCGCGTAGCGGACCGTCGCGTCGAGCGCCTGCGCCATCGAGCCCACGCACTGCACCGCCGCGAGCGCGCGTCCGATGCGCTCGAGTGCTGCGAGCGCGTCCGGACCGGCCACGCGCTGCGCGGGGGCACCCTCGTAGCGCACCGCGCAGACGGGCGTACGTCCGATCGAGCGCAGCGGCTCGCAGTGCAGCTCCGGGCCCGATGCGGCGACCAGGCAGAGAGCCGGCTCGCCGTCAGCCCGCGCCGAGACGAGGTGATGCGTCGCGAAGTGCCCGTAGTCGACGTGCAGCTTCTCGCCGCGCAGGCACCCGCCTTCGAATGTGAGCGCGAGCTCCTCTCCACGACCGCCCGCCTCGACGAGCGCCGGCACCGGCAGCGCGTCGCCGGCGATCGCAGCGCGCACGATCTCGCGTCCCGGCTCGCCGCCGAAGGCCTCGAGCACGCGTCCGGCGGCGACCACCTCGAGGACCGGCACGATCGCCGCGCGGCGCGCGAGCTCGAAGGCCAGCATGCCGGCGTCGACGAGCGATCCCCCGCCGCCGCCCTGCTCCTCCGCGAAGGGAAGTGCCAACCAGCCGTGGCCGAGGATGGAGCCCCAGAGCTCCGTGTCGAGCTTGCCCTCGCGTTCGAGGGCGCGAAGGCGCTCGGTCGGGAGCTCGCGCTCGAGGAAGCCGCGCACGGTCTCCTGGAGCAGCGACTGCGTTTCGGTCGGATCGAGGTTCACGTCGGAGCCCCCTGGCGCCCGGTCAGCCCGAGGCCCGCTGCGGCGACGATGTCCCGCATCACCTCGTTCGTGCCGCCGCCGAAGCGGAAGATCGGCGAGAGCCGGAAGGTCCACTCGGCGCGGCCGCCGAGTGGCGCCCGGGCACCCGAGGGCTCGCTGAGCCCGCCCGAGCGCCCGAGCAGGTCCATCGCGGCATTCGCGAGCTCGGTCCGGAGCTCGGTCGCCGAGATCTTCGCCATCGATGCCTCCGCGATCGGCGTCTGGCCCTTTGCGACGAGCCAGGCGTTCTGGAGCGCGAGCACACGATGTTCGCGCAGTCGCAGCCAGAGCTCCGCCAGGCGACGGCGCACGACGGGGTCTGCGAGCTCCCTCGGGCGCTCGTCGCGCAGGTACTCGACCAGGCTGTCGAAGAGGCGTGCGAGAGAGCCTGTCGCCGCGAGCGCGACGCGTTCGTGGTTGAGCGCATGCATGATGATCGGCCAGCCGCGGTTCACCTCGCCCACGAGATTCGCGGCGGGCACGCGCACGTCGTCGTAGAAGGTCTCGTTCGTGTGGCCGCCGTACATGGTATGGAGGGGACGGATCGTGAGCCCCGGGCTCTGCTTCGGGACGATCAGCAGCGAGATTCCCGCGTGCTTCGGCGCGTCGGGGTCGGTGCGGACCGCGAGCCAGATGTGCGTGGCGACGTCGGCCAGCGAGGTCCAGATCTTCTGCCCGTTCACGACCCACTCGTCGCCCACGCGAAGCGCGCGCGTGCGCAGCGACGCCAGGTCCGTGCCGGCGTTCGGCTCGCTGTAGCCGAGCGCGAAGACGAGCTCGCCGCGGTAGATCCCCGGCAGGTATTCGCGCTTCTGTTGCTCCGTGCCCCACGCGGCGAGCGTCGGCGCAATCGAGGTGAAGGTGAGGTTCCCGTAGGGCATTCCCCAGTACTCCATCTCCTCGACGAAGAGGTAGTGGTAGAGCATGCTGCGCCCGCCGCCGCCGACCTGCTTGGGCCAGCACATCCGCATCCAGCCGCGCGCGTCGAGCGCGTGATGGAAAGCGCGGATGCGCGGGCCCGGCGCCCCGTAGCTTGCGGCGTACTCGCGCAGCAGCTCGGGCGTGCGCCACTCGCGGATGAATGCGCGCAGCTCGGCGCGGAACTCCGAATACTCGGGCTCCCAGGCGAAGTCCATCCCTTGCCTCCTCACCTTCCTGAAAGCGCTCGATCCGGCGGACCCTGCAGCGGCCCCAGGCGGGAAGGTCGCCTCGTCGGGACGCGCGACTCCGGAGGTCGGAGCGACCAGCGTGCCCGGACTCTACCGCGGCGGGCGCGTGGTAGACTCGACGCGATCGCGGTGCCCGCGTCCGGGTCCGAGCCCATCCCGAGGAGGTCCCCATGCCGCCCGAGCTCCGCCGACTCGCCAAGGACAAGCCGATCGGAGACCTCGTCGCCGCGCTCGAGGAGGACGGTGCGGTCGTGATCGAGGGGCTCCTCGACCCCGCGACGCTCGCGCGCCTGAACGTCGAGGTCGATGCGGCCGTCGCAGCGGCAGACCCGGGCATGGGGCACCTGAACCCTGCCGTCGCCGGCTTCTTCGGAACGCGCACGCGCCACGTCGCGGGACTCGCCTCGAAGTCGCGCAGCTTCGCGACCGAGGTCCTCTGTCACCCCACCCTGCTCGGAATCTGCGACGCCGTGCTGCTCCCCGCCTGCGCGGAGTACCTGCTGAACCTCGGCCACATCATCGACCGCGGACCGGGCGCGCAGCAGCAGTTCGTCCACCGCGACGAGCTGGTCTGGGTGCACGTGCCGCGCCCGGCCCCGACCCTCCAGGTGGCGTCGATGATCGCGCTCTCGGAGTTCACGGCCCGAAACGGCGGGACTCTCCTCGTGCCCGGAAGCCACCGCTGGCCCTGGGGTCGTCAGCCGACGGCGGACGAGTTTACGCAGGCGGTGATGCCCGCCGGGTCGGCCGTGGTCTACCTCGGCTCGCTGCTGCACGCCGCCGGCACGAACCACACGCAGAGTGAGTGGCGCCGCGGCCTCCATCTCTCGTACCTCGTCGGCTGGCTGCGCACCGAGGAGAACAACGTGCTCGCAACGCCCCCGGCGATCGCGCGCGAGCTACCGGAGCGCGCCCAGCGCCTGCTCGGCTATGGAGTGCACGACGCCATCGCGCAGATGGGCGGCTATTGCGGAATGGT
>CAYPSI010000283.1:0-1812 GCA_964413375.1 uncultured Spirochaetales bacterium | reverse complement strand
CTCTGCGCTGATCGAGTAGGCCCTCGGCATCACTCCTCCTCCGGGAGCGCGATTCCGTCGGGAAATCGCGCATCTAGGGCGGAAGGGCCTTGTAGCACGCGGCGCCCGATCGGGCTAGTGCGAGACTCAGTCACAGCGCTGCGGCGTACAGGCCGGTGCGTCGCCGCTGAGCTCGAGGCCCGCGCTCCCGCGCACGAGAACGGCGCGTCCCTTGCAGCCTTCGCGGAACACGGTGACGCCCTTCAGGCCGCGGCGCCACGCCGAGAGGGTGATCCGCTCCACATCCGCGAGCGTCGCTTCGGCGGGCAGGTTGATGGTCTTCGACACCGCGTTGTCGACGTGACGCTGAAAAGCCTCCTGCACCGCGAGGTGGGCGTCGGGAGAGAGGTCGGCCGCCGTCGGGAAGAGCCGCTGCACGCGTTCGGGAACCCCGGCGACGCCGCGCGCAGAACCGCGGGCCCGGATCTCGGCCACGAGATCGCTGCTCCAGGCCCCCGCATCGCGCAGCGCGAGCTCGAAGCGCGGATTCGTCTCCGGAAGCCGGGCCCCGTCGAGGACGTGGCGCACATACGCGAGCGCGAAGTAGGGCTCGATCCCCGCCGAGCAGTCCGCGAGGATCGAGAGCGTCCCCGTCGGGGCGATCGAGGTGAGGCTCGCATTGCGCAGCCGCAAGCCGCGCGCCTCGGCACGCGAGCCCGCGAAGCCCGGAAAGACCCCGCGTTCCTCGGCGAGCCGGGTCGAGGCACGCTCGGCACGGGCCGCGATCCGGGCCATCACGCCGCTGGCCACCGCGCTGGCTTCGGGCGCGTCGTACGCGACCCCGAGCTCGACGAGAAGATCGGCGAAGCCCATCACGCCGAGGCCGAGCTTGCGGTTGCGGCGCGTCGTGCGCGCGATCTCCGGGAAGGGGAAGCGGCTCACCTCGATCACGTCGTCGAGGAAGCGCACGCACAGATCCACCGCGAGATCGAGGCGCTGCAGGTCTAATTTGTCCTCCCAACCACCGCTGGTTGTCCGGAGCGCGTCCGGCCGCAGGAAGGCGTCGAGCCGCAGCGATCCCAGATTGCAGCTCTCGTTCGCGAGCAAGGGGAGCTCGCCGCAAGGATTCGTCGCCTCGAGCGGCCCCTGCGCCGGCGTCGGATTCGCGCGCTCGATCGCGTCGAGAAAGAGCAGGCCCGGATCACCGCTCGCCCAGGCATTGCGCACGATCGCGGCCAGGATCTCGCGCGCCGGAACGCTGCGCGTCACCCGTCCGTTGCGGGGATTCGTGAGGTCGAAGTCCTTGCCGCCGACGACTGCTTCGAAGAAGGCGTCCGTGGCGGCCACCGATAGGTTGAAGTTCGCGATCCGGTCCGGGTCCGCCTTCGCCGCGGCGAACTCGAAGACGTCGGGGTGATCCACGCGCAGCACGCCCATGTTCGCGCCGCGCCGTCGCCCGCCCTGCCGGATCACCGCGGTGGCCGCGTCGAAGACCGTGAGAAAGGAGACCGGCCCCGAGGCGATGCCCGGGCTCGTCTGCACCGAGTCTCCTGCAGGCCGCAGTCGAGAGAAGGAGAAGCCGGTACCCCCTCCCGACTGGTGGATCACCGCCATCCGCTTCGCCGCCTCGAAGATGCTCTCGAGCGAGTCCTCGATCGGCAGCACGAAGCAGGCCGAGAGCTGGCCGAGCGTCGTCCCGGCGTTCATCAGCGTCGGGCTATTGGGCAGGAACTCGCGCCGCAGCAGCAGCTCCGCAAAGCGCTCGGCCGTCGATTCCGCGTCGCCGCCGAAGGCCGGCTCCGCCGCGGCGACGGCGACCGCGACCCGGCGGCA
>CAYPSI010000282.1:0-9028 GCA_964413375.1 uncultured Spirochaetales bacterium | reverse complement strand
TGCGCTCGGGGCGCTCGGGCGTCCGCCGCTGCGAGGAGCTGGCGACGATCGAGGGCATGCGCACGCGGCTCGCGGCGCTGGTACCCGACTTCGTCGTGCCGGAGGCCTGGCCGCGCAAGAAGACGCGCAGCATGGGCCGCGTCTCGCTGCTCGCGACGCGCGCGACCGAGCTCGCACTCGAGGACTCCGGGCTGCTCGCGAACCCGGCCCTGACGGACGGCTCGACGGGAATCTCTTATGGCTCCACCGCCGGCAGCCAGCCCGCGCTCGAGGCCTACGCCAAAGGCCTGCACGCGAATCGAACGCTGCAGGGCATCAAGGCGACGGACTACATCCAGCTGATGAGCCACACCGTCGCCGCGAATCTCGCGCAGTTCTTCGGCGTGCGCGGGCGCATCATCCCGACCTGCAGCGCGTGCACCTCCGGCAGCCAGGGCATCGGCTACGGCTACGAGTCGATCCGCTTCGGCAAGCAGAAGCTGATGATCACCGGCGGCGCCGAAGAGTTTCACCTGGTCGACGCGGCCGTCTTCGATGTGATGTTCGCGACGTCGACGCGCAACGACGCGCCGAGCACGACGCCGCGCCCCTTCGACGTCTCGCGCGACGGCCTCGTGGTCGGCGAAGGCGCCGCGACGCTCGTGCTCGAGGAGCTCGAGCACGCGCTCGCGCGCGGCGCGCCGATCTTCGCGGAGCTGATCGGCTACGGCACCAACTGCGACGGCAAGCACGTGACGCAGCCCGACATGAGCGGCATGCGCGGCGCCATGGAACTCGCGCTCGCCGACGCCGGCATCGCGGCGGACGCGGTCGACTACGTGAACGCGCACGGCACCGCTACCGAGCAGGGGGACATCGCCGAGAGCCAGGCCACCTCGGGCCTCTTCGGCGCGCGCATGCCGGTCAGCTCGCTGAAGAGCTACATCGGCCACACGCTCGGCGCCTGCGGCGCGATCGAGGCCTGGTGGACGATCGAGATGCTGCGCGAGGGCTGGTTCGCGCCGACCCTGCACCTCACGGACATCGACCCGCGCTGCGGCGAACTCGACTACATCCGCGGCGCCCCGCGCGAAATCGACGCGCGCATTGTGATGAGCAACAACTTCGCCTTCGGCGGCGTGAACACCTCGCTCGTGTTCAAGCGCTGGGACGGGGCGTAGGCCAGCTACCGAGGCAAACAGACTTTCGGCAGCGGGTGCCGATACAGCTTCGCGGCGTTCTCGTGCGCGATCATGCGCTGCTCGCGAAGCGGCAGCTTGCCGAGCAGGCGATGCATCACGAGCTGCGTGTCGGGCCAGGTGCCGTCGCCGTGCGGGTAGTCGGACTCGAACACGATGTTCTCGACGCCGATGGCGTCTCGCGTCGAGAGCGTCGACGGGTCGTCGATCATGCAGAACCAGAAGTTCCGGCGCAGGACGTCGCTCGGTCCCGTCTGCTTGTCGGGCCAGCCCGAGCCGTAGCCCGAGCGCGCCATGATGTTGTCGAGGCGGTCGATCAGACCGGCCACCCAGGCGATGCCGGCCTCGGACATCGTGATCTTGAGCTCCGGGTAGCGGGCCGGCCAGCCGCTCCACAGCCACTGCGCGCACGAGGTGAAGGCCTCCGCCTGGAACATCGTGGCGCCGAGCTCGAGCATCGGCGCGCCCTTCGGCATCGGCGGGAAGCCGGCCGAGCCCACGTGCAACGAGAGCACGGTCCCCGTTTCCGCGCAGGCGCGGACGATCGGTTCCCAGTAGGGATCGAAGACGGCGGGATAGCCCACGCGGTGCGGCTGCTCCGGTAGCGTGACCGCCTTGAAGCCGCGCTTCGCGTTGCGGCGGATCTCCTGCGCGCCCTTCGCAGGATCGCGCAGGTAGGTGATGCCGAGCGGGACGATCCGCTCCGGGTAGGAGCCGTACCACTCCTCGAAGAGCCAGTCGTTCCACGCGCGCACGCAGGCGAGGCCGAGCTCGGGGTCCTTCGTCTCCGAGAAGAGCGTCCCGCCGAAGCCGGTCACGCCCGACGGGAAGTTGAGCGAGGCCCAGATTCCGCCGAGGTCCATGTCGCGGATGCGATCCTTGATGCTCCAGCAGCCGCGGCGCACCTCGTCGAAGCGCGACGGCTCGACGCGGCGGTCCTCGTGCGCGCGGCCCGCGACGGCCATGAAGCCGACCTGGAAGTAGGGCGTATCCTCGAGCACCCAGACCTGGTGGCCCTCTTCCGTCTCGACGATGCGGGGCGCCTGGTCCTGGAGCCTTGCCGGGAAGCGGCCCTCGAACGCGTGCGGCGGCTCCATCAGGTGATCGTCGGACGAGATCAGCGTGTAGCGGACCTCGCGCGGCTCCGGGTCGGGAAGCAGCGGGCGCGTCGCGGGGCGTTTCACGCCGAGCTTGATTACCTGGACCATCGGGAGACCTCCCGGGAACGATCTGCCCCGACGGCGCTCGCGCGCGGAATGCCCGGACGCCGGCCGCTCGGGGGCGGAGGGGAACGCCTCATTCTACCCCGCCGACGGCCCCGGCTGCACCTCTTCAAGCCGGTCGGATCCGCCCCGGCGTGGCATACTGCCGCGGCGCGGGCCCGCGCGGAAAGCTCTTGTTCCGCTACTTCCCCGAGAAGATCCAGTCGGTGATCGACCGCTATCAGGACGAGTCGCGACGCCTCTTCGAGATGCTCGACCGCCGCCTCGGAGAGAGCGAGTGGCTCGCGGACGAGTACTCGATCGCGGACATCGCGAACGGGTCCTGGGTGCGCACCCACGGCTGGTCCGGCGTGTCCGTCGAAGGTCTCGCGCATCTTCAGCGCTGGATGGCCGCGATGGACGCGCGGCCGATCCTGCAGCGCTAGCAGAGCCGCGCGCGCAGGAACGCGATCATCCGGTCGATCGCAACGCGCGCGGGCGGCAGGAACTCCATCTGCGTGTAGCCGTGCGGCATCCCCGGATCGACCCGGTGCTCGTGCTCGATGCCGGCCCGGCGCAGCGCCGCCGCGAGCGCGTCGGCCTGTGAGGCGAGTGGATCCGCGCCGCCGACGACGATGTGGCTCGGCGGGAGGTGCTCCGCCGCGTGCAGCGGGCTCACCCGGGGGTCGGCGAGGAGCGCCGCGCCGGGGGAGCTCCCGAGGTAGGAGCCCACCATCAGATCGAGCAGATCCTTGCCGATCTCCACCAACGGTCCGGCCTGCGGACCCGCCGCGGGCGCCGCCGCGCTGAGCGTCGCGAAATCGAAGACGCCGTAGATCAGCAGCGCAGCGCGCGGGCGCGCCGGATCCGCGGCCAGTGCGACCGAGGCCGCGGCCGCGAGGTTCGCCCCGGCCGAGTCGCCGCCGACCGCGAGCCGCCGCGGATCCCCGCCGAAGCGCCCCGCTTCTCGCGCAGCCCAGCGCAGCGCGGCCACGCAGTCCTCGAAGGGTGTCGGAAAGGGGTGCTCCGGCGCGAGCCGGTAGTCGACGTTCACGACGAGGTATCCGGCCTCGGCGAAGCGCGCAGCGAGCTTGCGGTGCGTGCGCGGGCTTCCGCAGACCCAGCCTCCACCGTGCAGGTAGACCAGCACCGGATGCGGCCCGGCACCGCGCGGAACCAGCAGGTCAGCGCTGACACCTTCCGCGATCGGCACGGCTTCGTGGAGCGCGCCGAGCTCGGGCACGCCCTGGTTCACGAGCGCGCCGAAGCCGTCGACGAGTCGGCGCAAGTCCTGGGCCGTTCGGGGCAGCTCCTGCCCCAGCATCTGGAGCAGGGCCTCGGGCGCAGTGGCGGGGGTGATCTCGCTCATGCTCACTTTCTCACTCGATCTTCAGCACCTTTACGTGGTAGCGGATCTCGCTACCGGCGTAGGCGTGGTTCATGTCGATCACGATCCGGTCGGCGCGCACCTCGTGGACGCGCACCAGTCGAGGTTCACTCGCTTCTTCACGGTAGAGGAGCTTCGCGCCGACCCTGCGGTCCTGCTCCGGAATCCGCGACGTCTCCACCTCCTGGAAGAGCTGCGCGTCGATCTCGCCATAGGCATCCTTCGGCTCGAGCGTGCCCTGCTTCGAGTCGCCTTCGGCCATTCCTTCGAGTGCGCGCTCGAGGCCGGACAAGATGTTCCCGGCGCCCTGCGCGTAGACCAGCGGCGCCTCGCCGACGTTCGAGGCCGCGAGTGTGTCGTCCTCGAGTCGGAGCGTGTACTCGATCGAGACCCGTTTTCCGGCGCTGACGAGCACCGGCGCGGCGTCTTGTGCGAACCCCGCGGCGGGCGCAAAAAGAAGGACGGCGGTTGCGAGGCAGGTGATCCAGGAGCGCATCGAGTTCATGCTACCGTCGGAGCCGGGGGAGATCGACCATGAGCGCGTTTCGCTATCAGCCGCTCTTCGAGCTCGGGCCCGAGACTACGCCCTGGCGCAAGCTCGGCAGCGACGGGGTCGAGGTCGTGGAGCTCGCCGGCCGCGAGTTTCTGCGTGTCGATCCCGATGCACTCACGCGGCTCGCCGCCGCGGCCTTCGACGACGTCTCCTTCCTGCTGCGCCCGGGTCACCTGGCCCAGCTCGCGCAGATCCTGGAAGACCCCGAGGCTTCGGAGAACGACCGTTTCGTCGCGCTCGAGCTGCTGAAGAACGCGAACATCGCCGCCGGCCGGGTGCTGCCCTCCTGCCAGGATACCGGTACCGCTCTCGTGATGGCGCACAAGGGTGAGCGCGTGCTCAGCTTCGGGGACGACGCCGAGGCGATCGCCCGCGGTATCTACCGCACCTACCAGGAGCAGAACCTGCGCTACTCGCAGCTGGCCCCGCTCGACATGTACACCGAGAAGAACACCGCTTCGAATCTTCCGGCGCAGATCGAGATCCATTCCGAGCCGGGGGACATGTACGAGCTGCTCTTCGTGGCCAAGGGCGGTGGCTCGGCCAACAAGACCTTCCTCTACCAGGAGACGAAGGCGCTGCTGAACCCGGAGTCGCTGCTGCGCTTCGTCGCCGAGAAGATCCGTACCCTCGGTACCTCCGCCTGCCCGCCCTACCACCTGGCGCTCGTCGTCGGGGGCACCTCGGCAGAGTTCACGCTGAAGACGGTCAAGCTCGCGAGCTGCCGTTACCTCGATGGGCTGCCCACCAGTGGCAACGAGCTCGGACGCGCCTTCCGGGACCCGGATCTCGAGGCGAAGATCCTGAAGCTGTGCAGCGAGACCGGGATCGGTGCCCAGTTCGGCGGCAAGTACTTCGCGCACGACGTGCGCGTGATCCGGCTCCCGCGTCACGCTGCCTCCTGCCCGGTCGGCCTCGGCGTCTCCTGCTCTGCGGACCGGCAGATCAAGGGCAAGATCACGCGCGAGGGGGTCTTCCTCGAGCAGCTCGAGACCCACCCGGCGAAGTACCTGCCGGAGGTGACCGACGCGGAGCTTCCGAAGGGAGTCGTGCGCGTGGACCTCTCGCGCCCGATGCGGGAGATCCAGGCGGAGCTGTCGCGCCATCCGGTCACGACGCGGCTCTCGCTCTCGGGGCCGATGATCGTCGCGCGAGACATCGCGCACGCGAAGCTCAAGGAATGGCTCGACGCCGGTCGGGACCTTCCCGCTTACTTCAAGGCGCACCCGATCTACTACGCCGGGCCCGCGAAGAAGCCCGAGGGGCTGCCGTCGGGCTCCTTCGGCCCGACGACGGCCGGTCGCATGGATTCCTATGTCGACCTCTTCCAGGCCCGCGGCGGGAGCCTCGTGATGCTCGCAAAGGGCAACCGCGGCGCGCCGGTCCGCGAGGCCTGCAAGAAGCACGGCGGCTTCTACCTCGGCTCGATCGGTGGCCCCGCGGCGCGGCTCGCGAAGGATTCGATTCGCAAGGTCGAGGTGCAGGAGTTCCCCGAGCTCGGCATGGAGGCGATCTGGCGCATCGAGGTCGAGGACTTCCCGGCCTTCATCGTGATCGACGACAAGGGCAACGACTTCTACGCCGAGATCAGCGCGCGCAGGCCGCAGCCGCTGCTCGAGATCCGCTGAGCGCGCGGACGGCGTCTCCGAGCCGACGCGCCAGCTCGCGCGGCGGGTGCGCCGCGGCGAGTTCGTCGTTCAGCACCTCGACGGTGAGAGGCGCGCGGCTCTTGATCGCCGCGAGGATGCCCAGGAATCCCGTCCAGTCGAAGGCTCCTTCGCCCGGCACGAGCCGGGCGCGCCGCGTCGCATGGGCGAGGTCCGCGGGCGGCTCGGCTGGGACGTCGGAGAGCTGGACGGCGAGCACACGCTCCCCGGGGAGCGCGCGCAGGTCTTCGAAGCTCGTCGGGCCATGGTGGCAGTGCCAGGTGTCGAGCAGGATGCCGCTGTTCGGGCGGCCCGTGCCCAGCGCGATCGCCAGCGCGGTCCGCGCGTCCCGGACCGCGGAGCCGGGCGAGAACTCGAGCGTCGCGACGAGACCGTGTCTGGCCGCGCGGTCGCAGACTCCGGCGAAGACTTCGGTCGCCGCGTCGAAGAGGCTCACGGCGCCGGGCTCCTGCGAGATCACCGAGGCACTGGCCAGCAGCACGTTGCAGCAGCGCGCACCCAGCGCCTCGGCAGCGGTGAAGAGCTCGCGCTCGCTCGGCTCCTCCCGGTACGGGGGGCCCGGATCGTCGGGGCCGACCCAGGCGATTCGCGCGTCGACGTCGTTCACGACGAGGCCGTGGTCGACGAGCATCGCGCGCAGGTCCGCATCCGAGTGTCCCTCGGCGCGGGCCCGTTGGTAGGTAGGCGCGGGCCACAGCGAGAGCCCGGCGAAAGCTCCCGCCGCCGCGGCTTCGACGAGCGCGCGAAAGGGAGGGTTGCCGAGCGACGATCCAGTGAGGACGAGCGACCCGCGTCCCAGCAAGCGGCCTCCTAGCCCCGCGCTGCGAAGCCGATGGGCAGGCGCGCCGGACCGCGGATCAGGACCTGCGTGCGCCACTCGGCGGGGCCGTCGGGCTCGAGCTTCGGCAGGCGCCGGGCGAGGATCGGAAGCGCCTCCTGGAGCTCTGCACGCGCGAGCGCCGCGCCGAGGCAGTAATGCACGCCGCCCCCGAAGGTGAGCTGCGGCTCGGGGTGGTGGCGCGTGATGTCGAAGCGGTCCGGATCCGGGTAGATCTCCGGGTCGCGATTCGCCGATGGCGTCGAGGGGTGCGCGATCGTTCCGGCCGGGATCTCGAGCTCGCGGTAGCGGAAGTCTTCCGTGGCGACGCGTGGTGAGCCCGAGCCGGCAGGCTCGTAGCGCAACACCTCTTCGGCCGCGCCGGTAGCCACGTCGGGATCCTTCGCGAGGAGCTCCCACTGGTCCGGGTGATCGAGGAAGGTCGCCAGCGAGCACGCGAGTTGACACTGTGTCGTGTCCTGACCGCCGAAGATCAGCACCGTGACCATCGCCCGCAGCTCCTCCGGGCTCAGGCGGTCGCCCTGCTCCTCGACGGCGATGAGTCCGCTGATGAGGTCGTCCCGCGGCGCGCGCCGCCGCTCGGCCAGCAGGCCATCGACGTAGGCGGAGAGCTGGACCAGCGCCGTCTCGATGCGGCTGCGCTCTGCCGCGATGCGGGAGCCGAAGGCGAGCGAGAGGTCGCTCGACCAGGCGTGGAACTTCGCGAAGTCGCCGGGTGGCACGCCGAGGAGCGCGCCGATCACCCGTACCGGAAAGGGCGCTGCGAAGTCCGAGACGAACTCGCAGCGCTGCTTCCCGGCGAAGTGGTCGATGAACTCGTGGGCCGTCTCCCGCATGATCGGACGGAGCCGCTCGACGCTGCGCGGCGTAAAGGCCTTCGACACCAGGCGGCGCAGGCGCGCGTGAGCCTCGCCCTCCTGCGTCGACAGGATCTGGTGGAACCAGTCCCACAGCGGGCCGCTGGTGATCCCCGACATCCGGAGCGCGTCGGGACCGAGCTCTCGCCAGCGCCGTTCGTGCAGTAGCGCCTGGACGTCGCGGTAGCGCAGCACGAGGATCCCGAGCGGAGTCCGCGCGTACCACCACTGCGCGCGAGCGGTCGCGTGCGTGGCGTGGAGCTTCAGGTCGTACGCGGGATCCAGCGTGTCGATGAAGGGAACCGGCACGCTGCGAGGCTACCGCCGCGGCCTGTCCTCGTCACGCAGAGCTCGGGAAGGCCCCAGCGAGCCGAAGGGCGCGGTCAGCGCGCGGCGGCCTGCGGGAACTGCTCGAGGATCCGGCTCACCACCTCGAAGACTTCGCCCCTCGGATCGCCGGAGGCCGTGAGGGTGTCCTTCGCCCAGCCGCGCCAGACGACCCGGCGAGTTTCGGGCTCGAGCACGTCGATCACGAGCGTTCCCTTCGCAAGGGTCCGCGTCGTGGCGCTCGAGGGCCCGCTCCAGCCGGTTCCGATTCCGATGCCGGAGCCCACGTAGCCTCCGTAGCCGACTCCGATCGAGATGGGGCTCCCGACCGTTCGCTGCTCGCGCCGGATCTCGTTCGAATAGGAGACCAGGAAGTCGACGGGACCCTCCCTCCGCAGCTGGTAGCCGCGCTTCCGGAGTGCCTCGTCGATGGCATCTTCCGTGTGGCGGTCGAGGAGGGGGCCGAAGCGGGGGTCCTCGGGGATCTCTTCGCGCTGCTTCGGCTCGAGGATCCCGAAGGTCTGATACACGCCGATCGGTGCCTCGGGATCGACGTCGTAACCGACCTTCGGCTTCGCGCAGCCGGCGAGGCACACGAGCGCGAGCATCGCCGTCAGCATCGGCGCCGACACTCGGTTCGGTCGGAGGATGCAGCGCGTGGGGTGGACCCGCGCGAGAGCTTCGGGGGGACGCTCTTCCACCCTTCCCGTATCGGCTCTGCGGACCCCGAGCTTGAGCACGCCCCGCCCGCGTCGCCGAGGTCAATGGCATTCCGGTGTCTTGGCGCGAGCGGGGCGGCTTCGGCATCCTCTCCCGCGCCAGCAGGAGGTCACTCCATGGGGTCGCGAAGCGGAGCCGGCGTGGATGGGCCGCGGATGGCGAAGGCATGGCTGCTGGTGCTCCTGTGCAGCGTGCTGGCGCTCGCTCCGCGCAGTGCCGAGGCGCAGCTCGACACGATGCGGCGCTGGCTCGGCATGGAGCGGGCACAGCGCGAGTGGACGGGCGATCTCGACGGCATG
>CAYPSI010000281.1:0-7433 GCA_964413375.1 uncultured Spirochaetales bacterium | reverse complement strand
GCGCGGCCGCTTCGCGGCCTTGCTCGAGGACGATGCCACGAATCGAGCGGTGGCAGCATGCTCCGCTCGGCTTCGCCTCGCTGCGCGGCCGCTTCGCGGCCTTGCTCGAGGACGATGCCACGAATCGAGCGGTGGCAGCATGCTCCGCTCGGCTTCGCCTCGCTGCGCGCGCCCTTCAGGCGCTTGCCGGATCCGCCGCAAGCGCGAAGCGCGCGCAGCGAGCCGCAGGCGAGCGGAGTCGATCTGACTGCCTCTCAGTTCACGCCGGCGGGGCTGCGGCGCTCGGCGACGTCTTCGCTGCGGCGCAGCGGCTCCTCGTAGATGTCCTCGATCGCGTGGTCGCCCGCGCGGAGGAAGGAGGTCGGGTTCGTGAGGGCGAGCGCCGCCGCCAGCACCTCGTCCATGTGCTCCACCTTGATGATGTGCAGGTTGCGCTTCACGTTGGCCGGGATGTCGACGAGATCCTTCTCGTTCTCTTTCGGGATGATCAGCGTGTCGATGCCGCCGCGGTGCGCCGCGATCATCTTCTCCTTGAGCCCGCCGATCGGGAGCACGCGCCCGCGCAGCGTGATCTCGCCCGTCATCGCCACGTTCGAGAGCACCGGGACGCGCGTCAGCGCCGACGCGATCGCGGTCGCGATCGTGATGCCGGCCGAAGGCCCGTCCTTCGGCGTGGCGCCCTCCGGCACGTGGATGTGGAGGTCCACCTTCGAGTAGAAGTCGCGCGAGAGCCCGAGCTGCTTCGCGCGCGAGCGGATGTAGGTCAACGCGGCGTTGGCCGATTCCTGCATCACGTCGCCGAGGCGGCCGGTGATCTGGAGCTTTCCCTTGCCGGCGGTCACCGAGACCTCGGTCTGGAGCAGCTCGCCTCCGACTTCGGTGTAGGCGAGGCCGGTGCAGACGCCGATGCGGTTCTCCGTCTCGGCCCGGCCGAAGCGGTAGCGCTGCACGCCGAGCCGCTTCTTCACCGCCGCGGGCGTGATGCGGGCCTTGCGGAAGTTCGCCCCGGCCTTCACCACCTCGCGCGCGACCTTGCGACAGACCGAGGCGATCTCGCGCTCGAGGTTGCGCACGCCGGACTCGCGGGTGTAGTAGCGGACCATCTCGAGGATCGCAGCGTCGGTGAACTCGATGTGCTCCGGCTTGAGGCCGTTCGCCTCCAGCACCTTCGGCACCAGGAAGTTCCGCGCGATCTCGAGCTTCTCGGACTCGATGTAGCCCGGCAGCTGGATGATCTCCATGCGGTCCTGGAGCGGCCGCGGGATCTGGTGCAGCACGTTCGCGGTGCAGACGAACATGATCCGCGACAGGTCGTAGTCGACATCGAGGTAATGGTCGTTGAAGGTGTGGTTCTGCTCGGGATCGAGCACCTCGAGCAGCGCCGACGACGGGTCGCCGCGGAAGTCCATCGACATCTTGTCGACCTCGTCGAGCAGGAAGACGGGGTTGCCCGACCCGGCCTTCTTGAGGCTCTGGAGGATCTTCCCCGGCAGCGCGCCAATGTAGGTGCGGCGATGGCCGCGGATCTCGGCCTCGTCGCGCACGCCGCCGAGCGACACGCGCACGAAGTCGCGACCGGTGGCGCGTGCGATCGACTTCCCGAGCGAGGTCTTGCCGACGCCGGGCGGGCCCACGAGGCAGAGGATCGGACCCTTCATGCGCTCGACGAGGG
Organism: uncultured Spirochaetales bacterium; assembly: GCA_964413375.1. Classification (GTDB taxonomy): domain Bacteria; phylum Myxococcota_A; class UBA9160; order UBA9160; family SMWR01; genus CAZUYC01. The sequence goes on along the minus strand of CAYPSI010000281.1, from coordinate 5,761 downwards.
CCTGCACCGCGAGGTACTCGATGATGCGCTGCTTCGGCTTCTCGAGGCCGAAATGATCCTCGTCGAGGACCCGCTCCGCCTCCACGATGTCGTGCCGCTCCTCCTTGTAGTCCTCCCAGGGGAGCGAGAGGAACCAGTCGACGTAGTTGCGCACGACGGTCGCCTCGGCGCTCATCGGCGACATCATCTTGAGCTTGCGGATCTCCTTCTCGCAGCGCGTCCGCAGCTCCTGGGGCATCTTCTTCTTCTTCAGCGCCTGCTCGAGCTCGTCGATCTCGCTCTTGAACTCGTCGCGCTCTCCGAGCTCCTTCTGGATCGCCCGCATCTGCTCGTTGAGGTAGTACTCCTTCTGCGAGCGCTCCATCTGCTTCTTGACGCGGCCACGGATCTTGCGCTCGACCGAGAGCACCTCGATCTCGGCCTGGATCCGCGCGTGTACCTCTTCGAGGCGCTTGACCGGAACGATCTGCTCGAGCAGCTCCTGGCGCTCGTCGAGCTTCAGGTTCAGGTGCCCGGCGATCGTATCCGCGAGGCGCCCGGCGGCCTCGATCGCCGTGACCGTCTGGACCGTCTCGGGCGGGATCTTCTTGTTGAGCTTCACGAAGGTCTCGAAGGCCGAGTGCACGCTGCGCACGAGGGCCTCCTGCTCGACCGTGGCCTCCTCGGACTCGAGGATCTCCTCGATCTCGCAGACGAAGAAGGGCTCACGGCTCATGAAGCGCCGGATCCGGGCGCGCGAGCGGCCCTCGACGAGGACCTTCACGGTCCCATCGGGAAGGCGCAGCAGTTGGATGATCGAGCCGAGCGTCCCGATCGTGTGGATGCCCTCCTCGCTGGGCTCGTCTTCGCCGGCCTCGCGCTGCGCGCAGAGCAGGAGCTCGCGTTCGCGCCCCATCGCGTCCTCGAGCGCGCGGATGGAGCGCATCCGCCCCACGAAGAGCGGAACCACCATGGTCGGGAAGACGACGATGTCCCGCAGCGGCAGCAGCGGAACCGAACGGATCCGATCCTTGGGACCGCCCGAGCCCCCCTTCTCACCGCCCTCGTCCTCGCCTCGGAAGATGCCCATGTTCCCCCATCCGGTCCGGGCTCCCCTCGCGGGGGGCCGGCCTCAGCTAGGCCGATTCGGCCTTCGGCTCGCGCTTCATGACCAGCAGGGGCTGCGCCCCTTGCTCGATCACCTCCTCGCTGATCACGACTTCGTCGATATCGTCGCGCGACGGGACGTCGTACATCAGCTCGAGCATCACCGTTTCCAGGATCGAGCGCAGCCCGCGGGCGCCGGACTTGCGCGCGTGGGCCTGGCGCGCGACCGCGCGCAGCGAACCCTCCGAGAAGCGCAGGCGCACGTTCTCGAACTCGAAGAGTTTCTGGTACTGCTTCACGAGTGCGTTCTTCGGCTTGGTGAGGATGTCCACCATCGCCTGCTCGTCGAGCGCGTCGAGGGTGGCGATCACCGGGAGCCGGCCCACGAACTCGGGGATCATCCCGAACTGCAGCAGGTCCTCGGCCTGTACGTCGCGCAGCACGTCGCCGACGCTGCGCTTCTTGCGCTTGCCGAGGTCCACGCCGAAGCCCATCCCCTTCACCCCGACGCGACGGTCGATGATGCGCTCGAGGTCGCAGAAGGCCCCGCCGCAGAGGAAGAGGATGTTGGTGGTGTCGACCTGCAGGAACTCCTGCTGTGGGTGCTTGCGGCCGCCCTTGGGGGGCACGCTCGCCATCGTACCTTCGATGATCTTCAGCAGGGCCTGCTGGACGCCCTCGCCCGAGACGTCGCGGGTGATCGAGGGGTTCTCGCTCTTGCGCGCGATCTTGTCGATCTCGTCGATGTAGATGATCCCGCGCTGCGCCCGCTCGACATCGTAGTTCGAGGCCTGGAGCAGGTTCAGGATGATGTTCTCTACGTCCTCGCCGACGTATCCGGCCTCGGTGAGGGTCGTTGCATCGGCAATCGTAAACGGAACGTCGAGGATCCGGGCCAGGGTCTGCGCGAGCAGCGTCTTGCCGGAGCCGGTCGGCCCGAGCAGCAGGATGTTCGCCTTCTGCAGCTCGACGTCGCCCACGAAGGTCTGGCTCTCGATGCGCCGGTAGTGGTTGTGCACGGCGACCGCGAGGATCTTCTTGGCCTGCTCCTGCCCGATCACGTACTCATCGAGGGACGCCTTGATCTCGCGCGGCTTCGGCACCTTCGAGCTCGGCGCCGCGGATTCCTCCTGGCCGTACTCCTCCGCGATGATGTCGTTGCACAGCTCGATGCACTCGTCGCAGATGTAGACCGTGGGGCCCGCGATGAGCTTCTTGACCTCCCGCTGGCTCTTGCCGCAGAAGGAGCAGGAGAGGTTGGCGTCGTCATCCCGCCGTTTCATCCGCGCTGGCCTCCGCCGTTGCTGCGTCCCTGGGGTCCCTGGGGTTTCGGTGCGACCTCGTGCTGGCGCACCACCCGGTCGATCAGACCGTAGGTGCACGCCTCCTCCCCCGTCATATGGTAATCGCGCTCGGTGTCCCGGGCGATCTTCTCGATCTCGCATCCGGTGTGGAATGCCAGGATCTCGTTCAAGCGCTGGCGAAGCTTCAGGATTTCGCGGGCGTGGATGTCGATGTCCGTCGCCTGCCCCTGCACGCCCCCGAGCGGCTGGTGGATCATGATCCGCGAGTTCGGGAGCCCCATCCGCTTGGACTTCGCCCCGGCCGCGAGCAGCAGGGCCGCCATCGAGGCCGCCTGCCCCAGGCAGATGGTCGACACGTCGCAGCGCACGTACTGCATGGTGTCGTAGATCGCGAGCCCCGAGGTCACGTTCCCACCCGGGGAGTTGATGTAGAGATGGATGTCCTTCTCGGAGTCCTCGGCCTCGAGGAAGAGCATCTGCGCGATGACGAGGTTGGCCACGTCGTCGTCGATGGCGCTCCCGAGAAAGACGATCCGGTCGCGCAGCAGCCGCGAGAAGATGTCGAAAGCCCGCTCTCCGCGCGGGCTCTGCTCGATCACGTACGGAATCAGCGGCATGCTCCCCGTCTCCGACCTACAGGGTAACAAGCCCCCGCGGTCGCGAATGTCGGCGATTGCAGTTTCGTGGCCACGAAGCCCCAGTCGTCGCACATTTTGTGTCTCGACCGCTCGGGGGGTGGGAGCCGTCTCGGGGAGAAGCCTTCGCGCCGGAGGGAGCGCGAGTGTGACCCTTCCGCTCTAACTGTGCGCCGTTTCTTCGACTTTAGCCCGGCCGGCAAGCCGCGCAAGCGCCTGCTCGTCCCGCAGCTCGACCGTCACCACTTCTTCGAGCATGCCCTCCGAGAAGGACTTGCGCAGACGCGCGGCCGTGGTGCCCCGCTCCTGCGCCATCTGCTCGATCCTCGCCTCGATCTCGGCTGCCTCGATCGAGATGCCCTCGGCTCGGGCGACCGCCTCGAGCAGCAGCGCCTCGCGCACGTCGCGCTCTGCCCGCGGACGCCACTCCTCCTGCCAGCGTGCGAGCTGCTGGTCTAGCGCCTCCTCCGGAACCTGGCCCTCGAGCCGATGGCGGGCCGCGTGGATCTGGCGCCCGAGCTCGCGCTGGAGCATTCCGGGCGGCACCTCGAAGGGCGTGCGCTCGATCAGTGCGTCGACGAGCGAGCGCCGCAGCTCGGTGCGCGATGCCCGCTCGCGCAGCGCCCGCAGGTCCATCCGGATGCGCTCGCGCAGCGCGGCGAGGTCCGCAAAATCTCCGAGGTCCTTGGCGAACTCGTCATCGAGCTCGGGCACGGCGCGCCGCTTCACCTCGGCGACGTGAACGCGGAAGAGCGCCTGCTTGCCGGAGAGCTGCTCGTTGGCGTACCCGTCCGGGAAGCTCACGCGGACCTCGCGGTCCTCGCGCGCCACCGCGCCCTCGAGCTGCGCCTCGAAATCCGGCAGGAAGCGGCCCGCGCCGAGCTCGACCTCGACCCCCTTGCCGCTGCCGCCCTCGAAGGGCCGGCCCTCGACCTCGCCCACGAAGTCGATCGCGAGCACGTTGCCGCGAGCGGCCCGGGTGCCCTCGGGCTCTTCCACGAGCGGGGCATTGCGCTGCCGCAGCATCTCGAGCTCGCCCTCGACCTCCTCCGGCGCGACTTCGACGCTCGGGCGGCGCGCGGGCAGCCCCTGCGTATCCGGCAGCTCGATCGCCGGCTTGACCTCGATGCGCGCGGTGTAGCGGAACTCGCTTTCGTCGCAGGGATGCACCGCGTCGATCTCGGGCTCCGCCACCGGCTCGATCCCGGTCTGCTCGAGCGCCTCGGGCAGGGTTTCGGAGACGAGCGCCTGCTCGACCTGCTCGGCCACCGAAGGCCCGTAGAGCCGCTCGAGCACCGTGCGCGGAACCTTGCCGGGCCGGAATCCCCGCACACGCGCGCTCTGCGCGAGCTTGCGATAGGCCACGTCGAAGGCGCGGCTGACGCGACGGGGCGCGACGACCACCTCGACGCGGCGGACGACGGGGCCTTCCTCGCTCGACTCGATGCGGATCTCGGGGCTCTCGGCGCTCATGCGTTCGGCTCTCGAAGCTGGGTGGGTGCCCGGAGCGAGACTCGAACTCGCACGTCCTTCCGGACCCAAGATCCTAAATCTTGTGCGTCTACCAGTTCCGCCATCCGGGCGCGCCGCGCAGTCTAGCGCTCGTCGCGTCCGGAGGGGTAGTCTGCGCCGCGCGCCAGGTCCTCGATGTCGGGGAAGCGGCGCAGCGTGTTGCCTCCGTCCACGGTCAGGCACTGGCCGGTGACCCAGCTCGACTCCGGGCCGGCGAGGAAGCGCACGGCCCTGGCGATGTCCTCCGCCTCGCCGCCGCGCGCGAGCGGCTGCTGGGCCAGGAAGCGCGCGTGGATCTCGCGCGCCTCGAAGAGCGGGCCCGTGGTTCCGGTGCGGGTGAGCCCGGGCCGCACGGCGTTCACGCGCACGCGGTGGCGGCCGAGCTCGTCCGCGGCCACCCGCACCAGCTGGTCGACCGCGGCCTTGCCCGCGCAGTAGGCCGCGAGAAAGGGGCTCGGCATCACCGCCGCCGTCGAGGAGATCGCGACGATCGAGCCGCCACCCGAGTCCTGCATCGAAAGGCCCGCGTACTTGAGCACCAGGTACTGCGGCTGGACGTTCCCCAGGACCTCCGCCCCGAAGCGCGCATCGTCGTAGTCCAGGACCGGCGAGTAGTTGCCGCCGCCCGGAACGATCACGGCAATGTCGAGGCCCGCGTCGCCGCCGGCGCGCTCGACGGCGCGGCGCACGTCCGGGCCCTCCATCGCGTCGCAGCGGATCCAGCTCAACGCGGAGGCGGGATGCTCTCGCCCCAGCTCCGCGGCGGCCTCGCGAAGCCGCGCTTCGGTCCGGCCGGCCAGGAGGACCTGCGCCCCGTCCGCGAGCAGCAGCGCGGCCGACGCGCGCCCGATTCCGCTCGACGCACCGACCACCAGCGCGCGCAGGCCCGCGAGCGGGCGCGGCCCTTGCGGCGTCAACGCGGGATCTCGATCAGGACTGCACCGCGAAATCGCTCGGAACGTTGTGGAAGTAGCACTTCTCCTCGACTCGCTCCCGGATGCGCCAGCCCTGGGCCGTGCGGACGAGCTCGTCGACGTACCACAGCCCGCAGTAGAACACGTGGGTCTGCCCGTCCGGCCGCGTCATCACCATCGGGTTGTGGCAGATCGTGCGGCCGGTCGCGGAATCGCCGCGCAGCTCGATCATGCTATTCGCGATCATGTGCTGGAAGCCCGAGAACTGCGCCATCGCCTTGCGCAGGAACTCCTTGATCTCGGGCAGCTT
>CAYPSI010000280.1:0-9948 GCA_964413375.1 uncultured Spirochaetales bacterium | reverse complement strand
ACGGGACGAGGACCAGGTCCCCGAACTCATAGCCGGTCATAATCGGCGTCGTCGGGGTGATCCCAGACCTTGGCGAAGGCATCCTCGGAGAGCTTGCCCGCCGCGCGCGTGAGCTGCTGCTCCTCGTCGCGCAGGCGCAGGAAGTCGACGAAGTCCTCGACCTCGGCCACGCGCTCGGGCGCGAGCCGGCGGATCTTGGCGAGGAGCTCCTCCTCGCTGGCACGGCGCTTCGGCTGGCTCATCGCGACCCTCCCGCCGCCGAGCGGCCCTTGGTCTCCACCAACGAGTTGACCAGGCGGATCACGGCGCGGCGGTCCATCTCGGGGAGCGCCATCACCTGGCGGAACTTCTTCCACAGGCGCCCGGGCCTCGGGCGTGTCGTGGCCATTGGCGGAGCGAGACGGCTCGAGGCCCAGAAGCTCGTCGGTCGAAACGTGCATAGCCTTGGCGAGGTTCGCCAGCGCGGGAGCCGGAGCCCGATCGGCGACGGTCTCGCAGCGCGAGATCGCGCGCTGGGTGGAGTCGATCATCTCGGCGAGGCGGATCTGGGTGAGGCCGCGCGCCTTGCGCAGCGCCATCAGGCGCTCGCCGAACTCGGAAGCCGGTCGGACCTTCTTCGGCATCGCGACGGGGAGTGTAAGTGCCACTTCTCGCGCTCCTTCCGCTCCGGCAGAAGAGGCTTGTCTCGGACTGACCTAAAGAGCATATACCGGAGGACGCCTCCGGGCGCTCGGGAAACCAGGCCCGCCGGCGGCACGTCCCCCCGAACGGCAGTCCAGCGCGCCCGCCCGGCTCGTTCCCCCCGCGGACGCCTTGCGGAGGATCTCATTGGCGCGGCGGAGCCCTCGAACCTCGCGCTCGAGATCCGTCACCCCGGCCCGCTGCCGGACCACCTGCGGGAACTTGCTTCTGCGTGCCATCGCTCCACCCTCTCAAGGAATGGAGCCTCCGGCAATCCCGGGGCGGTTCACGCGTGAGGCCGAATGGCCAATCGGGCTCGGGCCGCCCGCCGCACAGCTTCCAGCGTGCGGAACGCCGTCTCAGCCCAGCAGCTCGACCACCCGCTCCGCGATCGCCGAGGCTGCGGTGAGGCCCGGCGACTCGATCCCGACGCAGCTCACGAAGCCCGGAAGGCCGGCCGCCGACTCCTCGGCGACCACGAAGTCGCGAAAGGGCTCGCCCGGGCCGGCGAGCTTCGACCGCACGCCCGCCTGGTCCGGCGTGAGCCACTCCGGACGCAGGCCGGGCAGGTAGCGACCGGCGGCCTCGGCGAAACGCCCGGCCTTGGCCGCATCGACGCTGTAGTCGACGCGCTCCACGTAATCGGCGTCCGGGCCGAAGCGGATACGTCCTCCGAGGTCGAGCGTGGCGTGGATTCCGAGGCCCGCACCCGATGGAACCGGGTAGACCAGCGTCGAGAGTCGCAGCGGGGCGCTCGGGGCGAGCGCGAAATAGTCGCCCTTGCAGGGGTGGATCCGGTAGCCGAGCGCATCCGGGTCGAGGCCCGCGCAGGCGGCCACCCGATCCGCGGCGAGACCCGCCGCGTTCACCACCGCGGCGCAGTCGACGCGCACGCGCGTCTGGCCCGGATCGGACACCTCCACGCGAAACCCGGCATCGCCCGCGTCGATGGCGATCACCTCGCTGCGCAGCAGCAGCACGGCCCCGTGCGCCTCCGCCTCGGCCGCGAAGGAGCTGCACAGCGCATCGGGATCGACGATGCCCGTTGCGGGCGACCACAGCGCCGCGAGCGCGTGCAGCGCGGGCTCGCGCGCGCGCAGCGTCGCCGCGTCGAGGATCTCGAGCCCCGGGGCTCCGTTCGCGGTGCCGAGCGCGAGCAGGCGCTCGAGCGCCTCGACTTCGCTCGGGGCCGTCGCGACCACGAGCTTGCCGATGCGCCGGTGGGGGATGCGCATTCGCTCGCAGCGCGCGTAGAGGGCCTCGCGCCCGGCCACGCACAGGCGCGCCTTCAGCGAGCCGCTCGGGTAGTAGAGCCCGGCGTGGATCACGCCGCTGTTGCGGCTCGAGCTCTCCTGGCCGAAGCCTGTGTTCCGCTCGAGCAGCAGCACCTCGCGCCCCGCCCGGGCGAGCGCGGCCGCCGCGGCGAGTCCGATCACACCCCCCCCGACGACGACCACATCCGCGTCGCGCGCCACCTGAGGCTAGGCTCCGGAGTGTGGAGGGCCCGGCCCGTTGCGCGGGTCCGCGACGATCAGCCGCCACAAGAGCTGGCGGCGCTCCGGGTCGAGCACGAGAAGCGCCACCGAGATCGCGAGGTAGGCCGCGATGAAGAGGTAGCGGACCTCGGTGCTCGTGAAGAGGAACTGTCCGGCGAAGAGCAGCGCGAGCAGCACCGCCTCCCCGCGGCTGAAGCGCAGGTCGATCACGAGAATCGTGGCGAGCAAGGACTGGGTCGAGGTCAGGATCAGCTCCTCGGTCTGGCGCTCGTCGAGCGGCAGCCCGGACCAGCTCCCCGCCGAGAGGCAGAAGGCGATCGGGATCGCGCCGACGAGCAGCGTCCACTGGTTCACCTTGCTCGAGATCAGCGCTCCGATCCCGACGGAGCCGCGACCGCGCAACGCGAAGAGGATCGCGATCAGGAACTCCGGGCTCTCCGAGGCGAGCGGTGCCACCCACTGCACCAGCAGGAACTCGTCGAAGTCGTAGGTACGACCGACCTCGATCAGGCCTTCGGCGAAGGGCTCGGCCGAGATCAGGATCGCATAGCCCGCGTAGGCAAACATCGCGAGCGCCCACAGGCGGCGCCCGCTGTCGCCAAACTCGCGGTCGATCAGCGCCGCGGGGCCGACGAGGTGCACCTCTTCGGAATCGCTGCGCATCGCCGACGCCGCGTAGCGGAAGAAGATCGCGAAGAGCACCAGCGCGTCGAAGAGGCTGATCGTCCCCGTCAGCGGGATCAGGAAGGAATAGAGCGTGGACCAGAGCAGGTAGCGGATCTCGAGGCGCTGGCGCGGGTGGATCACGAGCTCGCTGGTGCGCGCCTTCCAGCAGGCGATCAGCACGACGACCGACCAGCCCAGGCCGATCAGCAGCCGGTTCGCGCCGGTCATGTTCGCGACGGCGTAGGGCGCGTAGGAGAGGTCCTTGCCGGCGGCCCACGCGAAGTGCAGGTCGACCGCATACTCCGGGAGCACCGAGACGAACGCGAGGAAGAGGATCGCGAGTGCCTGCGGGATGTCGCGCTCCGCGAGCTCCGTCCCCCAGGAGAGCACGAAGGCCCCCCCGACGATCGCGAACCCCGAGAGCGTCGCGATGACCTCGGGCCCGAGGCCGAGCCCCTGGATCGCATGCGCGACGATCCATGGCAGCGAGAGCATCCCCGCGCCGGCGAAGATCAGCAGCGTCTGCCATCCCGCGCGGCGTTTCTCCGTCGTCATCCGAGCGGCCGACCGAACTCGCGCGCGAAGCGCGCCTCGAACTCGCCCGCGGCGAGCCGTAGCGACTGCGGCCCCTCCACCTCCACCACGTAGCTCCCGAGCAGGCTCCCCATCCGGCCGGCCGTCTCGAAGGAGAAGCCCCGCGCCCGCCCAGCGAGCAGGCCCGCGCGGTACGCGTCGCCGCAGGCGGTGGGATCGACGATCTGGCGCGCCGGCACCGGCGGGATCTCGCTGCTGCGCTCGCCTTCGCGGATGGTCGATCCCTGTTCGCCGCGCGTCACCACCACGGCGGCGCAGCGCTGCGCGATCTCCGCCTCGGCCATCCCCGTCTTGTCGAGGGTGAGCGACCATTCGTAGTCGTTCACGACGTAGCCGGCCGCGCCCTCGATCAGCTCGACGAGCTCGTCGCGGCCCAGGATCGGCAGCGCGTGGCTCGGGTCGACGTAGGTCGGCACACCCCGACGCTTGAGTTCGCGCGCACGAGAGAGCATCGCCTCGCGCGAGTCCGATGAGACGATCGCGAGCCGCAGCGCATCCTCGACGGGCGGAAGCGGCGCCTCGAGCGCGCGACCCATCGCGCCCACGTAGAAGGCCCAGATCTGGTTGTCGTCGAGGTCCGTGGTCACGAAGCCCTGCGCGGTGCGCAGGTCTTCGAGGATGCGGATCCCGTCGCGGCGGATGCCATGGCCATCGAGCCATTCTGCATAGGGTCCGAAGTCGCTTCCTGCCGTCGCGATGATCAGCGGGTCCTCGCCGAGCAGGCGCAGGTGATAGGCGATGTTGCCTGCCACGCCCCCGAAGTGCGTGCGCAGACTGTCGATGTTGAACGAGACGTTCAGGATGTGGAGCTTGTCCGGGAGGATGTGATCCTTGAAGCGGTCCGGAAAGACCATGATGTGGTCGAGGGCCAGCGAGCCCGATACCAGGATGGTCATGTCTCTCCCCCGTCCCGATCCGCTCCGCTCGGCTTCGCCTCGCTGCGCGCGCCCTTCGGGCGCTTGTAACCCCGGGGCAGAGGCAAGCGGTCGAAGACCGCGCGCAGCGAGGCGGAGCCGAGCGAAGACCACCGGGCCGGAGGCGCAGTCTCGCCGGCCGGGCGCCGGCCGTCAACCGCGCGCAAACGCATGGTAGACTGCCCCGCATGCGGATCGCCGAGCGCTTCGCGACGGGCCGCCCCGCGTTCTCCTTCGAGTTCTTCCCGCCGAAGAGCGAGGCCGGCTTCGACGCGCTCTTCGAGACGATCCGGGACCTGAAGCCCCTGGATCCGGACTTCGTTTCGGTGACCTGGGGCGCAGGCGGCTCGACGCGTCGCAAGACGGTGGAGCTCGTGATCCAGATCCAGCGCGAGGTCGGACTCACGGCGATGGCACACCTCTCGTGCATCGGGTCGAGCCCGGAAGAGCTCGCCGCGACGCTCGATCTGCTGGCCTCGGGCGGCATCGAGAACGTGCTGGCGCTCGGCGGCGATCGCCCGCGCGACTACGCGCCACCGCCGGGCGCGTTCCGCTTCGCGAACGAGCTCGTCGCGTTCATCCGTTCGCGCTGGGATTTCTGCCTCGGCGGCGCCTGCAATCCCGAGACGCACCCGCTGGCGGCAGGCCCGGAGGAGGACCTCCGCAATCTCGCGCGCAAGCTCGACGCCGGGGTGGACTTCCTGATCACGCAGCTCTTCTTCGACAACGCCGACTACTTCGCGTTCGTGGAGCGGGCGCGCGCCGCGGGTATCCGCGTCCCGATCGTCCCCGGCATCATGCCGATCGTGAGCGTGGCGGGGATCCGCCGCATGACGTCGATGTCGGGGGCGAAGATCCCGGACGAGCTCGCGGCGAGGCTCGCCCCGATCGAGCACGACGACGATCGGGTGCGCGCGCTCGGTGTCGAGTGGGCGACGCTCCAGTGCCTCGAGCTGCTCGAGCGCGGCGCCTCGGGGATCCACTTCTACACGCTGAACCGGAGCTCCGCGACGCGCGCCATCCTGCAGCAGCTCCGCCGGGGGTAGTCGCGGCTTGGGAGAGCGTCATCCGCGCATCGCCGTCTTGCTCTCGGGCTCGGGCACGAGCCTCGAGAACCTGCTCGAGCGCATCGACGAGGGAAATGTGCCGGGGGAAGTCTGCGTCGTGGTGGCCTCGAAGGCGAACGCCTTCGGCCTCGAGCGCGCGCGCCGACGCGAGATCCCGGCGCTCGCCGTGTCGCGCAAGGAGCACCCGGATGTCGTCGGGTTCAACGACGCGCTCCACTCGGCGCTCGCGCCCCACGAGCCGGAGCTCGTGCTGCTGCTCGGCTTCCTCTCGCCCTTCGAGACGCGCGGCCGCTACGACGGGCGCGCGTTGAACGTGCACCCGGCGCTGATCCCGGCCTTCTGCGGCAAGGGCTTCTACGGACATCGCGTGCACGAGGCGGTGCTGGCGGCGGGCGTCAAGCTCAGCGGGGCGACCGTGCACTTCGTCGACTCCGAGTACGACCACGGCCCGATCGTGCTCCAGGAAGCGGTGGAGGTGCGCGACGACGACACGCCGGAGACGCTCGCCGCGCGCGTGCAGCAGGTGGAGCGAAGACTCGTCCCCGAGGCGGTGCGCCTGTTCGCCGCCGGTCGCCTCCATATCGACGGCCGCCGCGTGCGGAACGCGACAGCGCAAGGCCGCGGAGCGGCCGCGCAGCGAGGCAAAGCCGAGCGAAGTTCATAAGAATTGACGGAAGGCGAAGAAAAGACGAAAATCACTGGGTGTCCCACCCCCCCGCCACGGACCCCTCCGCGCGCCCGGCCCTCGCCCGCCTCCTCCACGATCTCGGCCCGCAGCTGCGCCGCGGCGGCATCCCCTGCGAGCCCCGCACGTACCTCCCGACGGGGCTCCCGGCCATCGACGAGCTCCTCGGCGGAGGCTTTCCGCGCGGGCGCCTGAGCGAGATCGCTGGCCCGCTGTCCGCCGGGCGCACCTCGCTGGCGCTGTCGATCCTGGCCCACGCCACCGCGGCGCAGGAGGTGTGCGCGCTGGTCGACCCCGCCGACGGCTTCGACCCAGGCTCCGCCGAGGCCGCCGGCGTGGCCCTCGAGCGCGTGCTGTGGGCGCGGCCGGGCTCGGGGCTCTCCGAGGCGCTGCGCAGCACCGAGCGCCTGCTCGAGGCCCGGGGCTTCGCGCTGGTGCTGCTCGATCCGGCCGGTCGCGAACGCGAGGTGACGCGCGCGGCATGGGCCCGCCTGGCGCGGGCCGCGGAGGCCTCCGGGTCGGCCCTGGTGCTGCTCTCGCGCGAACGCGCTGCGGGTCCCCAGGCCGAGGTCGCCCTCGAAATGGGCGTGCTGCGCGCGCATTTCGGCGGGATGCCGGTCCTGCTCGAGGCACTCGAGATCGAGGCGGTCCTCGTCCGCCATCGCGCGGCGCACCCCGAGCGGAGCGCGATCCTGCGGCTCGACGCCTCGCGAGCTGCCTGAGATCGCCGTGCGCGTCGCCTGCGCTCTGGTGCAGGATCTCCCGCTCGCGGCCGCGCTGCGGGCGAGCCCTGATCTCGCGGGCCTGCCACTGGCCGTGGTCTCCGGACCCGGCCCTCGGGCCGAGGTCGTGGCCGCGTCGCCCGAGGCCATCCGTCAGGGCGTGCGTCGCCTCGCGGGGCTGGCCCACGCCCGAGCCACCTGCGCGCAGCTGTGCGTGCGCGTCGCGAGCCCCACCCTCGAGCGCGCAGCGCGCGAGGCACTGCTCGATGCGGCGCTCGGTCTCTCGCCTCGCGCTGCCCTCGCCCCGCGCTCGTCGGGGGCCTTCGCGAACGAGGCCGCGGTGTATGTCGACGCCTCGGGAGTGAGCTCGCTCTTCCGCTCCGAGGAGGGCTTCGCCACGGCCCTCGGCGTCCAGGCCCAGAAGCTCGGGCTACCGGCCGTTGCGGCCGTGGCGGGCTCCCAGGGCGTGGCCCATCTGCTCGCCCGCAGCATCACGCAACTCGGTCCGGGTGCGGCTCGCGTGCTGCCGCCGGGCGCTGAGGCGGAGCTGCTCTCCCCGCTGCCGATCGACCTGCTCGACCCGGACGACGAGCTCGCCAACGCACTCACGCGCTATGGGGTACACACCATTGGGGAGCTCCTCGCGCTGCCCCACCGCGCACTGGCCACGCGCCTCGGCACCGGCGTGCTGTCCCTGATCGCGTTGGCCCGTGGCACGCGCAGCGAGGCTCGGATTCCGTCCCCCGCTAGCCGACGCCTCGCCGAGGCCGTCGATCTCGACCACCCGATCGACCGCCTCGAGCCCCTCGTCTTCGTGATCCAGGGGCTCCTCTCTCGTCTGCTGGCCCGGCTCGAGGCGCGCGGGCTCGCTTGCGACGAGATCGCGCTGGGTCTCGATCTCGAGGGCGGCGGCCGCGAGGATCGCCGTATCGCGCTGGCCGCCCCCAGCCTCGATCTGCGGACGATGGTGCGCCTCGTGAGCCATGCCCTCGAGGGCCACCCGCTCGCGGCCCCGGTGATCGGGGCGCGCATCGAGGCGAAGGGCTGCCCTTCCCAGCGCGACCAGCTCGATCTCTTCCGACCGGCAGGTCCGGCCCCCGCCGTCCTGGGGCGCACCCTCGCCGAGCTCGAAGCCCTCTGCGGCCCCGGCCGCGTCGGCGCCCCCGCGGTGGCCGATGACCATCGCCCCGGCAGCTTCCGCGTGCAGCCCTTCGCACCCGGGCGCCCACCCGCCGCGCCCGCTCCGGGCCTGCTGAACTCCACTCGCCCCCTGCTCGCCATCCGGATGCTGCGCCCGCCCGTTCTGGCACAGGTAACGGCCGACGGCGGCGGCCCGGCCTGGGTGCGCAGCGCGATTGCGAACGGCCGCGTGCTGCACGTCTCCGGGCCGTGGCGTACGACCGGGAGCTGGTGGTGCGCCGAGGAGCGCTTCGCCTACGACAGCTTCGACGTGCAGACCAGCGACGGGACCCTGTCGAGGCTGCGCTACGACCACCGGGCCCGGAGCTGGGAAATCGACGCGATCTACGACTGATGTGGCCGACCCGGGTGTTGCGCCCACCCCACACTCTCCCAGCTTGACCGGAACTCGGCCACACACTACAAACCTCGGCGCCATGGACGAACTCCCCCGCTTCCGGCCGCAGCCCGACCACCGTCTCCAATTCCTTCAGGGCTTCCTGACGCGCCCCAAGGAGGTCGGGTCGATCATTCCGAGCTCGCGCTTTCTCGAGCGCCGCGTCGTCCACGTCGCCGACGTCCGGAAGGCGCGCACGATCGTCGAGCTCGGCCCCGGAACCGGCGGCACGACGCGCGCGATCCTGAAGGCGATGGCGCCGCCGGCCCATCTCCTCGCGATCGAGATCAACACGCGCTTCGCTCAGCTCCTCGGGCGCATCCCCGACCGGCGCCTCACCGTACACGAGGGATCGGCGGCGGAGATCGCGGAGGCGCTCTCCGCCCACGGCCTCCCGCCGGCCGATGCGATCCTCTCGGGGATCCCCTTCTCCACGATGCCCCGCGAGCAGGGCCTCGACATCCTGCGCTCGGTCCACGACTCGCTCGCACCCGGCGGCCTGTTCGTCGCCTATCAGGTTCGCGACCGCGTCGAGGATCTCGGGCGTTGCGTCTTTGGCGATGCGCAGGTCCAGACGGTGATGCTGAACGTCCCGCCGATGCGCGTCTACCGCTGGCGCAAGTCCGCCGCGTAGCCCGATCGGGCTCCCGAACCGCTAGCTCACCGCTTCGCGGGCTCGCATTGCCCCGATCACGAGGCGCAGGTTTCGCGCCCAGCCGCGGAAGATGCGCCGCGTCTCGTAGCCGACGGGCCCCGGCGTTGCGCGGATCGGACCGAACCCTTCCCGCACGAGCGCGGCGCGCTCGAGGAAGCGCCCGAGCCGCGCGTCGCTCGTCGAGTCGCGCAGCTCGATCACGACGGTGAGCTCTCCGGCGGAGTCGATCCAGAAGAAATCGTCGGGCCGAAAGTACGCGAGCGGAACGTGCAGGACGAGGTCCACCAGTGCCACGCGGACCAGCAGTACCCGCGGACCTCGGGCATGCACGCGCGGAAGACCGCCCTCCCGGCCGAGCTCCTCGCCGAAGATCTTCGCGAGCGACGCCATCAGCTGCCCTTCGGCGCCGCCGGGCAGCGCGTAGTCGTCGCGCCCGGGAGGATCGTCCGCCGCCCATCTCGGAGGGCTGCGGTAGGAGATGCCGACGAACTGCGCCGCCAGCTCCTCGTAGCGCCGGGCCCAGCCGTCCTGCCGGATCCAGCCGACGCGAAAGCCGCTGTTGTGCACGCGCTGCAGGCCGTCCGCGCCCGGCGCACTCTCGCCATCCGCCTCGAAGATCGGGTTCGGCACCGGAAGACAGGCGCTCAACGACAGCGCGAGCGCCGCGAGCCAGGCGGCCTGGAGAGGCTTCACGGTCGCGCCCGCTCGCGCGCCCAGATCGGCCTCGACTCCGCTGCGCCCGCGCCGGCAGCGCCGCCGCTCGGCGCCTCGGGCCGCTCGATCGCGATCGGTCCGAGCGTCGCGCTCTCCCAGTGCAACGGATTCCAGGGGTCGCCGTTCGCCTTCAACATCGAGACGGTCACCAGATAGTCGCCGTTCGGCAGCAGCCAGG
>CAYPSI010000279.1:0-14325 GCA_964413375.1 uncultured Spirochaetales bacterium | reverse complement strand
GAGGTCCTTCGCCATGCCAGACCGATCGTGCGAGAGGGCGCGGGAGGCTCGAAGGGGACGAGCGCGAGGTCTCGACGCCGCGCTTCGACCGCAAGCGTCAGCTCGGGCAGCAGGGTCAGGCCCTCGCCGCCGCGCACCATCGAGCGCACGGCGGCTCGACACCGGGGAGGATTCGTGGCGGGGCTCGGCGATGTGTTCGCCATTACCGAGCACGCGGGCAGCCAGCGCGGTGTCCAGGTCGATCTCACGCCGACGGGTGCGCGGCGCTTCTTCGACATGCCGTCCTGCGAACTCGGCGGCCGCATCGTGGCGCTCCGCGACCTCCTGCCCGCCGAATCTCGCACGCTGTCGGAGCGACTGGAAGCATCGCCCGACTGGCCGTTGCGGCTGGACCTCGTCGAGGAGCTGCTGGCGCGGCGCATTCTCGGCTCACCGCTGGATACTGCGCGGGTCGACTGGGCCGTAGCGCGGATCGAGGCGTCCGGCGGAAACCTGGACGTGGGATCCCTGGCGCGAGAGCTCGGCTACAGCCACAAGCACCTGATCGCGCTTTTCCACGATCAAGTGGGCATCCCACCGAAGCTCCTGGCGCGTCTCGTGCGTTTCGAGCGAGTCATGCGCGGGATGCGTGACGGTGCGCCGATTCGTTGGGCAGAGCTTGCCATGGCGCACGGCTACTGCGACCAGGCGCACCTCGCGCGCGACGTGAAGCGCTTCACGGGTCTCACGCCGACCGCGGCCAGGGGCAGCTCGTCCGAGCTCGCCGAGCTGTTCGGGTAAATTTCGTCCAAGACCGGCCGCGCTGCCTTGGGCTACAGAAGAGGGGTCGTCCAACCCGACGCAAGGAGGACCTGCTCATGACCAAGCGAACCCGCCCGAACGTCATCCCCACCCTGCGCTATCGCGAGGCCGCTGCGGCCATCGACTGGCTCTGCGCGGCCTTCGGCTTCGAGCGGCACCTGGTCGTACCGGGCGAAGCCGGCGCCATCGCTCACGCACAGCTCACCTGCGGCAACGGAATGATCATGCTGGGCTCGGCCGCCGACGACGAGTTCGGCCGGCTGCAGAAGACGCCCGTGGAGGTGGGCGGCGTGGGCACTCAGAGCCCCTATGTGATCGTGCCGGACGCCGACGCGCACTACGAGCGCGCCAAGGCCGCCGGAGCGTTCATCGTGTACGACATCCGCGACGAGGACTATGGCGGGCGCGGTTACTCCTGCCGCGACCCCGAGGGTCACCTCTGGAACTTCGGCACCTACGACCCCTGGGCGGAGTCCTAGCGCGGTTCAGGAGCGTTCGCGCTGGGCGCGCAGGTAGGCGCGGCGGGCCTCGGTGCACTCGGGGTCGGAGAAGGCGGTCACCAGACCGTCCGCATCGGACCAGCTGCGCATCGTGCCGACCATCTGCTCCGTCACGGCGTTCACGTGCCGCTTCGTGGAGAAGAGCGCATGCGAGGCCTTGGCGGCGAGCGAGCGGGCCAGCGCGAGGACGCTCTCTTCGAGATCGCCGGGCGGGACCACGCGGTTCAGGAAGCCGGCGGCCTTCGCCTCGGCGGCGTCGAAGGGGCGGCAGGTCAGCACGAGCTCCTTGGTGAGCGCCGGGCCGATCTCGCGGACGAGGCGCGGAATGCCGCCCCACGCGAGCGGAATGCCGAGATCGACCTCCGGGATCGAGAAGCGCGCGTCGTCCGCGGCGACCCGCAGGTCGCAGGCCGCCGCGAGCACGAGACCTCCGCCGACGCACCAGCCGTGGATCTCTGCGATGCTGACCGCGCGCATCGCTTCGAGCGCGTCGGCCATCTCGCGCCCGCGATCGGCGGCATCCCGCGTCGAGACGGCCTGCGCGCCGCCGAAGCTCGCGAGGTCCGCGCCGGCCGAGAAGCTACGCCCGGCACCGCGCACGATCACGACCTTCACGGCAGGCTGCGCGTCGAACCAGTGCGCGGCCGCCGCGAGCTCGCCGAGGGTCGCGGTCGAGAGCGGGTTCAGCTTCTCCGGCCGGTTGAGCGTGAGATGGCCGATCGGGCCGTCGGCCTCGGCGAGCAGGGTCTCGAACATGGCGCCTCCCAGCCGGCAGCGTACCACCGGCTGCGGCGGCCGGTCCTGGGCCGGGCCGCTAGGCCTGGGCGTTGAAGAGGCTCGGGAGCAGCTTCGCGGCGTCGTCGTTGGTGCGGATCACCGGGGGCTGCTGCCCGTCTTCGTCCGTGAAGCCGTACTCGAGCGCGAGCTCGGCGCAGGCGAAGGCCCGGCCGGTCTTCGCCTGCCGCTTCTCGTCGAGATGGAGCGCGGCGACGGCGCGGCCCGTGAAGCGCGGGCTCTCGGAGATCGCGAGGTCGATCACCTGCTCTGGCCCCGGCTCGCCCGCATGGATGGGGAGCACCATCTCGAGCCCGCCCCTGCCGTTGTCGCGACACTGCGAGAGGATCAGCTCGGTGCGCACGAGGCCCGGCCACAGCGAGAGCGCGGTGACCCCGTGCGGGGCCAGCTCGTAGGCGAGGTCCGCGGCGAGCTTGTCGAGCCCCGCCTTGGCGGTGCCGTAGGCCACCGAATGGAGGTAGCTCACCGCGCCCATCGACGAGATGTTCGCGATGAGACCGCTTCGCTGCGCCACCATCCACGGGGCGGCGAGCACGCTGGCCACGTAGGCCGAGCGGAGCCCCACCCGGTGCACCTCGTCCCACGCCTCGAGCGGCTGCTCCCAGGCCAGCAGGCCGATGTGGCGCCCCATGTCCTGGGCCGAGCACGCGTTGTTGACGAGGATGTCGAGGCGCCCCCGCTCCCGGCGGATGCGCTCGAAGACGGCCCGCACCTGCGCGTCGTCCGCATGGTCGCAGCGCACTGCGATGCCCTCGCCGCCGAGCGCCTCGATCTCGGCCACGGTCTGGCCCAGGGTTCCGCCGAGCGGGTTGGCGTCGGGCACGAGGGTCCTGCCGGTGACGTAGACCGAAGCCCCCAGCGAGCCGAGCTCGAGCGCGACGCCCTTGCCGATACCGCGACTCGCTCCGGTCACCAGTGCGACGACTCCCCGCAGAGGCTTTGCGTCCGTCATGTCGGGCTCTCCTTCGGCTGGATGAGAGGCGTTCGCCGGGGTTCCCGGATCAGCATCTCCGGGGAGACGCCGCCCGGGTGGGCCACGAGCGGAGGCGTGATTCCGAGCCGCTCGCGGACCTCTGCGAGGGGCAGCGGGAGCAGCTCTTCGAAGGCCTGCGCCGCGAGGAGGGCCGCCCTCTGACCGCGCCGCCAGGCCTCCCAGGCGTTG
This sequence comes from uncultured Spirochaetales bacterium, assembly GCA_964413375.1. Taxonomy (GTDB): domain Bacteria; phylum Myxococcota_A; class UBA9160; order UBA9160; family SMWR01; genus CAZUYC01. The sequence goes on along the minus strand of CAYPSI010000279.1, from coordinate 11,067 downwards.
CGCGGGCTGATCCGCCCCGAGAGCAGCGACATCGCGATGAAGATCGGCAGCGCCCGGTCGTTGACGCGCTGCGGGAGCGAGAAGGCCATCAGCGCGGATTCGCCCGCATGCGTCGCGTCGTAGCCGACGAGGACGTGCCAGAGATCGTGCACCACGGTGAGCCGGTCGCTGAGCCACTGTCGAAGCGGGTCGAGATCCCCGTGGTCCCGGGACATCTGGTGCTGGGACTCGACGAGCTTGCGCGAATCGAGCCGGTGGCGCTCGCAGAACGCGAGGAACTCGCGTCCCAGGCTCGCGTCGGGAAGCGCGCGGAGTGCGTCGTGATCGGCGAGCGCAGCGGGCAGGGACGAGCGCTGCGCGGCGAGCCGTTGGCCTTCGGGCGTCGCGAGGACCCGTCGCAGCTGCCGCTCGTCGCTCACTCCGCCCAGCGCATCGCCGACCGAGTACGCGGCGTCGAGCACCTTCTCGGGCCGGGCTTCCCACAGGATCGCGAGCTGCTGCCCGAGGCGCCTCCACTGGATCGGCCTCGGTCTCGCCGGCGGGAGCGCGTCGATCGCGATGGCGTTCATCTGCCGCTCCGGCCGCGGCGTAGCCCCTCGATCGCACCGGCGAGTGCGCGCTGGCCGAGGTCGATCGCCTCGTCGCGGGTGAGTTCCCCGTTCCGGCTGCGCAGCAGCAGCTCCGTCAACAGGGCCATCGCGGATCTCGCGACGAGCGCCGCCTCGATCTCGGAGAGACCGCGTTCGCGCAGCGGCGCGAGCCAGCGCGTCTCGAAGCGCGTCGCCACCTCCGCGAGCCGGTCGTGGAGCTCCGCACCGAGGCGCGGCGAGGCGCTGAGGATCAACCCTCCCGCTCCGATCTCGGCGATCACATCCCAGATCGCCTCGAGCAGCGGTCGCGCCGCATCGCGATCGGTGAGCGCGCGCATTCCGGCCGCCTGCGCATCCGGAGGCAGGCGCTCCTCGAGCAGTTCGTAGAACTCGGCGATCACCGCGACGAAGAGATCCTCGCGTCGCGGGAAGTAGCGGTAGACGAGCGAGCGGGCGCAGCCGGCCAGCTCGGCCACGCGCGGCATCCGCATCGCGTCGAGGCCCTCGCTCTCGATCGCGTAGGCCGCGGCGCGGATCAGCTGCTGGCGGCGGCGCCGCCCGTGGGGCTCGAGAGCGAGCGGGGGAGAGGTAGCGGCCACCTTTGACAATCTATCTCTAAAAGTGACAGAGTGTCAATAATCTCACAGAAAGTCCCCAACGGAGAGGCCGCGAGCGTGCCCTCCGCTCCTCAAGCCTCCCTCCCCGGCGGGCCGATACGCCCGGCGATGACGACACCGGCCAAGCAGCCCTTCGACCGCGCCCGCATCGAGGAGATCCTGCGCCTCGGCCTCCAGCGCGGAGCCTCCGACGTCCACATCAAGGTCGGCGAGCGCGTGATGATGCGCATCAACGGCCGCCTGCACCGCCTGAACCTGCCTCCGCTCGTCCCCGACGACACCCGGCAGATCTACGAGGCGCTGCGCCCGCCGCACATGGACCAGCCGATCGAGAGCGTGCGCGAGGCCGACTTCTCGCTCTCCGTCCCCGGCGCGGGGCGCTTCCGGGTCAACACCTTCCAGCAGCGCGGCACCCTAGCACTCGTGATCCGCCTGATCCCGATCAAGATCCCCGACCTCGCGAGCCTGAATCTGCCCTCGATCCTGCCGGCGCTCGCGAACGAGCGGCGCGGGCTGCTCCTCGTCACCGGAACGACCGGCAGCGGCAAGAGCACGACGCTCGCCGCGATGCTCGACCAGATCAACAAGACGCGTACCGCACACGTGATCACGATCGAGGACCCGATCGAGTTCCTGTTCACGAACCAGAAATCCTCGATCGTGCAGCGCGAGATCGGCATCGATACCTCGTCCTTCTCGGTGGCGCTACGGGCGGCGCTGCGCCAGGACCCCGACGTACTGATGGTCGGCGAGATGCGCGACACCGAAACCATCGACATCGCGCTCAAGGCCGCCGAGACGGGTCACCTCGTGCTCAGCACCGCGCACACCACCGACGCCGCGAAGACGATCCAGCGCATCCTCTCGGTGTTCCCCTCCGCCGAGCAGAACATGGTGCGGATCCGGCTCGCCGAGTGCCTCCGGGCGGTGGTCTCGCAGCGCCTGCTGCCCCGCGCGGAGGGGGAGGGGCAGGTCCCCGCGGTCGAGACGATGGTCGTGACCCGCGTGATCCAGGACTGCATCCGCAACTCCGATCGCACCTACGAGATCAACGAGTTCATCTCGAAGGGGCGCAACTACGGCATGCAGACCTTCGACCAGGCGCTGTTGCGCATGCTGCGAAGCGGGCTCATCACCCGCGAGGTGGCGATCTCGGCGGCGACGAGTCCGGGAGACCTCGACCTCCAGCTGCGGATGGGGATCGACGGGGACGAGTTCGCGATCGAGGGGCACCGCGGGGAGGGTTCCTACAACGAGCTTCCGCTCCAGTTCGGGCTGGCGGCGCCGCCGGAAGTGGCGGTCGACGCAGACAAGGACCTCGATCTCGCACAGCAGAAGCCGAAGCCGCCCCAGGCCTGATCGCGCGCGCAGGTCCACGCCCCGCTTGCGACGCCCCTACGCCTCCGAGCGGGCGTCGATGCGGTAGTGGCGCAGTCCGGGGACGAGCCAGACCACGAGCCCGAGCGCGCCGAGGCAGGCGAAGCCGCCGAAGACCACCGAGAAGGTCGCGCTCGTGAGCGCCGCGAGAAAGCCGGACTCCGCGGCGCCGAGCTCGTTCGAAGCCCCGATGAAGACCATGTTGACGGAGCTCACACGCCCGCGCAGCGCGTCGGGCGTGGCGAGCTGGATGATCGTGGAGCGCGTGACCATGCTCACCTCGTCGGCCATTCCAGCGACGACGAGTGCGGCCATCGAGAGCGGGAAGGCGCGCGAGAGCCCGAAGACCACGGTGGCCAGGCCGAAGGCGGCGACCGCGACGAAGAGCGCGCGTCCCGGCCGCTCCGGCGGGCGCCGCAGCAGCAGGATCGCGGTCATCAGCGAGGTTCCGATCGAGAGCGACGCGGCGAGGAGCCCGTAGCCGCTCGCTCCCACCTCGAGGATCTCGCGGGCGAAGACCGGGAGCAACGCCGTCGAGCCCGCGAAGACCACGCCGAGCATGTCGAGCGTCATCGAGCCGAGCACGACCGGGCGCGAGCGCACGAAGGCGACCCCCTCGCGGATCGCCGCGAGCGAGATGGGGCTTCGCATCGCGTCGCCCTTTCGGGAGATCCGGAGGCGCGCGAGCAGCAGCACGGAGATCGCGAGGCAACCTGCTGCCACCGCATAGGCGGCGGGGATCCCCGTGCGGTCGACCAGGAATCCGCTCAGCATCGGCCCGGAGACGAAGCCCAGGTTGCGGGCCGTCGCGTTCACGACCACCGCGCTCGGGAAGGTCTCGCGCGGGACGAGCGAGGGGAGCAGCGCCATGTTTGCGGGACTCTCGAAGCTTCGCCCGACCGCGAGCGCAAAGGCGGTGGCGAGAAGCAGCGCGAGCGTCGCCACGCCCGAGGCGGTCGCGTAGGCGAGCCCGGCCGCGGCGAGGCAGGCCGCGACCTGCGCCGTGGCGACGATCGAGCGGCGCTCGCGGTTGTCCGCGAGCGCCCCGCCTAGCAGCGTGATCGGGATCGTCGGGACGAACTGCACGAGACCCAGCGTCCCGAGTGCCAGGGTCGAGAGCGTCAGGTCGTAGACGTGCCAGCCGAGCGTCGCTCCGAGCAGCGAGCTCGCGAGGGTGGAGAAGACCCTCGCCGCGCAGTAGCCGCGGACCTGTGCGTTGCGCAGCGCCAGCAGCGTCGGGTGCGAGGTCGCGTCGGGGCTCGACTCAGGCAGCGGATGCCGGCCGCCGCCGTGCCAGCGCGAGCGCGTTGTCGCGCATCACGAGCCGGATCCGTAGACGCGCAGTCGGGGGAGCTGGGCCACGGTGAACCTCCGGCCGCGGGATGCGCGCAGAAATTATCGCAAGCCGCGCCCCGCCGCCGAAGCGGCCGGATCGGCCGCTCAGATCCGGAAAGAGTGGCCGCCGTCGACGGTGAGGATCTGGCCCGTCATCCATGCCGAGGCCTCCGAGAGCAGGAAGAGACAGGTCCCGACCAGGTCCTCGGGCTGCCCCCGTCTCGCGAGGGCCATCTGGGCCACGATGGCGTCGATCACCTGCTCCGGCACGCCTCCGCGCAGCGCCGCCGTGTCGATCGGCCCCGGTGCGATCGCGTTGATCCGGATGCCGAGGGGACCGAGCTCGACGGCGAGGTCGCGCGTGAGACCGTTCACGCCGAGCTTTGCGAGCCCGTAGGCTCCCCCGGGCATCCAGGCCGCCGTCGATGACTGGTTCACGATCGAGCCTCCGCCGCGCTCGCGCATCGACCCGTAGCAGGCGCGGACGCAGCGCAGGACTCCGTGGGTGTTGACGTCGATCACCTTGCGGTAGTAGTCGAAGTCGCCGGTGAGCAGGGGTTGGTGGCGGATGCCACCAAAGAGGGCTGCGTTGTTCACGAGGCCGTCGATTCCGCCATGGGCCGCGCGTGCTGCCTCCGCCATTGCGAGGGTCGACTCGACGCTCGAGATGTCGACCGCGACCGCGCTCGCTTCGTGTCCCGCGCTTCGGATCGACGCCGCCACGCGCTCGGCCCCGGCGGCGTCGAGGTCCGCCGCGACCACCCGGGCCCCGGCACCGGCGATCCGCCGCGCGTAGCCTTCGCCGATGCCACCGGCCGCCCCGGTGACGATCACGACCTTGCCGTCAAGTCTCAGGGAGTCCATGCAACCACCTTCGGGGCGCTACCCGAGAGTCCGTGCAACCCGCTTCGGATTCCGGCCGGCAGGCTACCGCCGATGCCGGGAGCTGGCCCCCGCTGGCCCGGGTCGCGGGGAGCCCATAGACTCCACGACCCCCGAGGAGGCCGCGAAGCGTGTCCGAAGCTGAAGCCACGCGACCCACCGGCTCGAACTTCATCCGGCAGATGATCGAGGCCGATCGCGCCGCCGGTTGGCAGGGCGGGCGCGTCGTCACGCGTTTTCCGCCCGAGCCGAACGGCTACCTGCACATCGGTCATGCGAAGTCGATCTGCCTCAACTTCGCTGTCGCCACAGAAAACGGCGGCCGCTGCCACCTGCGCTTCGACGACACGAACCCGAACACCGAGGACCTCGAGTACGTCGACGCGATCCAGACGGACCTTCGCTGGCTCGGCTTCGACTGGGGCGAGCACCGCCACTTCGCGTCCGATTATTTCGAGAAGCTGCACGACTTCGCCGTGGAGCTGATCCGGCGCGGCAAGGCCTACGTCTGCGATCTCTCCTCGGAGCAGATCGCAGCGCATCGCGGGACCCTCACCTCTCCCGGGAGCCCTAGTCCCTGGCGCGACCGCTCGGTCGAGGAGAGCCTCGACCTCTTTGGGCGGATGCGCGCCGGGGAGTTCGAGAAGGGCCAGCGCACGCTGCGGGCCAGGATCGATATGGGCTCGCCGAACCTGATCTTGCGCGACCCGATCCTCTACCGCGTACACAGGGTGCCGCACCACCGCACGGCCAATGCCTGGTGCATCTACCCGATGTACGACTTCGCCCATTGTCTCTCGGATGCGATCGAGGGCATCACGCATTCGCTGTGCACGCTCGAGTTCGCGGACCACCGCGCCCTCTACGACTGGATCCTCGAGGAGCTCGGCTTCGACCGCGAGCGCCGGCCGCGGCAGACGGAGTTCGCACGGCTCAATCTCACCTACACGGTGATGAGCAAACGCCTGCTGCGGCGGCTCGTCGAGGAGGAGCGCGTCAAGGGCTGGGACGACCCGCGCATGCCGACGCTCTCCGGCCTGCGCCGCCGCGGCGCGACTTCCGCGTCGATCCGCGCCTTCTGCGAGGCGATCGGTGTGGCGAAGCGGGACAACTGGATCCAGATCGAGGCGCTCGAGCACGCGATTCGCGAGGACCTGAACCAGCATGCCTCGCGCGCGATGGGCGTGCTCGACCCGATCCGGCTCGTGATCGAGAACTACCCGGAGGAGCAGGTCGAAGAGCTGCCGCTGATGAACAACCCGGAGGATCCCGAGGCCGGCACACGCGGAGTCCCCTTCTGCCGCGAGCTCTTCGTCGAGCGCGATGACTTCGCGGCGGATCCGCCGCCGAAGTGGCACCGCCTGGCGATCGGTCGGGAGGTGCGGCTGCGCTCGGCGTATTTCGTGCGCTGCGAGCGCGCGATTCTCGACGCGGACGGACGCCTCGTGGAGCTGCGTTGCCGCTACGATCCCGCGTCGCGCGGGGGCAGCGCACCGGACGGGCGCAAGGTCCGGGGTACCCTCCACTGGGTCTCGGCCCGGCACGCGCTTCCGGCCGAGGTGAGGCTATACGACCGCCTCTTCACCCGCGAGGACCCGGCCGACGTGCCCGAAGGCGTGGATTTCACCGCGGGCATCAACCCCGACTCGCTGCGCGTGCTCCCCTCCGCGCGCGTGGAACCCAGCCTCGCTTCGGTCGAGCCTGGAGCGAGGCTCCAGCTCGAGCGCCTGGGCTACTTCTGCGTCGATCCCGACTCGCGCCCCGGCGCGCTGGTGCTCAACCGCACGGTGACGCTGCGCGACACCTGGTCGAAAATCGCGCGCAAGGCCGGCTGAGGCAGAGCTACGCGCCGGGGTCTCCGCCCGGTGCGGAGTGCCCGCCGGCCGCGGGCGCGTGTCCGCTCGACAGATCGGAGACGTCGGGTCGCCCGCTGCCGCTCGCGCCGTCCTCGCAGGCGCGCAGCTCTTTTCGCGCGCGCGCGATGCGGGCGTCCGCGCTCGCCCAGGCGCCGTTCTCGGGCGCCACGTTGCGCGCCTTCAGACCCAGGCGGAAATCGTTGGCGGATTTCAGCGCGCCGCTGTCGATCCAGCAGTCGTCGGCGATGTTGCGCCCGATGTTGCAGCCGGCGAAACCCAGGCCGAAGAGCGCGGCCCCAGCGAGAGCGAGCGGAAGGTGTTTGCGGAACCTCATGACCGGACCTCCGTGGAAGGAATCTAGCGCCCCTTGCTGAGGCGCCCGACGTCGATGGTGCGGCGGATCTTGCCCTTGCTCGGGAGGGGAGTCCCGTGGGCGTCCCAGAACTCGATGCGGTTGCCGGTTCCGGTCTGCACGTTCACGATGATGTCGCTGATCACCACGAGCGCACGGGGATTCGGCACCCCCTCCCAGCCCGGGAACCACTCGCCGGTGAGCGAGGTGTCCTCGCTCCAGCGCTTATTGTGCGAGAGGATCTTCCAGGGCTCGTCCTTCTGGTCGAAGGCGAAGGAGTAGAGCGGCGCGAGGATCCGGCGCCCGCGGCGCAGTCGATCTCCCCGATCGGGAAGGGCTGGCCCGCCGTGTAGTTCTCGAGGCTGTTGTCGGGACCGATGCGGGGCTGCCCGCGATAGCGCTCGGTCGCGGCCAGGTACTCCTTCGAGGGGGAGTAGTCGTAGTCGAAGCGGCCGCTTTCGAGCTGCATGCCCTCGTAGAAGAAGTCCCGGTTCGACCAGAACTCCTCGGGCAGGTAGGGCTGTAGCTTCTGGATCTCCTTCCAGCCGATCCCATCGCCGGTCTGGAAGGGGGGAGCCGGGGTGGCGGCGTCCTCTGCCGATTGCGCCGTCGCCGACGCGAGGCCCAGAGCGGCCAGCACGGCCAGGGCCGCGGCGCGTCCGGTCCAGGCAGGCGCAAGCAGGGGCATCGGGACCTCCGGGTCCGGCAGTGTAGCGGCGGACTAGACCACCTCCACCCGGGTCGCAGCGATCTCGCCCATCGCGAGGCGCCGCCGGTGGCGAGCATCTGCGCACGGATCACGCGCGCCGCGGCCTCGACGAGGTCGGGGTTCCAGGTGCTCGCGAGGCCGATCGCCTGCGGGAACTGGGTCGCGTCGCGCGCGAGCAGGCCCGCGCAGTGGCCCGTTCCATGCGGCATCAGCTCCCGGCGCGCTGCTGCGGCGCATGCGTCGCGTCCCGATCCTATCAGCGCCGTCCCCCCTTGCACGGCAGCCGACGAGCCCCGACGCTCGGATCGACCCTTCTGTATCGGGGAGCCCTGATGACGCCGCGCGCCGCGCGATGGCTGCTGTGGCTCGGGGCGCTCTTCGCGCTGCCGCTGCCGGTCCTGCTCTTCGGTCCGGGGCGTGTGCCGGCGGCGCAGCTCGCGGAGCTCGGCGCGGCGGGCCTCGCGATCGCGATCGTCGAGAGCACCCGCGGCAACGTGCTCCAGATCTCCGGAGTCCTGCTCGCCCAGGCCGCGCTGTGGGCCGCGTGCCTCTGGCTCTCCGCCTGGCTCGCCGCGCGCCTGCTTTCGACCCTCGGAGCGCGCGGACTCCAGCTCGCGACGCTCGGCCTGCTCGCATCAGGCCTCGCCCTCGCCTGCGCCCTCCCGATCTACCAAAACCCCTTCGCCGCCCACTCCCCGCACTCCACCCTCCCCCAATTATATGCAGCAAGCGAAGCGCGCAGCGAGCCGCAGGCGAGCGGAGAAGGCAACCAGCCTTCGGATCCTCGCAACGTGCTGGGGACTGCGCGCAGCGAGCCTGCGAGCTGCGCGGCCCACGACGCGCTGCGGATGCCCTTCTTCGGCGATACGCACGTGCACACGGCGCTCTCCTTCGATGCGTGGGAGCAGGGTACGCACAATCGCCCGCGCGACGCCTACCGCTTCGCACGAGGCGAGGAGGTGGGCGTGCAACCCTACGACGCGGAGGGTCGCCCGTTGCGCCGCGTGCGACTGCGCCGGCCGCTCGACTTCGCGGTCGTCACCGATCACGCGGAGATGCTCGGCGAGACCCATCTCTGCCAGAGCCCGGGCCAGGCCGGCCACGACTCGCTCGTCTGCACGGTCGCGCGCCGCTGGCCGAAGCTCGCCTACATGATCGTGAGCAGCCAGATCTTCGACGTCGCGGATCCGGTTCGATACGGATTCTGCGGCGAGAGCGGGACCGCCTGCATCGAGGCCGCGCGCGGCCCCTGGCAGGAGATCCAGGCCGCTGCCGAGGAGGCCAGCGACCGAAGCTCCGCCTGCGCGTTCACGAGCTTCGTCGGCTACGAGTGGAGCGGGAATCCCGACGGCGCGATGATCCACCGCAACGTCGTGTTCCGGAACGAGCGAGTCCCCGAGCTTCCCGCGACCTATATCGAGGAGCGGACGGGAGAGGCCCTCTGGCGCGTGCTGCGCGCGGGTTGTCTCGAGCGCGGCGACGGCTGCGACGCGATCGCGATCCCGCACAACTCGAACCTGAGCGCGGGGCGCCTCTTCCGGATCGAGACGGAGTCCGGAGCGCCGCTGTCGCGAGAGGACGCGCTGCTGCGCTCCCGGATCGAGGTGCTGGCGGAGATCACGCAGCACAAGGGCGACTCGGAGTGCCCCGCCGGAGAAGATGCGCTCTGCGCGTTCGAGCGGCTCCCCTACGCGCGGATGAACCAGTCCGTGAGCCCCCTGCTGTGGGAGCCGCCGGCGCCGCTCTCGACCGTGCGCGAGGCGCTCGCAGAGGGTCTCGTCCAGCACGCGCGGATCGGCGCAAACCCCTTCCGGCTCGGGATCGTGGGGGCTACCGATACGCACCTCGGCACCCCGGGGATGGTCGACGAGGACAGCTTCGTCGGGCACGCCGCCGGCCTCGCGACGAGCCGCCTCGAGATCCCGCCGCTCCCGGACGACGTGCGGATGAACCCCGGCGGGCTCGCGGGAGTCTGGGCCGAGGAGAACTCGCGCGATGCGCTCTTCCTGGCGATGCGCCGGCGCGAGACCTGGGGTACGAGCGGACCGCGCATCGTCGTGCGCTTCTTCGGCGGCTTCGAGCTGCCGGCCGACCTTTGCGAGCAGTCGGACCTCGTCGCGCGCGGCTACGCGCAGGGCGTCCCGATGGGTGCCGACCTCGGGGCGCCGACCGGCGGCGCAGCGGAAGCCGCGCCGAGCTTCGTGGTGCACGCGCTGCGCGACGCGGGCGTCCCCGGTCATCCCGGGACGCCGCTCCAGCGCGTCCAGATCGTGAAGCTCTGGGAAGAGGATGGGCGCGCCCGCGAGTCGGTCTTCGAGGTCGCGGGCGATCCGGACAACGGCGCAGGCGTCGACCTCGCGAGCTGCGAGCCGACGGGGCCCGGCGCGGATGCTCTCTGCGCGGTGTGGCGCGACCCGGCCTTCGATCCGGCTCGCCACGCGCTCTACTACGCGCGGGTGCTCGAGAACCCGAGCTGCCGCTGGACGACCTGGGCCTGCAACGCGCGCGGCGTCGACTGCAGCGATTCGGACACGATCGGCCCGGGCCTCGAGGCCTGCTGCGACCCCGCGCTTCCGCGCACGCTCCAGGAGCGCGCCTGGACCTCGCCGATCTGGTGGGTCCCCCCGCCAGGCAGCGTCTGACAGCGTGCTCCAGGACGCGCGTGGGGGGCCACCTCAGGGTCGTTGAAGAAGAGAATCGAGGCAACCATCACGGCCCGCGAAGTCGGCCCACGCGATTCGGTGTGAATGCGGATGTCCGGGGCCACTGCGGCCGTGGGTTCAGCAGGTTGTCGAGGGAAGAAGCGCGGGTCGGAGTAGAGGATCCGGTGCCTCCGGTCGGCGCGAGGCTGCGGGGGCGGATCCGCTTCCCGCTTCGCATCGGCTCCTCGGCCTTGCGGCCCCGGAGCGAGCCTTCCAGGATGCGCCACCGCGGCAGCGCTGGGCCCGAAGGGCTTCGATTACTCCACACCTCTTTTCGATCCCAATCACGGTCGAACCCAAGGTGCGTCCATGAACCGGAGTTGCAAGAGATCAATACATAGCTATAATCAATCTCGATGCGCCGCGCACCGAAGCAGCTGAGCTTCCGCGATCACCGGATGCGATCCGGGCGCGGCGGGCCTCGGCCGGGGGCCGGGCGTCCGCCGCTCTCCGCGAATCCTCCGGTCCACCACGTATGCCGGCCGCCAGTGCCGGTGGACTGCCCTTCGCACGTCACGCTGCGCCTGCGCAGCGGGACGCCGGGCCTTCGCAACCGCCGCTTCCTGCGCGAGCTGCGGCCGAGCCTGCGCCGGGGCTGCGAGCGGCGCGGGTTCCGCGTCGTGCACTACTCGGTGCAGCGCAATCAC
>CAYPSI010000278.1:0-1961 GCA_964413375.1 uncultured Spirochaetales bacterium | reverse complement strand
TCGCCTTTTGATACGGCATCCAGCGCTCGCCGAGGATCCAGTCGACACCGCTGGTCTGGGTGTTGTCCTTCGGGGGGCCGCGCCACGTTCGAATCGCTATCTCGCCCACGCTGTCGGCGAGGGCGGCATGACGTTGGCCGGAAGCGCTCGACTCCTTCGTGATCACCTCGATCAGGCCAGGGACGAGCGGGAGGCCGCCCGGGTCGTAGGAGGGTCCCGCTGGATTGCTCGACTGGCCTTGTCCCGACAGGTAGCGAATCATCGAGATCGGGCGCACCGACTGATACGCGCGCTTCAGGCCCCAGGCCGCGATCGCTGCGTCGTGAACGGCTCCGTTGAGCGCGAAGTAGAGCCTCACGTCCCACTTGAGGCGGTCGGCTGCAGTGGGTCCGATACGCGGCGCGATCTCCGGCGTGTCCGATACCCGGTTTGCGAGCGCGTTCCAGTGTCCCGGCGGGGTTTCGGAATTCGGCCCGTCCGCCCAGAACTCGGCAAGGACCCTCGCGAAGTCGCCCCGCAGGACGGATTCCGCCGAATAGGGTTTCCCCGTCATCGGATTGACCGGGTAGCCGTGACCGTCATTCGTCCCGAGCGGGTTGTCGCCCAGCGCATCGAGCCCGATGTCGATCGTGTGGCCGTCGGCGGGATCGAGCTCGGCGCTCGCGCGGATGACCTCGACCGCCGCCTGCTTGTAGGCAGCGTCTCTCGGCGTCCCGATCGGCGGAGGGCCCGGATCGACCGGAACGCCCTTCTTCGAAGGAGGCAGCGCGAAGCCACGTACATACCCCCACTGGGCGCCGATGAAGGTCTGCACCTTGCCGGGGACCGCGAGCCCGTTCTGAGTGACGGTCTCGTCGAGCGCGAGCGGCTGCCAGAAGGTTGAATCGTGCATCCCCGTCCCGGGCTGTGTCACCACGAGGGGTGCGTTGACCGGGATGTAGCTCTCGTCGGCGTAGCGCCGCCGCTCGAGCGAACCGTCCTTCCTTCCGTAGGCGATCACGCCGGCGGCGATGCGGTTTCCGAGGGCTGCGGGTGAGCTACCAGCCGTACCCGTGAATCCCGGGCTGTAGCAGAGCGACCTCATCGTCGCGGTCAGCTCGTCGAACGTCACGCGCATGTTGGCTCCGTACGAGTAGCGCCAGAGGAGCACGCGGTAGGCGGCGTAGCTGATCGCGGCCTCCCGAGCGGCCTGGATGTCGACGGCCCGGCGCTTCTCGGTCACGAAGTAGCCGTCGGCCTTCGGGTCGTATGCCGCCCATGCGTCCCACATCGCTGCCGAAACGTGGAACAGGTTGCGCGCGTGAGTCGTCGGCGCGGGGATGTCTCTCCTGATCGCGTCGAGCATGGCCTCGTCCCAAACGCGGGCCACCGAGCGCCCATGCAGATCGGATCGGGTGCACCCGTCGATCACGGAGTGTCCGCGCCGGGCGCCTGAGACCCGAGCGCGCGGTTTCCGGACGCTGACGATCCGGTCCGCGGCGACGTTCAAGAGGCGCGCTTCTCGGCCGGTGGGGTAGCGCACGATGAGCTCGCTCACGCTGGTCGCTGCCCCCAGGCCGAAGTGGATGCGCGGATCCTGCGAGGAGAGGTAGCTCGATCCGGCCTGCGTCTCCCGCACGAGCCGCGAGCCGTCCGGAAGCACTGCCGTCACCTTGGCGCCGGGCGAGAACTCGACCAGTCGCACCTCGAGCCAGTGCCCCTGGGTGCCAGAGCTGTGAAGCAGCTGCAGGCGGCCACCGATGGGGTTGATCGCGATGTCGACCCGGCCGTCGTTGTCGAAGTCCGCCGCCGCGAGCCCGCGACCGACGATCCGGGGGAGATCGAGCCCACCAACGAGGGCGGTCCCGTCGGTGAACTGCGGCGTGACCCCCGCTGCCGATCCCTGGTTTTCGAGCACCTGGATGGGCTGTGCGTTCTTGGCGAGGTTCGTGACCGGGATGGCGCCGTTGGTGAGAACGAGA
>CAYPSI010000277.1:0-6015 GCA_964413375.1 uncultured Spirochaetales bacterium | reverse complement strand
ACGTCCAGCGCAGCGATGGCTGGCGCTGGTCCGAAGTGTTTCTGCCCTTCGAGCAGCGCTTCTGGCCCTTCTATCGCCCGCTGGCGATGGAGTCGTATTTCTGGGCCGGATTCCGCGTCTTCGGCCTCCACGCGGCGGGCTTCTTCGGCGTGTCCCTGCTCGTGCACTTCGCTTCGGGAGGGCTCTTGTATCGGATCGCGCGTCAGTGGGGCTTCACCGTTCCAGGCGCGCTGGCCGCGGGGCTGCTCTCGATTTCCCGGCCGCCCACGCTCGGCGAGATCTACTACGGCTCGGTCTTCCACTACGTCGCTTCACGCTTCTTTGCTCTCGCCACTCTCGCGCTCTTCCAGCGCGATCTGCGCGGGAAGGACCGGATCGCGCGCGCCGGCTCCTGCATCACGCTCGCGCTCGCGTTGCTGTGCAACGAGGTGAACGTCGCGATTCCGCTTCTCCTGGTTCTCGGGGCCGTCGCAGCGGAGCCTGGTGAGGGCGCCCTCGCAGGGGCCGTCCGGGCGGCTCGGCGCGCGCTGCCGCATTTCGTACTGGTCGGCGCCTACCTCGTGTTCCGCTTCGGCTTGCTGGCGGCATCCGAGCTGCGAGCGATCCACACGCCGAGCTTCGGAATCCACGTACCCAGGAACGCCTGGGTCGAGATCCATGCGGTCTTCGGGGGGCCTTGGGCTCTCGCGCTGGCGGGGCTCGCGCTTCTCGCGATCGCACTCTGGCTGCGCCGGGCCGGGGCCTTCGACAGCGAAGGCTTGCGCGCGTTGCGCACGAGCGGGGTCTGCATCGCCTGGCTCGCGCTCGCCGCGGCGCCCTTCGCGATGCTTCCCTTTCCGCAGCTGGGCTACTCGATGCCGCTCGAGCCCGCGGCGAGCCTGCTCCTGGGCGTGTGGCTGGATGCGGGCTTCCGCGTGGCCGCCTCGCGGCGCCCACGCGCGGCGGAGCTGGTGCTCGCGATGCTAGCGATCGGCGCGATTCCCTTCGGCATGCTCGCCGCGCGCATCTCGCAGCCGGCGGCACTTCCGGTGCTTCGGCTGCTCGAGGCGGTCGAGTCGCTGCCGGGTCTGCGCGACGACACCCGCGTGGTGGTGCTCTACGGCGCACCGGGTCTCGCGGATGCGGAGCGTGCGCAGGAGCTGCGCTATCTCGCCTACAATGGGGCGATGCTGGCGGCGGTGCGCCCCGAGAGCCAGATGTCGCTGCGCTTCCATGACCTGGCGCAGCGCCCACCGCGCGCGGTGATCCGGCCCGGAACGCGCTACCTCGCGCTGCGGGGCGATCTCAGTCTTGCGCCCGCCGACACCGCGCTGCTGCGGCGCGAGCTTCCACGCGGAACGGAGAACACTCCGTAGTGTCGATCCGGTCTAGCTGCCTGGGAGGGTTGCTGCTCTTCGCGGGATGCGCACTGGCGAGCGGAGCGGGTGCGCAGCCGCGGAGACTGGGGCTCGGCGACCTTCCCGGTGGCTTCTTCTCGAGCGAGGGCTTCGCGGTGTCGGCGGACGGGCGCGTCGCCGTCGGGCGGGGCGAGTCGGCCTCGGGACCCGAGGCCTTTCGTTGGGAGGCGGGGCGTCTGCAGGGGCTCGGCGAGCTTGCGGGAGGAGATTTCTACAGCGAGGCCACTGCGGTGTCGGGCGACGGCCGCACGATCGTCGGGATGAGCGAGTCGGCGGCGGGCCCCGAGGCCTGCCGCTGGATCGGGAGCGGGCTCCTGGGGCTCGGGGACCTTCCCGGCGGAGCTTTTCGCAGTGCCGCCTACGGCGTGTCCGCCGACGGGTTGGTGGTGGTGGGGCGGGCGGAGTCGGGCCAGGGAAGCGAGGCCTTCCGTTGGGAGGGAGGGGTGATGGTCGGGCTCGGCGATCTGCCAGGCGGAGGGTTCGCCAGTACCGCCACCGCGCTTTCGGCGGATGGCTCGGTCGTCGTCGGCTTCGGAACCAGCGCCGCCGGACCCGAGGCCTTTCGCTTCGAGGGCGCTGTGATGATCGGGCTCGGAGATCTTCCGGGCGGCGAGTTCTACAGCAAGGCCTTCGCCGTCTCGGCGGACGGCTCGGTCGTCGTCGGCCAGAGCCACTCGGCACGCGGCTTCGAGGCCTTCCGCTGGGAGCAGGGCGTGATGACGAGCCTCGGCGATCTCCGCGGCGGAGGCGTGAACGGACTTGCCTCCGGCATCTCCGCGGACGGGCTCACGCTCGTCGGCCAGGGTTGGTCCGCCGCGGGCCTCGAGGCCTTCGTCTGGAGGAAGGGAGCGCTCAGCGGCCTCGGCGATCTCCCCGGCGGCGGCCATTCGAGCGAGGCCTTCGGCGTCTCCGCCGACGGGCGGGTCGGCGTGGGGCGCAGCAATGGGAGCGGGGGAAGCCAAGCGCTTCTCTGGCTCGACCTGGCTCCCTGAGGCGGCGCGGGGAAGCGCGGGTCCCTTCGGCTGGTCGCCCGCGCAGGCTGTCGGTAATCTATCCCGTTCGCGTCTTCCGCCGAGCGCAAGCAGCGTGGTCGGGCGCGGGGAGGTTTCGTGCCGGCGGGTGAACGCGGGTGACCCACCGGATCGTCGACGAGGAGCTCGCGCTGCTGGCCCGCGTGTCGGCGCTGCTCGCGGAGCTTCCGGAGCCCGGCTCGCCGGCGGAGGCACCGCTCGTCCAGGAGCTCGAGCGGCTGCGCGAGCAGCTCGTCGGGCGCCCCGATGGCAAGGACGCGCTGTCGCTTCGCGAGCAGTGGCACCGACACACCTCGTTGCTCCTCCAGCTGCGCACTTCGCGGGCGGCTCCGCGCGTCGACCCGAGGTCGCCGTACTTCGCGCACCTGCGCCTGAACGAGGATGGCAGCGAGCGCGACCTCTGTCTCGGTCGCGCCACCTGTGTAGAGCAGGGCGTACGCATCGTCGATTGGCGCAACGCGCCCATTTCGAAGGTCTACTACCGCTACGAGCAGGGCGACGACTACGAAGAGCAGTTCGCGGGCCGTCTGCACGCCGGCAGGGTGCTCGCGCGGCGCAGCGTCGTGATCCAGGACGCTGCACTCGTGCGTGTGGAGGCACCGGAGGGAACCTTCACGCCTGCTTCGGATCGGGAGGGCGCATGGCGGCGCGAGGATCCACGTGCGAGTCGACTCGGAGGCGGTGAAGGGGTCGCGCTGCGCGCCCACCGGCCCGGTGCGGGGCGGGCCCGCAAGCTCGGGGCGGGTGCGGGCCGTCGGGCGCTGCGCGGCGACAAGCGGCTCCCCGAGATCACCGCGCTGATCGATCCGGCGCAGTTCGGGCTGATCACGAGCGCCTCGGGCGGATACCTGCTGATTCGCGGCGCCGCGGGCTCGGGCAAGACGACGGTGGCGCTGCACCGGATCGCGTACCTCGCGTACGACGATCCGACGATCGACTCGCCGCAGACTCTCTTCCTGGTCTTCTCGCCCGCGCTGCGCCGCTACGTAGAGCACGTACTTCCCTCGCTCGGGGTGGAGGCGGTAGCGATCCGGACCTTCGAGGAATGGGCGCGCGAGCAGCGCTGGCGCCACTACCCGAAGCTGCCGCAGGAGCTGCGGATCGACACACCGTCGGTCGTGCGGCGGCTCAAGCTGCATCCGGTGCTCGGGGCCGCGCTCGAGGCGCAGGTGGGGCGGGTACCCGGAGCCTCCAACGCGGAGCAGGCGCTCGACGACTGGGCCAGCGTGCTCTCGCAGGCACGCCTGCTCGCCGAGGCCTGCCAGCGTCGCGCGCCGGGTGCCTTCAGCGCGCGAGAGCTCGAGACTTGCGCGGAGTGGAGCCGCCGACGCAACGAGGAGCTCTTTGGCTGGCTCGCGGGCGACACCGACGTCCAGGCGGCCCTAGATCCGGAGGACGATGCGCTGCTGCTCCGCGCGTGGCAGCTGCGCGTCGGACCCCTCGTCGGGCCGGGCCGGCGCGCCCTCGCGTACCGCCACGTGGCGGTCGATGAGGTGCAGGAATTCTCGCCGATCGAGATCCAGCTGCTGCGCGGCTGCCTCGACGAGCGGCGCTCGCTCACGCTCGCGGGAGATGCGCAGCAGCTCGTGGCCGAGACGGGGGGCTTCGGCTCGTGGAGCGAGATGCTCGCGCAGCTCGGCGTCCCGGGCGCCGCCGTCGATACGCTGCGCGTGAGCCATCGATCGACGCGGGAGATCATGGACTTCGCGATGGGAGTCTTGCGGGAGCTGCGCGAGGAGGATGCGCAGCCCCTGGCCGCGCGCCCCGGCCCGCCGGTCGAGACCTTTCGCTTTGGCGACCGCGGGGCCTGCGTCGCCTTCCTCTCCGAGGCGCTGCACGCGCTTTCCCGGGAGGAGCCGCTGGCCTCGGTCGCGATCCTGACCCCCGACGCAGCGCTCTCCGAGCTCTACCACGAGGGTCTCGCGGCCAGCGAGCTTCCGCGCCTGCGGCGGGTCGCAGACCAGGACTTCACCTTCGCGCCGGGTATCGAGGTCACCGAGATCGAGCAGGCGAAGGGGCTCGAGTTCGACTACGTCGTGCTCGTCGACGTGGACGCGGAATGGTTCCCGGATGCGCCGCGCGCGCGTCGTCTGCTCCACGTCGGGGCCACGCGGGCCGTACACCAGCTCTGGGTGACGGCGGTGGGGTCGCCCTCGCCGCTGCTGACGCTCTGAGCGGCGTCAGTCGAGCGCGTAGATAAAGGTGCCGTCGCGCTCGACGCGACGCTCGGCGCGCCCGGCGATTCGCAGGTGCTCGAGGTGCGCGTAGGTCTCGCTCTCCGCCATCGCGCCCCAGTTGCGCGGGGCGAAGAGATGCTCCGAAAAGGCGCGTACGTGCGCCGGGCCGAGCTCGCGCGCGATCTCGTGCAGGCGTTCGAGGCGCTCGTAGTGGTGGCGCTTGATCGCCTCGGTTCGATTGCGGAGATTCTCGAAGGGATGGCCGTGGGCCGGCAGCACCTGCTTCACGCCGCTGATCTCCGCAACGCGGTCGAGCGAGTAGAAGAAGGTGCTCAGGGGATCGACGGAGCTCGTGATCCCCGAGATGTGCGGCGTGATCGAAGGCAGCACGTGGTCGCCGGCCAGCATCACCCCGCTCTCGGGATCGTGCAGACAGAAGTGGTCCGCCGTATGGCCGGGGGTGTGGACGACGAACCACTCGCGCCCGGCGAGCTCGAGCACGTCGCCGTGCTCCACCGGATGCGTGATGGTCGGTACGATGGCCGCGCCGAGGCGGTGCATCAGCATCCACTTCATGCGGGTGAGGAAGGGTGGGCGCGGCCGCTTCCCGCCCCAGGGCGTACGGCCGTCGACGACGTTGGGCGTGGGCTCCTCGGGCTCTGCCGCCTCGCGCTCGCGGTCCATCTCCACATCGGCCTCGAGATCTTCGACGGAGACCTCGGGCGCCGGCACCGGTTGTCCGAAGGAGAAGGCGCGGTGCGCCACCACCTGCGCGCCCGACTCCTTCGCAAAGCGCCCCGCGCCCCCGAAATGATCCGGGTGGGAATGCGTGATGATCACCGTGTGCACGTGCTTCGGGCTGAGGCCGGCCTTGCGCAGGCGGTCCTGGATCGCGCGCCAGGTGGCCGGTCCGGGAAGGCCGGGATCGACGACTGCGGCGCCGCGCCGGTCGAGCAGCGCGTAGCAGTTCACGTGTCCGAGCCCAGGCAGCGCGATCGGGAGCTGCATGCGCAGCACGGCCGGCGCCACCTCGGTGACGTCGGTACTGGCCGGTTCCTGCTCCTGCCGACGGGCCATGCTCGGCACCGTAGGCGATCCGCCCGTGCGCCGCAGGTCCCGTGGGCCGCGGCCGGGTCGGCAGGCCGATGCGGGCGCGAGCGAAGGCGCAGCCAGGCCAGAGCCGAGCGCAGGCCGTCGGGCTAGCTTCGCAGCGTGCGCGCTTCTTGCAGCTTCCTGCTCGCGGCCGTGGCGATCGCGGCCTTCGGCTGCGCGCGGACCCCGCCGCCTCGCGTGCTGCTGCTCGTGACGGTCGACACCTTGCGCGCGGACCATCTCGGAGCCTTCGGCAGCGAGCTCGGGCTCACGCCCCATCTCGATGCGTTGGCGCGCGAGAGCCTCGTCTTCGAGGCC
>CAYPSI010000276.1:0-2605 GCA_964413375.1 uncultured Spirochaetales bacterium | reverse complement strand
GTGCTCCACGGCCGCTACCACCTGCGGATCCTGCGCACGCCGCGCGAGGTGCGACGCGCGTTGGCCTACGTGCTGCTCAACGCCCGCAAGCACTGGCGGGAGCGCTATGGGACCTCGCCGCCCGAGCGGCTCGACCAGGCCTCCTCGAGCCGCTGGTTCGACGGCTGGCGCCGCGACCCCGGGTCGCGCGAGCCACCGCCCGTCCCGCTGGAGCCTCCCGAGGTCGCGCCGCCTCGGACCTGGCTGCTCTCGGTCGGCTGGCGGCTGCATGGGCTGGTCGACCCGGCGGAAGTTCCGGGGGGCTGAGAGCGAGGGAATCGAGCGGGCTCCGTTCGAGCCGACTTGGTCTGCAATCGTGCGGCGTTCTCTCGGAGCGATCGTCGCCGGCCTCCAGGACCCCCGGGCAGCGAGGCGAGACGGGCCGGCGGCTCATCGCTCTTCCCTCAACAACTTCTTGTCTCGAGCATTGGTGGACCCAACCTCGCGAAGCACGTCTACCGCGGGATGAGGCGGCCGTCGCGCTGCCGAACGACCTCGGGCGCTGAAAGCGTCCGATCCCGGTCGTCCCGCCGGCGCGAACGCCTCCGTTGTGCCTTCCGGCTACGCGATCGCCTTTGCCTCGCGCAGGCGGCTGATCTCGCCGGCGGCGAAGCCCCAGTCGGCGAGTGCGCTGTCGGTGTGCTGGCCGGCGTGCGGCGGCGGGCGCTCGATGCGGGGCGGCGTGCGGCTGAAGCGCGGCGCCGGGCCGGGCTGCGGCGAGCCCGCGACCTCGACGAAGGTCCCGCGTGCGCGGTTGTGCGGGTGGTCCTGCGCTTCGCGCATCGAGAGCACCGGCGCGAAGCACGCGTCGCTACCCTCGAAGATCTGCGTCCACTCGTCGCGCGTCTTCGTCTTGAAGAGCGCGGCGAAGCGCTCCTTCATCGCCGGCCACTGCGAGCGGTCCATCTGCCCGGGGAGCTTCTCCCCCTCGAGCCCGATGCGCTGGATCAGCTCCGCGTAGAACTGCGGCTCGATCGATCCGATCGAGACGTACTTTGCGTCCTTCGTCTGATAGACGTCGTAGAAGTGGGAGCCCGTGTCGAGGAGGTTCGTGCCGCGCTCCATCTTCCACCAGCCGGAGAGCATCGCGCCGTGGAAGATCGCCATCAGCACCGCCGCGCCGTCCACCATCGCAGCATCGACGACCTGTCCCTTGCCAGAGCTCTGGCGTTCGACCAGCGCACATACGATTCCGAACGCGAGCAGCATGCCCCCGCCGCCGAAATCCCCGACGAGGTTCAACGGGGGGTACGGCGCCTCGCCCTTCCGGCCCATGTGGTCCAGCACTCCGGCGAGCGAGATGTAGTTGATGTCGTGACCGGCGGCGCGCGCGAGCGGACCGTCCTGGCCCCAACCCGTCATGCGCCCGTAGACGATGCGCGGATTGCGCGCGAGGCAGACGTCGGGGCCGAGGCCGAGGCGCTCCATCACGCCGGGCCGGAAGCCCTCGAAGAGTACGTCGGCGCCCTCGACGAGGCGCAGCACCGTTTCGACGCCCTGTGGATGCTTCAGGTCGACGCCGATGCTGCGGCGCCCGCGCGCGAGCAGGTCGAGCGAGGGCCGCTCCGGATCCCCGCCGACGACGCCCTGGGCGCGGTCCACGCGCAAGAGCTCCGCACCCATGTCCGCGAGCATCATCCCGCAGAAAGGTCCCGGTCCGATGCCGGTGATCTCGACGATCTTGATGCCCGAAAGAGGTCCCACCTCGCTCACCTCGCTTCCGCTCCGCCGGAGCCGGGCCGAGCATACCGCAGCCGTGCGGGCCCTCGGCTCGGGTAGACTCGGCGGGGATCGGCCGCGCGGCGGCGCTGCGACTCGTATCACGAAGACGCGCGGGATCGGCGTGAACCTCGCTATTTGAACGGCGCCGCCCTCGCCATCGACGGCGGACAGGTGGCCTGAGCCGTCGCTAGCGGGGAAGCGCGATCCGGGTGGACTGCGGCGAATCTGCGCTCGCGCCCTCGCAAGCCGCGCGCAGGCGCTCCGCGTCCCGCGCACCACAGGCGGCGAGCGCGTCGAGAAGCGCGCTCGCCTTGTCGAGGGTCTCGCGCCACTCCGCGTGCGGGTCCGAATCCACGACGATCCCGGCCCCCGCGTGCAGGTAGGCGCGCCCCTGCCGCACCAGCAGTGTGCGGATCACGACCGCGAGGTCGGCGCCGCCGCGCAGGTCGAGCCAGCCGATCGCACCCGAGTAGATGCCGCGGCGCAGCGGCTCGAGGCGGTCGAGCAGGCGCATCGCCGCGATCTTCGGCGCTCCGGTCATCGAGCCGGGCGGGAAGGTCGCGCGCAGGAGGTCGAGCGCGTCGCGCTCCGGCGCGAGGCGGCCCGTGACGGTCGAGACCAGCTGGAAGACCCGCGCGTAGTCCTCGATCGCGAGCAGCTCCGGGACGTCGATGCTCCCGGTCGCGCAGACGCGTCCGAGGTCGTTGCGCACCAGGTCGACGATCATCAGGTTCTCGGCGCGGTCCTTCTCGGACTCCGCGAGCTCCTGGCGCAGGCACGCGTCTTCCTCGGGGTCGCGTCCGCGCGGGCGCGTTCCCTTGATCGGACGGCTCTCGACGCGACC
>CAYPSI010000275.1:0-2011 GCA_964413375.1 uncultured Spirochaetales bacterium | reverse complement strand
CCGCGGCCGGCCCCGGTCAGGACCACGGCCCGCACCTCGTCGTCGGCCTCGATCTCGAGGAGCATGCGCTCCATGTCGAGGAACATCGCGGGGGTCAGCGCGTTCCGGGCGTCGGGCCGGTTGAGGGTGAGCGTCGCGACGCCTCCGTGCTTCTCGAAAAGAAGCGCGTCTTCGGTGCCCGGAGCGTTCGATCTCGCCATCGGCTACTGGCCCTCGACCCGATGCACCATCCACCACACGAGCCCCGGCGCGAAGCGCCGCATGACCTGCGCGAGCTTTGTCTGGGCCGTCGGGAAGCAGAAGGGCTTGCCCTTCGCGAGATCCCGCTCGATCGCGTCGAGCACCCGGCCCGGCGAGATCGGCTTGCCCATCTCGAGCATCCTGGGCTTCGAGGTGGCCTGGTCGAGCAGGGGGGTGGCCACCGGCGGCGGGCATACGGCGATGATGCGCACGCCCCGGCCGCGGTTCTCGTGGTAGAGGACCTCGCTGAAGGCCACCACCGCGAACTTCGCTGCGTTGTAGGCGCCGAAGTGTAGGCTCGGGCCCCAGCCCGCGATCGAGGCGAAGTTGATCAGGTCGCCCCGCCCGCGCACGAGCATCCCGGGCAAAATCGCCTTGGCGACGTGGACCACGCCGTTGTAGTCGACGTCCATGATGCGGGTGATCGTCTCGGTGTCCTGCTCCATCAGGAGCCCCGTGGGCATGATCGCGGCCGCGCTGTAGACGCGGTCGATGGGACCGAGCCGGTCCTCCACCTCCTTCACCGTGGCGAGCACCGCCTGGTTGTCGGTGACATCGAGGCGCCAGGTGTGGACGCCTTCGCGCCCCTCGGCCGTCTCGGCGAGCCCCGCCTCGTTCACGTCGACGGCGGCGACCTTCGCGCCAGCGTCTGCCATGCGCCGGGCGGCGAGCCGCCCCATGCCGCTGCCGCCTCCCGTGACGAACACCACCTGGCTTGCGAACGACATCCTGGCTCCTTCCGTCGAGAGCGCCTGGGTCTCAGGCGAGGTTCAGCGGCAGGTGTTGGATGCTGCTGATGAAGTTGGATGGGGCCCGCTCGGGCGGGCCGGCGAGACTCACGTCCGGGAAACGGCGCAAGAACTCCTCGAGCGTGACGCGCATCTCGAGCCGGGCGATGTGGCTCCCCATGCAGAAGTGGGTGCCGACGCCAAAGGCGAGATGCGGGTTCGGCCGCCGGGTGATGTCGAAGGTCTCGGGGTTCTCGAAGACCTCCGGGTCCCGGTTCGCCGCGCCGTAGTACATCACGACCTTCTCGCCCTTGCGGATCTCCCGGTTGCCGATCTTCGTGTCGCGCAGGGCCGTCCTGCGGAACTGCATGACCGGAGACACCCAGCGCAGGATCTCCTCGATGGCCTGCGGCAGGAGCGACGGGTCGCGGCGCAGGCGGGCGAGCTGCTCGGCGTGCTCCCACAGCGCCTGGATGCCCCCCGAGAGCGCGTTCCGGGTGGTCTCGTTGCCGGCGATGATGAGGAGGAGGAAGTTCACTTGCGTCATCACGCGGGTGAGCGGCTTGCCCCGGAACTCGCTGTTCACCAGTCTCGAAAAGACGTCGGCGGCCGGCCGCCCCCGGCGCTCGCGAGCCAGCAGCGAGGACTGGGCGAAGATCTGCAGCAGTGCCAACCGCGCGCGGAGCAGGTTGAAGGAGCCCGGCTGCGCAAGGCGCAGAGTCTCGTTGGTCCAGCGGTAGAACCGGGCCGTGTACTTGTCCGGGACGCCGAGGAAATTCGTGAGGACGCGGAGCGAGATGGGCGCCGAGACGTCGCCCACGAAATCGGCCTTCGACCGACCCTCGAGCAGATCGAGCGTTTCGCACACGATCTTCCGCATGTGCGCCTCCGTCTCGCGGACCGCCCGAGGCGTGAACCGGGAGTTCATCAGGTTGCGCAGCTCGGTGTGGCCCGGCGGGTCCATCTGGATCAGCTGGTGGCGCGCCAGCCGCCTCTCGCGGGGGCGGAGCTCGTTGAGCGCCGAGGTCCCCACGGCGGAGGAG
>CAYPSI010000274.1:0-2313 GCA_964413375.1 uncultured Spirochaetales bacterium | reverse complement strand
GCGAGGACGGCGTTCGTCGCGTTCGCGACGAGGGTCGCGACGAGCGGCGTGCGCGTGTCCCCGAGGCCGCGGACGAACGCGGCCAGGATCAGCCAGATGCATAGCCCGACGTAGCCGATCGGACGCACTCGCGTGTAGGCGAGCGCGTGCTCGCGCATCCCGGCCGGAGCGCCGAGGGAGCTCCAGAGCGGGTCCGCCAGGGCGGCGAAGGCGAAGATCGCGAGCGCCGTGGCCGGCACTACGGCGTAGAGCCCCTGCCAGGCCCAGCCGCCGCAGGAGCTCTCGTCGCGGGCCCCGTGCGCCTGCGACACGAAGGTCTGCACGCCGGTGGCCACGCCGCTGAAGACGCTCATCACCGTCCAGAGCCAGATCCCCGCGAAGCCGAGCGCGCCGAGCTCGGACGCGCCGAGGCGGCCGACGAAGATCGAGTCGACGAGGTGCATCAGCGTCTGCGACATCTGCGTCAGCACGATCGGGTAGGCGAGCAGCGCGACCTCGCGAACCCCTCCATTCCGGGGCAGCGCGCGAAGGGTCGGGATGGAGGTCGGGATCGCCATGGGAACTCCAGAAACACGGAGGCCGCGAACGCTCTCGCGTTCGCGGCCTCCGTGGCAGGCCTTCTGGGGCTCCGCTCACGTCATGGTCGAACGCGAGGATCGAGACTCGGGCCGGCGCGGCGCCGGCCCGGGATCGGGTACGGCGCCGGGCGCGGCGATACGATTTCGAAAGACAATCCTCATCGCCTGCCTGGGTACCACAGACACCATCGAACTACGAGGTAGCGGCGCCCTCGATCCCAGGCAGTCTCGCGGCGCCATGACCGGATCCGTCACAGCGGGGGTGCAGGCTCGGCTCCAGAGGGGGACCGGAATGATCGCATCGAATCTGACCCGAAGGACTGCCGAGGCGCTCGGGGTGATGGCGGCGTTCGTGATCGGAGGGCTCGGCCTCGCCGCGCTCGAGCGGGGGGCGAGGCCCGGCGGGGATCTCTACCCTTCCCGGGCGATGGCCGTGGCCCCCGAGGATCGTTGCGAGGACGCCGGCGCGGCGAGCGACCCGGCCTCTCCGGCGCTCTGGCTCATCGACGGCTTCAACGTGCTGTGCTCGGGTGTACTGGGGGGGCGCGATCGCAGCGAGTTCTGGACCGAAGCGGGCCGCCGCGAGATTCTCGAGCGCGCCGCGCATTTCGACGATCCCGACGCCCGGATCGTGGTGGTCTTCGACGGGCCGAGCCCCGTCGAGGCCCCCGACGCGAGTGGCCCGGAGACGGTCTTCGCCCCGTCGGCCGATGCATGGATCCTCAGCGCGCTCGGCGAGAGCAGTCGGGGTCCTGTCACCGTCGTCACCGCCGACCGCCAGCTCGCGGGCCGCGCGCGTCACCGTGGCGCGGACGTGATTGCGCCGCGCGCCTTCCTCGCCCGTTGCCCGCCGGCCTGATGAGCTTCGCTTGCGTTCGCTGCGCGGAGGCCGCTCTCACATCGCGCCCGGATTCGCGCAGTGTGGCATCGGTCGACCGGAGAGGCCGGCGAGCAGGTTGTCGACCGCTAGCTCCGCCATCCGGGCTCGCGTCGCAACCGTCGCGCTTCCTACGTGAGGCGTCAGGATCAGGTTCGGCGCGCCGAGAAGGGGGCTCCCGACCGGCAAGGGCTCGTGCGCGAAGACGTCGAGCGCGGCCCCCCCGAGCCGCCCGGAGTGAAGCGCGTCCGCGAGCGCAGCCTCGTCGACGATTCCACCGCGGGCCGTGTTCACCAGGATCGCGCCGCGCCGCATGCGGCCGAGCGCCCGGGAGCCGAGCAATCCTCGCGTCTCGGGAGTGAGCGCCACGTGCACGCTCACGAAGTCGCTGCGCTCGAGCAGCGCGTCGAGCGGCACGAACTCGACGCCCGGCAGCTCACGGCGCGTGCGCGACCAGCCGAGGATCTGCAGCCCGAGGGCGCTGCCGCGAGTCGCGACGGCGCGGCCGATCGCGCCGAGGCCGATCACGCCGAGCGTCGCCCCGTGCAGGTCGCGGCCGAGCAGGCCCGCCGGGTCCCACGCCTGCGTCCATCCCCCGGAGCGGACCTGGCGATCGGCCTCGACGATGCGGCGCGCCGCCGCAAGGAGCAGACCGAGCGCGAGCTCCGCGGTGGTCTCGGTCAGCACACCGGGCGTAAAACCGACGGGAATTCCCCGCGCTGTCGCGGCGACGAGGTCGACATGGTCGAGGCCTACTGAGTAGCTCGACACGGCGCGCAGCCTGGTGGATGCGGCTAGCAGCTCCGCGTCGATCCGATCGTCGAGCAGGCAGAGGAGCCCCTCCGCGTCGAGGCAGCC
>CAYPSI010000273.1:0-9617 GCA_964413375.1 uncultured Spirochaetales bacterium | reverse complement strand
GAGTCTCCTCAAGTTCATGAACCGGCCCGCAGCGAAGAACGACGAGGTGATCCTCGGGTTCACCACCCCCGACCTGTCGGCACTGCTCGACCGGGTCCGCCGCGCAGGCGGAACCCTCTTCGGAAAGGTCAAGGAAATGCCCGACCACGGCATTCGTGTCGCATTCGCGCGCGATCCAGAGGGACACCTGAGTGAGCTCGTCGAGCTCGTCGAGGTCCGTGCATGATCGCCGCCGGCCGAAGAGGCAGAGAAAGAGAAAGATCCGATGCCGACGCGCTCTTCGCGTTCGCGCTGGTGCAGGTGACAAGGACGGTCGCGCTACGCCAACAGGCCTCGCCTTCCACTCGCTGATGGAGCCCGACCCCGATGCACAGAGCGGATGGCGCAGCGTGACCGACTGGAAGGTGATCCAGCGGATCCCCGAGGAGGAGTTCCGCTTCCTCGTGCACTGGGGTGCCAAGCTCGATATGGACCTCGACGAACTCAAGGCGGCACTGGACCATCGGGACGATCTCACGCACGAGCGGGCCTTCGACCTGCTGCTCGACGATCTGAGAGCGCGCGGCGAGAAGTTCGAGCCGCCGTCGGATCCGTTGACGGACAAGGCCTTCATCGGACGCTTGAACGGCGTGTACGGTATCGATCGCCCGCTGTACTTCCCGCCGGAGCCCGAAGAGTACGTGGCGGCCTAGGGCATCGATCGCGATCGGTCTCCGCTACGCCTCGTCGCGGCGCGCGAGCTTCGTATCGGTCGGGAGCGGAATCAGCAGGTCCTGGCCGATGCGGATCCGCGAGCCGCGGATCCGGTTCACGCTGCGCAGCATCTCGAGCGGGATCCCATGCCTGCGCGCGATCGCGTAGAGCGTGTCCCCGCCCTCGACCCGGTGGCGCACGAGCCGCAGCCGCTGCGAGGGCGGCAGCTCCGCCAGCAGCTGCTCGAAGCGCTCCTTGTCCGCCGCCGGCACGAGCAGCTCGCGCGGCCCGCCCGGTGCGGTCGCCCAACGCCGGTACTCGGGATTGAGCGCGCGCAGCTCCTTGCGCGGGATCTCGGCCAGGTCCGCGATGCGGTCGAGATCGATCTGGTACGCGACGTCGACCGGCGCGAAGTAGGGCTCGTTCGGGATCTCCGGGAGCTCGACGCCGACGACCTGCGGCTCGGCCACGAGGCGCGCGAGCGCGAGCAGGCGCGGCACGTAGCGGCGGGTCTCCGCCGGGAGATCGAGCGCGAAGAAGTCCGCGGGCTCGCCGCGGCGCTCGCTGCTTGCGATCGCGCGCTTGACGCGCCCTGCTCCGGCGTTGTACGCGGCGAGCGCGAGCAGCCAGTCTCCGTCGAAGGTCTCGTAGAGCGAGGAGAGGTGATCGAGCGCGGCACGGGTCGCTTCGCGCACGTCGCGGCGGTCGTCCGTCCACCAATCCTGCGCGAGGCCATGGCTGCGCCCGGTGCCCGGCAGGAACTGCCAGAGACCCGCGGCGAGCCGCCGCGAGAGCGCGAAGGGGTCGAAGGCGCTCTCGACCGCCGGCAGCAGCGCGAGCTCCTGCGGCAGGCCCCGCGCGTCGAGCTCCGCGACGATGTGGTGCAGGTAACGCCGGCCGCGGCCGAAGATGCGCTCGAGAGCGAGCGGATGCGCGCGGTAGCGCTCGATCTCGCGGCGCACCGCCGCGTTCTCGAGCGCGGGAAGTGCAAAACCGGATCGCATCCGCGCGAAGAGATCGACGAAGTCCGCGGCGGCTTCGGCGGCGTCGGCGCCGAGGGCCGTCGCGGGCGCGGCCGTGGGATCCCGTGGCGACGCGGCGGCGATCCGCGGCGCCAGCTCCGCCGCCGGCGCGCCGGCCAGGTGACCACAGCCCGCGAGCGGCATTCCCAGCAGCAGCAGCAGAACGATCCAAGCTCGTTGCATCGGCGACCCGGAGCGCAGGCTGGGGGGATCCCAACGCTCGGCGCCGACGACGCATCGTCTGCTTCGCCGGATCTCTTGAGAAATGCTTCGCGCGTGCCGCGCCGCGCGCACTCCCTAGCGGGCTCGCATCACTCCTCGCAGCAGTCGAGGCGCTGACTGCAGCGATCCACCTTCGGGGTTGACAGGGACGGGCCCTCTCATGGAAGCGAAGTTCAGCAAGGCCAGCCGCAGCTGACGAGCGGAGCTCACTCAGGCTGCGGCAGACTGAACTCGAGCACTCGCACCAGGAAGCGTCCGCGGGAGATCTCTCCGCGCAGCTCGCGTCGCTCGCTGCCAGCGGCTTCGACGGTCACCAGGAAAGCCTCGACGGCGCCGCCGCCGCCGCAGCTCTCGGCGTGGTCGACGCCCACCCGGTAGCGCCCTGGCGGCGGGTTCTTGAAGCGTACGGTTTCGACCCGAGGCTCCGGGGCGTCGCAGCGAAGATCGGCCCGGAGGCCGCCACGGCTGGCTCGTGAAGGGGTGTTCGCGAAGTAGATCGTCTCCTGCGCCGGATCCGTGACATAGAGGTCGAGGTCAGCGCCCTGGCCAAAGACGAGCTCGACGCGCAGGGTGTCTGGGCCGGGGGGGGTACGCGCCGGCGCGACGAGCAGGGCCCTGCCCGACGCGCAGCCGGCGGCGAGCGCGAGACCGCAGAGCGCGTACAGCGTGGGGCCGCGGGCGGGGTTAGGATCAGTCCGTCCGGATCGACGCGGGGGACGTCGCATGCGAAGCGAGCTCCTCTCGAGCGCGGCTGGCCCGCTGGTCGCAGCGGCTTTCGCGATGCTAGCGGCGCTCGTCGCGAGCGCCGCGCCGGCTCCGCTGCGCATCCAGGGCGAGCTGCGCGACACCAGCGGCCGGCCGGTTCCGGGCGCGATGGTCAGCTTCCGCGCGGGCGATCCCGCGCACGGCCTGGGCGTCTTCGCCGACGAGGCAGGCCGCTTCCGGTCACCGTTGCTCCCCAATGCCGGGCCGTGGGACGTGCGGGTGCGCCGGATCGGCTGGAGGGACCACCACGTCACGGCGGCGGCCGGCAACCCGGGCGCAGTGCTGGATCTCGTGCTCCAACGCGAGGACGACCCGGCGCAGGTAGCCGCGCAGCTTCCCGCCAACCGCTGGTACCAGCTCGTGCTCGAGAGGCTCGAGGCTCCGCGCCAGCGCGAGGAGCTCAAGCGCCAATGCACCTACTGCCATCAGCAGGGCTCGGCGGCGACACGCCTCGTGCGCGACGAGGCGGAGTGGCGCAAGCTGCTCGCGCTGATGGGTCGCATGGGTGGGATGCTCTCGACCGACCTGCGCGAGCGACTGCCGGCGCTCTTCAACGACGCCTACGACCCCGCGACCGCGGTCGCCTCCCTCACGGCGCGCATGCACGAGCCCGACTTCGCGCCCCCCCCGGAGCCCGAGGCGCGGCGCGCGCTGATCGAGGAGTGGGAGCTCGGCGATCGGGCCTCGATGCAGCACGACGTGATGGTGCACCCGGACGGCCGCCTCTACTCGGTCGACATGAGCCACGACCGGCTCTACCGGCTGGATCCGAACGCGCAAGACGGCGCGCGCGAAGCCTGGGACATCCCGCGCGGCGATCTCCCGCTGGGCGGCGTCTTTGCGAGCGTGGGCTCGCCGCAGCCGCCCACCTCGAACGCCCACGTGGGGCCCCACTCGCTGCAAGTCGCGCCCGACGGCTCGATCTGGATCACGCTAGCGCTCGGCAATCAGCTCGCGCGCTTCGACCCCGCGAGCGAGCGCTTCGAGCTGGTGGCGCTGGAGCACGGGTTCTATCCGCACACGCTTCGCTTCGATGCACGGGGGCGTATCTGGTACACGATCGCCGCGTCGAATCACCTGGGGATGTACGACCCCACGACGCAGGAGCACCGCGAGCTGCGGCTCCCGGCACGCGACTTCGGCCAGGCGATGGTCCTGCGCATGCTGCCCATGCTGCTTTGGCTGGGGCGGCACGTGGACCTCCGCGGCGCGGCAGCCGAGAGCGATGGGATCACCCTGCCGGTGCCCTACGGCGTCGATGTTGCGCCCGACGGCTCGGTCTGGTTCAGCCAGCTCAACGAGCATCGCATCGGACGCGTGGATCCCGACAGCTTCGCGATCGAGATGATCGACACCCCGTTCGCAGCGCCGCGTCGGCTGCGTTTCGACGCGAGCGGCCGGCTCTGGATTCCGTCGTTCTCCGAGAGCCTGATCGCGCGCTTCGACCCGAAGACCCGGACCTTCGATACCTGGGAGCTCCCGATCGAGCCGCGCGGCAGCGAGACCCCCTACGCGTTGCACGTCGAGCCTGCCAGCGAGGCCGTGTGGATCTGCGGCACCAACAGCGACACGCTGATCCGTTTCGAGCCCGCGAGCGAGCGCTTTACCGTCTACCCACTCCCCACGCGGGTCACCTACACGCGCGAGATCGCCTTCGATGCCGAGGGGCGGGTCTGGACCTCGAACTCGAACTCACCCGCCTGGCAGATCGAGGGCGGGATGCCGACGGTGCTGCGCCTCGATCCGGACGGAGAGGCGCCGCCCTCGGCCGCGACCGCCTCCCGGACGCCGCCGCCGGGCGGGTCTGAGTGAACTCCACTCGTCTTCCCTTGGTGCTCGCGTTCGCTCTCGCCGGGATCGGCTGCGGGCCCGCCGCCGCGCCCGTCGACGCTTCGGGCCCGGTCGCCGGCTGGCCGGCCTGGGGAGGCGATGCCGGCGGTTCGCGTCACTCTCCGCTCACCCAGATCACCCGCCAGAACGTGGGCCGTCTCGAGCTCGCCTGGAGCTTCCATACCGGTGACGTCGCCGACGGGAGCCAGACCCGCGGCAAGAGCGCCTTCGAGGCGACGCCGATCCTCGACGGGGACACGCTCTACTTCTGCTCTCCCTTCAACCGCGTCTTCGCGCTCGACGCCGAGACCGGCAGACAGCGCTGGGTCTTCGATCCCAAGGTCGAGCTCGCCCACCTCTGGCAGCTCACCTGTCGGGGGGTCGCGTTCTGGAGCGACGCCTCGCGCGGCCCGGGCGAGGCGTGCCGGCGCCGGATCTTCACCGGCACCCTCGATGGGCGCCTGCTCGCGATCGATGCCGAGGACGGTGCCCTCTGCCGCGACTTCGGCGAGAGCGGCAGCGTGGATCTCACGCGCGGCCTGGGAAAGCTCCAGCCCGGGGAATACGGCGTCACCTCCCCGCCTACACTGATGGGGGACATCGTGGCCGTCGGCGCACTGGTGGGCGACGGACGCCGCAGCGATGCGCCGAGCGGCGTGGTGCGCGGCTTCGACGCGCGCAGCGGGGCGCTGCGCTGGGCCTTCGATCCGGTTCCGCCCGGGACGCCGCCGCTGCCGCCCGCCGCCGACGGCACGCCGCGCTGGCGCCCCGGTACGCCGAATGCCTGGTCGGTCTTTTCCGCCGACCCCGCGCGCGATCTCTTGTTCGTGCCGATGGGCAACGCGAGCCCGGATTTCTATGGCGGGCTTCGCAACGGGCTCGATCACTTCTCGAGCTCGCTGGTCGCGCTGCGGGGATCGACGGGAGAGGTCGTGTGGCGCTTCCAGACCGTGCACCACGATCTCTGGGACTACGACGTCTCGTCCCAGCCGACGCTGATCGAGGTGCGCCAGCAGGGTCGCGTGCTGCCGGCGATCGCCCAGGCGACGAAGATGGGGCACGTCTTCCTGCTCGATCGCGAGACGGGCGCGCCGATCTTTCCGGTCGAGGAGAGGGCCGTTGCGCAGGCCGGCGGTCCGGGTGAGCAGCTCTCGCCGACGCAGCCCTTCCCGACCCGCCCGCCGCCGCTGCATCCGCCGGGGCTCTCGCCCGACGACGCCTGGGGGCTCACCCCATGGGACCGCGGCAAGTGCCGCGAGAAGATCGCCGCGAGCCGATCGGAGGGGATCTTCACGCCGCCGAGTCTGGTGGGCTCGGTCCAGTTTCCGGGGGTCGCGGGGGGATTCAACTGGGGGAGCGTCGCGTTCGATCCCGAGCGCCGCGTGCTGGTGGCGAACACCAACCGGGTGGCGAACGTCGTGACGCTCGTCCCGCGCGATCGGCTCGCGTCGGTCGTCGAGACCAAGCAGCCGCGGCGAGGCGTGCATCCCCAGCAGGGCACGCCCTACACGACCCTCGTCGACGTGCTCGTCTCCCCGCTCGGCGTGCCGTGCACGAAGCCGCCGTGGGGGACTCTGCTCGCGCTCGAGGTCGAGACGGGTCGCGTGATCTGGCAGGTGCCCTTCGGCAGCACGCGCGACCTCGCGCCATTTCCGTTCTGGCTCGACTGGGGTCTGCCGAGCATGGGCGGGCCGATCCTGACCGCAAGCGGTGTCGTCTTCATCGGCGCCGCGATGGACGACTACCTGCGCGCCTTCGACGTCGAGACGGGCGCGCTGCTGTGGAAGGCGCGCCTGCCCGCCGGAGCGCAGGCGACCCCGATGACCTATCGCCTGCGGCCGGACAGCCGCCAGTTCGTGGTGATCGCCGCCGGCGGTCACGGCACGCTGGGGACGACGCTGGGCGACGAGCTGCTCGCCTTCCGCCTGCCCTGAATCCGACGCCGCTCAGGGATTGCCGCAGGCGTCGGCGAAGATTCCCTCGAAGGTACGCGTTGCGGCGCTGCGATCGCGCTCGAGGGCCCGCGTCAGGTCGAGTCGTCTAGCGCGTCAGCGGATTCGCCGTCGCGAGGCTCGGAAAGCGGCTGAAGTCGCGGTCCGCGGTCCAGAGCTCGCGGACGCCGTGAGCCAGGCACAGGGTCGCGATGCGCGCGTCGTGGACTCGTGGGCCGGCGATGTGGCCCGCCTGGAGCAGCGCGCGCAGCGTGCCCCAGTGCTCCGCTCCCTCCGCGAGGAGTACGAGGCTCGGCGACTCGAGCCAGGCATCCATCTGGTCGAGCGCCGACTCCGTCGGCGTCGGTGGATCCCAGATCCTCGGGTGGGTGGCGATGGCGAGGAACTCGTGGACGCACGGCCAGGGAATCGCCCAAGGCGCCCTGCCTTCGCCCAGCTCGCGGACGCAGGCGGCTGCCCGCTCGTGCCAGTCGGAATCGGCGCGGTGAGCGTATACCAGCAGGTACGTATCGACCGCGATCAACCGCCGCGGCCCTCGTAGGCGGACTCGCGAATGCGCTGCCAGTCGGCGTCGCGAAACGCGGGCTGGAGCCCGCGCCCGGTGAAGCGGGCGTCGCGGAGACGGAACTGCACCCGACGCCGCCGTTCGCGCAGCACCTGGCGCAGCCCCGCCTCGATGAGCGCGCGGAGGGTCGTCCCTTCCCGCCGGGCGACCTGCCTCGCTTCGGCGGCGAGACTGTCTGGAATCTCTACGGTCGTCTTCATACGGGAGACCATATCATGAGACCCGTACTCCAACCACGTTATCGCAACAACTGGAGCACGCTCCAGGAACGGCGTTCCACGCCTGCGCTGACCCGAGGGAGCAGTGCTGGGGGGAGCAGGTCGCGACGTCCGAGCGGGGAGTCCTGCCCGGGAGCCACGGTCTATCACGGCTTCACCGTCTACGTGGCGCTGAGCTTCTGAGACGGTCAGCGCTTCAGCTTGTACGTCTTGAGCTCCTTCGCCGCCGTGCCGAACTGACCGAGCTGGTACACGGCCGCACCCGCCGGCGCGAAGCTGAACGCTTCGAACGGCTCGGCGAGCATCGCGTCGAGCTACGCCTGCGAGGCGGCGCCGGTGTTGACGTGCGGGTTGAAGCGGTCGCCTGAGGCCTGCGGCACGAACGTCGCCACTGCGGCGCAAAGCTTGTCGAGGTCCGCGGTGCGCACGAAGCGCTGCACCAGCGTGATGGGCGGACGGTGCGCCGCATCCAACGCGAAACCCTGCGGATAGGCCGCTAGCAGCCGGGCGTTCACGGCCTGGCAATGCTCGAGCATCGTCGCGTCCGGCTCGAGCAGGAGATCGATGGCGGTCACCGGCGTCTTCCGCGCCGGGAAGACCTGCTTCCAGTCGTCCTTCATGCTGACGACGTTCCAGCGGTTCTTCTTCGCATGCTCATCGAGCGAAGGCGTGAACGCACCGAGCTTGGCGTCCGGCAGGCCGCGGGCCGGCCCGTAGGCGAACTCGCGCAGCGCATCGTCGTGCAGCACCAGCAGCATGAAGCGCGCGCCGCTGCCTCCCTGCGTGTACTCGAGCATCTGCTGGTCGCCGTTGGAGTTGCCGAACGCCATGACCGGCCGGCGTCCGATGTGCTGGTGGATGCCCACCGGCTTGCCGCCCTTGTCGTCGTTGAAGTCGAGCTCCGGCAGCCGGACGATCACCGGCTCGCCGTCGCGCATCTCGAACCGGGTCTTGACGCTGCTGCCGACGACCTGCTCCGGCGGGATGCCGTAGACCTGCTCGGTCCACGGCCGCATGAACTCGATGCCGCCGCCGGAGACGATGAAGGTCTTGAAGCCGTTGGCGCGCAGGTAGGCGAGCACCTCGAGCATCGGCTGGTAGGTCATCTCGGTGTAGAGCCGGCCGGTCTTCGGGTGCTCCGCAGTCGTGATCCACTCCCTCACGATCCTCTCGAACTCCACGCTGGTCATGCCGGTGTGGGTGGCCATGGCCAGCTCCAGCAGCGCATGCTCGCCGCCGGCGAGCGCGGTCTCGAGGTCGCCCTCGAGCAGCGAGGCGAAGGGCTCCTGGGTCTGCCATTCGGGATGTTGGGCGCTCAGCGCCTTCACCCGGTCGAGGAGGAAGTAGAGCTGGGTGGGCAGTGGCTGCTCGGACCAGAGCGTGCCGTCGTTGTCGAACACCGCGATGCGCTCGGGCACAGCTACGAACTCCGGCGAGCCGGGCTTGGTGACCTTCGCGACGAAAGCCACGATCGAGTGCTTGGCCGGCCCCTCGTTCCACGAGGGCAGCGGATCGGCGGCCTGGGCGACGTGCGCGGGCAAGAGCAGCAGCAGGACTGCCGCGAGGCGCTTCACTGGCTTGAAGAGTTCCATCGGCGAGCGCTCCCTTCGAGAGCAAGGGTTCGGAGAGTAGCGGGCCGCGTTCTCGTGAACGCGGCCCGAATGTCGTCTCGAAGCCTGTTCAGGTGCCGCGTCACTTGCTGCCAGCGTGCGCCTCGATCTGCTTCTGCATCTTCGACAGGTTGAACGAACCCGCCGTCTGGCTAGGCGGATAGTCCTTGAAGGTCATCAGGAACTTGCCAACGACCTCGACGGACGGCGCGATGATGTAGACGCGGTCGATCCACCAATCGTTGTAGGTGTTCGAGTTGTGCTGGGCCTTCTCGAAGGGATCGCGGCGCAGGTTGAAGATCAGTGGTGCGCGCAGTTCGACGAAGGGCTCACGCCACAGAGCCATGGTCTCCGCCCGGTTCTCCATGAACACGACCTTCCAGTCCTGGAAGCGGACGGCGACGATCTCGCCGATGTCGTTGACGTAGATGAACTCCTTGCGCGGCGACTCCTTCGCCTTGCCGCGCAGATAGTCGAGCATGTCGTAGCCGTCGAGGTGGTTCTTGTACTTGCGACCGTTCAGCGTGACGCCCTCGAGGAGCTGCTGGGTCACGTCGGGTGCGCCCGCGGCGGTGGCGAAGGTCGGCAGCCAGTCCTCATGCGCGACGATGCCGTTCCGCGTCGTCCCCGCCGGGAAATGGCCGGGCCAGCGCACGAACGCGGGGACGCGATACGCACCTTCCCAGTTCGTGTTCTTCTCGCTGCGGAAGGGCGTGGTGCCCGCATCCGGCCAGGAGTTG
>CAYPSI010000272.1:0-5846 GCA_964413375.1 uncultured Spirochaetales bacterium | reverse complement strand
TCAGATCAGGAACGAGTCCGGATCGAGGCCGAGCAGTGCGCGGCCGACCTCCCCGTAACCTCGCACGTTCACCAGCGCGTGCTGCGTCACGGTGGTGATGTCGCGCCACTGGCGATCGAGCGGGCTCGTCGCGTAGAGCGCTGCCCCGCCGCCTGCCTCGTACATCAGTCCCACCGCATCTCGCGCGGCGCGGTAGGCGTGGATCGTCGCCAGCCGGAAGACCGCGCGCTGGCGCAGCGTAGGCTCCAGACCCGCGGCGACCTCGGCCCACAGGTCGCCGAGCGACTCGAAGAGGTAGGCGCGAGACGATGCGAGCCCGGCCTCGGCCCGGGCGATCGCGGACTGCACGAAGACGTCGTCGCGCAGCAGGGCTCCTCTGGGCGGAACGACCTTGTGAGCTGCGAGCGCGCAGAGCGTATCGATCGCCGCCCGCGCGATCCCGAGCGGCACGCCCGGCGAGTTCGCGAGCACGAACCACGGAAACGCGTAGAGCGGCGCCGGATCGCGCGGCTTCGCCATGAAGTCGAAGCAGCGCTCGGCCGGGACGAAGAGGTCCTCGACTCCCCAGTCGTGGCTGCCGCTTCCGGCGAGGCCCGTCGTGTGCCAGGTGTCGAAGATCTCGCACTGCGAGGCTGGGAAGTAGCTCATCACCGTCAGTGGCTGGCCCCCGGGGCCCGCAGCCGGGGCGTCGCCGTCGAAGACGAGGCAGCCGCCGACGAACCAGTCGGCGTGCAGGCTCGCGCTGCCGAAGGCCCAGCGTCCGCTCACGCGATAGCCCCCCGGAACCCTGCGCGCCCGACCCCGAGGCACGAGCACGCTCGCGGTCACGGCGTCGGGATCCTGGTAGAGCTCGCGGGCGACCGACTCCGGCAGGTGCGCGCAATAGAACCCGCCGTCGGAGCCGATCATCGCGACCCAGCCGGCGGATGCGTCGGCCAGCGAGAGTGCCTCGATCACCTCGAGCTGCGTGATCGGATCCGCTTCCGGGCCACCGAGCGAGAGCGGCATCGTCATCCGGAAGATGCCCGCCTGCTTCATCCCCTTCACGATCTCGTCGGGGAGGCGGCGCTCGCGCTCGATCGTTGCTGCGGCGGCCCGTATCGCGGGCGCCAGCGCGCGCGCGGCGTCGACGATCTCGCTGGCGCGGCGGGGCGCCTCTCGGCGGGTCATGCAGGCTCCTCGGTGGCTCGGGACGCTGGTCGAAGGCGCGCAGGGCACCCGTCTTGCCCGTCGGACAGTGTACCCGCAAGAACGCAGGGACAGGGCGAGGAACTCAGCGCGCCGTCGGCGGCTCGTTTGCGATGCGCATGCGCAGGTCGATCCGCATTCCCGCGAGCACCGCCGCGATCCCGAGGCGCTCGTGGCGCTCGACCGGGCCCGGGTGAGCGGCGAGTGCTGCGGCCAGCGGCTCCCGGTACCAGGGAAGGAGCGTCGCCGGGAGAGCGGCCGGGTCGAACCACTCGACCCGCAGCGTCTCCTCGCTCGGAGCGGGCCGCCCCCCCACCGCGCGACAGCGCCAGATCCGCGCCCGATGCGGACGAAACCCGCTGCGCACCCAGTCGCCGACGTGCTCCATCACCTCGACGTCGACCCCCGTCTCCTCGCGGATCTCGCGCCGGACGGCGGCCTGCTCCGGCTCCCCGGGGTGGGCGTTCCCGCCCGGCAGCTCCCAGCCGCGCAGGTCCGCGCGCACTGCGAGCAGCACGCCGCGCTCCGAGAGCACCACGCCCTGGTGCACGACGAGCGGAGCGCGCTCGCTCACGCGGGGTGCGACGAGCCCGAACCAGGCGATGCGGGCCCAGATGAGCGGGATCTCCGCGAGGCGCCCGAGCAGCCCCGCCACGGATCACTCGAGGATCTTGTTCAGCGGATACTCGACGATCGCGCGCGCGCCGGCCTCGACGAGCTTCGGCACGAGCTCGGTCACGAGCGCCTCCTCGACGATGGTATTGATCGCGACCCACTTCTCGTCGATCAGGTTCGAGACGGTGGGCGTGCCGAGCGCCGGAAGCAGCGCGATCACCGATCCCAGGCGCCGCTTCGGCACGTTCATCATCAGCCCGACGCGGTCGATCGCCTGGATCGAGCCGCGCAGCATCAGCAGCAGCCGCTCCATCTTGCGTCGCTTCCAGGCGTCGGCATGCGCCTCGCGGTTCGCGATGAAGCGCGGCGTGCTCTCGAGCACCGTGTCGATCACGCGCAGCTGGTTCGCCCGCAGGCTCGACCCCGTTTCGGTGACGTCGACGATCGCGTCCGCGAGCACCGGCGGCTTCACTTCCGTGGCGCCCCACGAGAACTCCACCTTGGCGCGCACGCCGTGGCGGCGGAGATAGCTACGCGTCAGGTTCACCACCTCGGTCGCGATGCGCTTTCCCGCCAGGTCCTTCGGCCCGTGGATCCGCGAACCCTCCTTCACGGCCACCACCCAGCGCACGGGACCGTAGTTCGGCCACGGCGCGCGCAGGTCGGCGAGCTCCTTGACGCGGGCACGGTTCTCGAGCGTCCAGTCGATCCCGGTGATACCGGCGTCGAGGACCCCCTGCTGCACGTAGCGCGCCATCTCCTGCGCGCGGATCAGGATGCACTCGAGCTCCGGATCGTCGATGTCCGGGTAATAGGAGCGCTCGGGAATCCGGAGCTTGTAGCCCGCCTGCGCAAACAGGCGCTGGGTCGTCTGCTGGAGACTCCCCTTCGGGAGTCCGATCCGGAGCACCCGGCGGGACTTGCGCGGCGCGCGGCTCACTTGCGATAGACCTGCTTCGGATCGAAGAGCGGGGCGAGCTTCGTCACCCAGCCCTCGCCCTCGAGCGTGCGGAAGAAGCAGCTGCGC
The DNA here is from genome assembly GCA_964413375.1 of uncultured Spirochaetales bacterium. Classification (GTDB taxonomy): domain Bacteria; phylum Myxococcota_A; class UBA9160; order UBA9160; family SMWR01; genus CAZUYC01. The sequence continues at coordinate 3,016 of CAYPSI010000272.1, read as the reverse complement.
CGGCCGGTGTGGCAGGCGGCTCCCCCGCGCTGATCCACGCGCAGCAGCACGACGTCCGCGTCGCAGTCGATCCAGAGGCTCTTCACGGCCTGCGTGTTGCCGGATTCCTCACCCTTGTGCCACAGGCGACCCTTCGAGCGACTCCAGTAGTGGACCTCGCCCGAGTCGAGGGTGCGGCGCAGCGCCTCTTCGTTCATGTGGGCCACCATCAGGATGTCGCCGCTCGCATCGTCCACCGCGATCGCGGTCACGAGACCGCCGGCCTTCCCGAAATCGACGCTCTCGAGGGGGTCCATGGGGGGGCCGAGCCTACCCCCTCGCCAGCGCGGCTGCCAGACGCTCTCGCAGCGCGGGAAGGTCCTCGAAGCGGGGGCCCCGCGCGAAACCGGACTCGGCCCCCTCTCCGCGCCGCCGTGGGATCTCGGCGCGTTCCAGGATGTCGAGGCGCAGCAGCAGATCGGCGGCGTTCGAGAAGGTGACGGGGTTCGAGGCCTCGCGTCGCTCGGCTTCGCCGAGCAGCACCGCGCGCGCGAACTGCTCCTCCGCGGCACGCAGGAGCTCCTTGCTGCCTTGGGGCCGTCCTGGCGCCGCGAGCAGCGCCGAGCAGGTCGCGCAGTAGGCCTCGAGCACCGCGCGCGTCTGTTCCGCGAGGAAGCGCAGCGGCGAGAGGCCGGCCTCGCTCGGAGCCACCTGCCCGTCGCTTCGCCGGATCCAGCCCGCGCGCTCGAAGTGGTCGAGGAAGGCGTCGAAGTGCGCGGCCATCACCTCCCCGCGCGGCGCGAAGAACTCGGCGTAGAAGAGCTCGAGCCAGCTGGCCACCTCGACCCGCATCGCCGCGGGGTCGCCCCCGCGCAGCACGGCACGAGCCAGGAAGCTCGGGGCCGCGAGGAACTGCACGATCGAGTTGCGGTAGAAGTCGAGCGTCCGCCGCTTCGATTCTTCGAAGTAGAGGATCTCCCCGCGCGCATCGGTCGAGACGCGAATCAGCCCGGCGCGCAGCATCGACGCGATCGAGTCATCGAAGCCGGGGAGATCCGCCTCGAGCGCGGGCGTGAGCCTCGTGTCCTGGAGGCGCAGCAGGTCGACGATCTGCTGCATGCGCGCGACGAGCCGAGCGCGGAAGACCCCGCGCGAGCGCTCTCCCAGCAGTGCGCTCGCGGCGACGCCGGTCGCCGCCGGAACCATTGCCGAGTTGATTCGCTCGGCGATCCGGTTGCCGAGCGCGCCCACGAATTCGCGCCGCTCGCGGGCCGCGTCCTCGTCCGTCTCGTGGGCGAAGCGATCGCGGCGGTCGCCGAGTGCGTCCGAAAGCGAGATCGGAGCACCGAAACTCACGAAGACGCTCCCGAAGCGGCGCTGGAGATACTTCCGCGCGCGGACGAGCCCGAGCATGCTCTCGGTCTTCTTCTCGGCACCTTCGAGCTCCTCGAGCATCGCCCCCTCCTCGACGAGCCGCTCGTAGGTGATGGCGATGGGGACGAAGAAGAGGTCGCGGCGCGCCGTCTCGAGAAAGGCCTCGACGACCCAGGACAGCATCCCGAGTCGCGGCGCCAGGGTCTTGCCGGTCCGCGAGCGTCCGCCCTCGATGAAGAATTCCTGGGTGACGCCCTCCTTCACGAGGTGCGACACGTACGCGCGGAAGACCTCCTTGTAGAGCGGGTCGTCGAGCGAGCGGCGCACGAAGAAGGCGCCTGCACGGCGCCACAGGAAGCCGAAGGGGCCGAAGGCCATGTTCTCGCGCGCGAGGATGTGCGGCGGCACGAGGTAGTTCGTATAGAAGAGGACCGAGATGATCACGAAGTCGAAGTAGGAACGGTGACTCGGCACCAGCACGAGCGGGTGCCGCTTGGCGTACTCCGCCACCTTCTCGAGGCCGGCGATCTCGACCCCGGCGAAGAGCCGGCGCACGACGGCGCCAACGAGTGCCGCCAGGACTGCCAGGAAGGTCGAGTTCATGTGCGCGGCGATCTCGCGGAACATCCGCTCGGCCTCGAAGCGCGCTCGCTCCGGCGGAACCCCACGCTCCTCGGCCCGGGCCCGGATCGCCAGCTCGACGCGGGGATCCGCCATCACGAGCTCCTGCACCTTCTGACGCGGGCGCAGCGTGGGCCCCTCGACGACCTTCTCCTCGCGGTACAGGAAGGTCAGGATCGAGCGGCGCACCATTCGCGCAACCGTTTCGAGCCCCTCCTCGCGCCGTTTGGCGATGAAGCTGGCGAGGTCGATCGGCTCCCCGACCTTCACCGACAGGTCGCGATAGGTGGTGAGGAAGGAGGTCACCTTGGCGAGGTCGGAGGGTCGCGTCGCCGCGCCGTAGAACAGGTTCAGGAAGCTCCTGCGCGCCCGCGGTCCCTTGCGCCAGAAGAGCGCGAGGGGCACGAGATGAATCGCGCGCTCGGAGTCCCAGGCGGAGCGCACGACCTCCTGGAGCAGGTCGAGCTCCGCCTTGCCCTCGAGCGCGGCGCGCCGCCTGCCCCAGAGCACGGAGCCCAGGCGCGCCGTGCGCAGGAAGAGGAACGCCGATCCGCCCTCCCGTGCGAGGCGACGCACGTGGAACAGATCGCGTTCGTGCGGGGGACCCGGAGCGCGACCGGAGAGCAGCGCGCGCAGCGCCTCCCAGGGCGGCCGGTAGTAGTAGAAGCGAATGCCGTTGGCGAAGGCCGAGAGGCGGAGCCCTTCGCGTAGGAAAAGGGCATTGAAGAGGAAGTAGTCGAGACGGCTCGCGTAGCGCATCACGTACACGACGGCGCCGCGCCCTTCGAGCTCGCGCAGCCCTGCCACGGTCGCCTCGTCGAGCCCGAAATGACCGAAGAAGCGCCGCGCGAACCATCGAAAGGGCAGGTTGAAGCGCGGCGTCATCGCCGAGAGCAGATCTGGGGCCGGCGCGACCGCGCTCGCAATCCGATCCCGCTCGTCGGGCGGCTGGAGGGCCGGGTCCGCCATAGGCGGACAATCTACCTCCCCCCCCGCCCCCGGGCGAGCAGGAGGCACGCGCCGCAAGGCGAAGCGGAGCGAA
>CAYPSI010000271.1:0-8307 GCA_964413375.1 uncultured Spirochaetales bacterium | reverse complement strand
GATGCGCGAGGCCAGCGACGACGAGATTGCGAGCTACGTCGCCACCGGCGAGCCGCTCGACAAGGCCGGCGCCTACGCCGCGCAAGGAGAAGGCCGACGCTTCGTCGCGGAGATCGAGGGGAGCGAGACGAACGTGATCGGCCTGCCACTCGAGGAAGCGCTCGCGCTCTTGCGCGAAGCCGGCGCAGCGGAGCCAGCGTGAGCGAAGGGGTCGCGGCGCGACTGACTCGCGTGCGCGCGCACATCGAGCGCGCGGCCGAACGCGCTGGCAGGGACGCAGACGCGGTGACCCTCGTCGGTGTCGCGAAGCTCCATCCGGCCCGCGACGTGGCGGATGCCGTTCGCGCGGGCCTCGAGGTCGTCGCTGAGAACTACCTGCAGGAGGCGCAGGCGAAGATCCCCGAAGTGGCAGCGCTGCTGGCGGCGGAGGGTCGACCGCCTCCGCGCTGGCACTTCGTCGGTCACTTCCAGCGCAACAAGGCCCGGCACCTTGCGGGCCTCTTCGAGGTCGTGCAGACGGTCGACTCCGTCGCGCTCGGCGCGGAACTCGACCGGCGCGCGGCAGCCCAGGGTCGCCGCCTCGCCGTGCTCTTCCAGGTGAACCTCAGCGGCGAGCCGCAGAAGGGCGGCGTTGCGCCGCAGGCTCTCGCCACGCTCGTCGAGGCGAGCGGCGCCTGGGACTCGCTCGATCCCATCGGGCTGATGACCCTCCCCGCGCCGGCGGCCGATCCCGAGGCCACTCGCCCGGCCTTCGCGGGCCTGCGGGAGCTGCTCGAGAAAGCTCCTGGCCTGCCCCGCGGCGGGCGGCTGCGCGAGCTCTCGATGGGAATGTCCGGGGATTTCGAGGTGGCGATCGAGGAAGGCGCGACGATCGTCCGCGTCGGAAGCGCGATCTTCGGATCGCGCGAGCACGGGAGGCGCTGATGCTGGCGGAGAGCAGGATCGGTTTCATCGGTGCCGGTGCGATGGCGGAGGCACTCGCCGGGGGGCTGCTCGCCTCCGGCGTGGGGCGCGAGCGACTCGTCGCCTCGGACGTCGACGAGAGCCGGCGCCGCGGCTTCGAGCTGCGGCTCGGCGTCGCGACGAGCGCCGACAACGCGCGCGTGGCCCGGAACAGCGACGTCGTCGTGCTCGCGGTGAAGCCGGGCGCGGTCGCGGCCGTCCTCGCCGATCTGAAGCGGAACGCGCCGCACGCGATCGGCCGGGTGCTCTGGGTCTCGATCGCGGCCGGCGTTCCACTCGCCGTACTCGAGGCGGGCCTCGGCGCGCCGGCCCGGATCGTGCGCGCGATGCCGAACACCCCCGCGCTGGTGAGGGCGGGGGCGACAGGCTTCTTCGGAAACAGCGCGACGAGCGGCGAGGACCGCGAGGCCGCGCGAGTGCTCTTCGAGAGCGTCGGGGTCGCGTGGGAGGCGCCCGCCGAGGCGCAGCTCGACGCCGTGACCGGACTCTCGGGGAGCGGGCCGGCGTACCTGTTTGCGTTCCTCGAGGCGCTGATCGAGGCGGGCGCGAGCGCAGGCCTCCCCCGCGAGGCGGCAGCGCTCCTCGCCAGGCAGACGGTCTACGGGGCCGCCAAGCTCGCCCTCGAGAGCGAGCGCTCGCCAGCCGAGCTGCGCCAGCAGGTGAGCTCGCCGGGGGGGACGACGCTGGCCGGACTGGCCCGGCTCGAGGCTCTCGGCTTCCAGGAGGCACTCGGGGAAGCCGTTCGGGCCGCGACGCGGAGGGCCGCCGAGCTCGGCCTCGCCGCCGGGCGCGCCGCGGACGGCCCGAAAGGAGAGTCCTAAAGATTCCAGAAGGTTCGGTCGATCCCCTGCCGCAGCGCGAAGAGAGGACCGATGCGGATCACGCCGCTCGACATGCGAAACCAGAGCTTCCCGCGGCGCATCGGGGGCTACGACCGCGAGGAGGTCGACGGCTTCCTGCAGGTCGCCGCCGAGGACTACGAGTCGGCCCTGCGACGCGTCGAGCAGCAAGCGGCCAGGATTCGCGAGCTGGAGCAGCGGATCGAGGACCTCTCGGCGAACGAGAAGATCGTCCAGAGCACGCTGGCTACCGTCCAGAAACTCAGCGAGGACCTCAAGCGAACGGCGGTCAAGGAAGCCGAGGTCATCGTCGGGGAGGCCGAGATCCGCGGCGAGAAGGTCCTCGAAGCCGCCCATCGGCGCGCCGCGAAGCTGTCCGACGACATCCGCGAGATGAAGCTCGTGAAGACCCGCCTCTCGGCGGTCGTCCGCTCCGCGATCGAGACGCACCTGGGGCTGCTCGAGACGCTGGCTGCCGATCCGCCCGAAGAGTCGACAGCCCCGGCGCGCGTCGCCGTGTTTCCCCGCCCCGCCCAGGACCCCTCGCGGATGCACAAGCCTTGACGGCGCTCGGGCCAGTGCGCAGGATTCCGCGGTCCCCGGAGGGGCGCTAGACTCCACCCCGCCCTGGAAAGCGGCGCGGGTGCTGCGGGAGCTTGATGCCGATCTACGAGTACCTCTGCGACAAGTGTGAGCGCGAGTTCGAAGTCGAGCAGCGCATCACCGAGGATCCGATCCGCAGCTGCCCCCACTGCCGCTCGCGCAAGGTGCGGCGGCTGATTTCCCAAACCTCGTTCGTCCTGAAGGGCAGCGGCTGGTACTCGGATCTCTACTCCTCGAGCAAGTCGAAGTCGGAAGGCGACGCCAAGGACACGGGTGGCGATGCGAAGCCGGCCTCGGATGCCAGCCCGAGCGCAGCGGCTGCTACGAGCGACTCCAAGAGCTCCTCTCCCTCGAAGGATTCGAAGGACTCGAAGGACTCGAAGGATTCGAAGGATACGAAGGGCCCCGGCCCCGGCGGCAAGGGAAAGAGCGGTGGCAAGGGAAAGAAGTCCGACGCGAAGGCCGCCGCCTGAGGCTCCGGTATACTCGCGCCCCGCTCCCGGAGGCGCTCCCGTCATGTCATCCGCGCGCATCGAGACCGTCGTCGTCGACGGCCTCGCGCTCGCCAACCAGATCCGCGACGAGCTCGCGAAGGCCGTCGCTCGGCATCGGGCCTCCGGCCGTCGGGCTCCGATGCTCGCCGTGGTGCTCGTCGGAGACGACCCCGCAAGCGCGTCGTACATCCAGGGGAAGCGCCGCGCCTGCGAACGCATCGGGATGGATTCCGTCGAGCGTCGGCTCCCGGCCTCGGCCGGAGAGCCCGCAGTCCTCGCCGTCGTCGAAGAGCTGAACCGCGATCCGGCGATCGACGGAATCCTCGTGCAGCTCCCGCTTCCGAAGGACGTGCGCGCGAACACCGTTGCCGAGGCGGTCGACCCGGCGAAGGACGTCGACGGGCTGCATCCGCTGAACGCCGGGCGGCTGCTGCTCGGAGAGCCCGGCCTGCGCCCGTGCACGCCGCTCGGCATTCTCGAGGTCCTCGCCCGCCACGGCGTGGCACTCGAGGGTGCCCACGCCGTGGTGATCGGGCGCAGCAGCATCGTCGGCAAGCCCGTTGCGCTGCTGCTTCAGCAGGCCCACGCGACCGTGACCATGTGCCACTCGCGCACGCGCAATCTCGCGGAGATCTGCCGGGGGGCGGATGTGCTGGTGGCCGCCGTCGGCGTGCCGCGCCTCGTGAAGCGCGACTGGGTAAAGCCCGGGGCCGCCGTCATCGACGTGGGCGTGAGCGAGGTGGACGGGGCCCTGGTCGGAGACGTCGACACCGAGGGCGTGCTCGGCCGCGCGAGCCTCGTCACCCCGCACCGCAGGGGCGTAGGTCCGATGACCATCACGATGCTGCTGCGGAACACCCTCAGCGCCTACGAGACCCGACCCCCCGCATGACCGGGCTCCGGCGTACGCCCCTCTACGAAACCCATCGCCGCCTCGAAGCTCGGATGGTCGAGTTCGCGGGCTTCGACATGCCCTTGCAGTACACCTCGATCCTCGAGGAGCACCGCGCCGTGCGCGAGGCGGCCGGGCTCTTCGATGTCTCGCACATGGGCCAGATAGGGCTCACCGGACCGGGCGCCGTGGCCGCGGCGGATCGCCTGCTGACGCGCGCCGTCGCCTCGATGCGCCCGGGGCGCGTGCGCTACGCGCTGCTCTGCAACGAGGAGGGCGGAGTGGTCGACGACGTGACGGTCTATCGCCTCGCCGACGACGCCCTCTTCCTGTGCGTCAACGCGTCGAACGTCGAGAAGGACTACCGCTGGATCGTGCGGCACGCCGGCTCCGACGTGAGCGTGCGCAACACGAGCGAGGAAACGGGACTGCTCGCGCTCCAGGGGCCGGCGAGCCACGAGATCCTGCACCGCGCCTGCGAAGCGCCGCTCCCGGACCTGCGTCGCTACGCCTTCGACCGCGTCTCGATCGCCGGGAGCTCGGCCCTCGCCTCCCGGACCGGATACACGGGCTCCGACGGCTTCGAGATCTACGTCGGAGTCGGGGACCTCGTGCGGATCTTCGAGACGATCCTGGAGGCCGGCAAGCCCTCCGGGCTCGTACCCGCGGGCCTCGGCGCACGCGACACGCTGCGGCTCGAGGCGGCGCTGCCGCTCTACGGCCACGAGCTCGACGACGCCACCTCGCCGCTCGAGGCGGGCCTCGACCGCTTCGTCGAGCTCGAACGCGGAGGCTTCCTCGGAGCCGAGGCGCTGCGCCGCCAGCGGGCTTCGGGCCTGCGCCGCCACCTCGTCGGCTTCGTCCTCGAGGATCGCGGCGTCGCACGGGCCGGCTACCCGGTGTCTCACGCGGGCCGCGTCGTGGGGGCGGTCAGCTCGGGCGGGCCCTCTCCGACCCTCGGCGCCTCGATCGGACTCGCCTACGTTCCCGCAGAACTCACCGCGCCGGGGACCCTGCTCGAGATCGGCATCCGGGGGCGCGCGGCGCGCGCGCGCGTGGTAGAAACTCCCTTCGTCGGAGCTCCCCCGGGACGCGCGAGGCCTTCGTAGCCGCGGCCCGGGCGGGCCTGCGCTTCACGCCGGGCGCCCGGCGGGACGATGGGGCGGGGGCAGCGAGAAAGCGGGAGGACGGGCCTTGGCCGAGTACGACATCCCCGACGATCTCTCCTACTCGAAGGACGATGAGTGGGCGCGCCCCGGCGGCGCGCGCGTCGTCATCGGCATCACGGACTACGCACAGAAGCAGCTCGGCGACATCGTCTACGTGGAGCTCCCCGTGGTCGGCACGCTGCTTCACCAGGGCGACGTCTTTGGCGTCGTCGAGTCCGTGAAGGCCGTCTCCGACCTCTTGGCGCCCGTGAGCGGCGAAGTCGTGGAGATCAACAGCGAGCTCGCGAGACGCCCGGAGACGGTCAATGAGGACTGCTATGGGGACGGCTGGTTGATCGCGCTCGCCGTCGACGATCCCGCGGAGGTGGACGATCTCCTGGATGCAGCGGCCTACGCGCGGCACATCGACGAGCGGGCCGAGTAGCGGCCGAGTGCGCTACATCCCGCACACCGAGGCGGACGTCGCCCGGATGCTCGAGTCCATCGGCGTCGCTTCGGTCGAGGCGCTCTTCGAGGCCGTGCCGGCGGAGCTGCGCACGCAGGGTGCTCTCGCGCTCCCCCCGGCGTTGTCCGAGCAAGAGCTCCTCGCGGAGCTCGGCGCTCTCGCCGCACGCAACGCCCACACGGGGACGCACGACTGGTTCCTCGGCGCGGGAACCTACGCCCACTTCGCGCCGAGCGCGGTCGACGCCATCGCCTCGCGCTCGGAGTTCACCACCTCCTACACGCCCTATCAGCCCGAGATCTCCCAGGGGACGCTCCAGGCGATCTTCGAGTGGCAGACGATGATCTGCGGACTCACGGGTCTCGAGGTTGCGAACGCCTCGCTCTATGACGGCGCCTCCGCCGCGGCCGAGGGCGCGCTGATGGCCATGCGCACGACCCGGCGATCCCGCGTCGTGCTCTCTGCCGGCTTGCACCCGCACTATCGCCAGGTCGTCCGGACCTACCTCGCCGGTCTCGGCGCGGAGATCGTCGAGGCCCGGCGCGCCCCCGACGGTCGCAGCTCGGCCCTCGCCCCGCTGGTCGATGCCGGGACCGCCTGCGTGTTGATGCAGCAGCCGGCCCTGCTCGGCTGCATCGAGGACCTGGGCGCCGCAGCCAGCGCGGCCCACGCTCACGACGCTCGCCTCGTCGTCGTCGTGGCCGAGGCCCTCTCGCTGGCGCTGCTGCGCTCGCCCGGAGACTGCGGCGCGGACATCGCCTGCGGCGAGGCGCAGAGCTTCGGCGTCCCGATGGGACTCGGCGGACCGCACCTCGGCTTCCTCGCCACGCGCCAGCGCTTCGTCCGACAGCTCCCCGGGCGTCTCGCCGGACAGACGGTCGACGCCGAGGGCCGCCGCGGCTTCGTGTTGACGCTCTCGACCCGCGAGCAGCACATCCGGCGCGAGCGGGCCACTTCAAATATCTGTACCAACCAGGGTCTCTGCCTGCTGATGGCGACGGTGTACCTGGCGCTGCTCGGGCCCGAGGGCCTGCGTCGACTCGCGCGACTGAACTTCTCGAAGGCGGAATACGCAAAGGCGCGCGTCCGCGCGACGCCGGGACTCTCGCTCCCGCTCTCCGCCCCGACCTTCAACGAGTTCGCGGTGGGCGTGCCGGACTCGGGCGAGGCTGCGCTCGCCCGGGCGCGTGAGCAGCGGATCGTGGGCGGGCTCGACCTCGCGGCCTTCGCGCCGGAGCTCGGACCGGCCGTGCTGGTGTGCACCACGGAGCTCTCGAGCCGCGCGGCGATCGACCGCCTGGTGGTGGCCCTCGCCGGGAGGTCCGCATGAGCGCCCACGACCGCCGCGAGAGTGTCGGCAATGCGACCCGCGGCTTCGCCTACGAGGAGCCGCTGCTCTTCGAACGCTCCTGCCCCGGCCGCGTGGGATTCTCGCTCCCGGCGTCCGATGTCCCGGAGCTCGAGCCCTCGGAGCTGCTGCCTCCCGAGCTCCTGCGCGACGGGATCCCCGGGCTTCCCGAGCTCTCGGAGCTGGACGTGGTCCGCCACTTCACGCGGCTCTCCACCTGGAATGCTGCCGTCGACCTCGGCCTCTATCCCCTCGGCTCGTGCACGATGAAGTACAACCCGAAGGTGAACGAGCGGATCGCCCGCCTGCCCGGCTTCGCCAATGCCCACCCGCTTCAGCCCATTTCTCTGCTGCAGGGCTTCCTCGAGCTGTGCTTCGAGCTCGAGCGCCAGCTCGCCGAGGTGACCGGAATGGATCGCGTGACGCTCCAGCCGGCGGCGGGCGCGCAGGGCGAACTCGCGGGCGTGATGATGATCCGCGCCTATCACGAGCAGCGCGGCGAGCGACGCACCCGCATCCTGGTTCCGGACTCGGCCCACGGAACGAACCCCGCGAGCGCCGCGCTCAACGGCTACGAGGTCGTCTCGATTCCCTCGGGCGAGGACGGCCTGCTGCACCCGGAGCCCGTGGCCGCGGCGATGAACGAGGACGTGGCGGCGCTGATGATCACGAACCCGAGCACGCTCGGACTCTTCGAAGAGCACATCGCGCGGATCGCAGAGATCGTCCACACCCGGGGCGGGCTCCTCTATGGCGACGGTGCCAATCTGAACGCGCTGCTCGGTATCGCGAGACCCGGAGACCTCGGCATCGATGTGATGCACCTGAACCTGCACAAGACCTTCTCGACGCCCCATGGTGGGGGAGGACCGGGGGCCGGTCCGGTCGGCGTGAAGCAGCGGCTCGCTCCCTACCTCCCGACCCCCCTCGTCCGGCGCCGAGAAGACTCGGAGGGCGGTGGCTTCATGCTCGAGCAGCATCTCCCGCACTCGATCGGTCGCCTGCACGCCAGCTTCGGCAATGTCGGCATGCTCGTCCGGGCCTTCGCCTACCTGCGCTCGCTCGGACCGGATGGGCTCCGGCGCTGTGCGGAGATGGCGGTGCTGAACGCCAACTACCTGCTGGCGCGCCTGCGCGGCGTCTACGATCTGCCCTACGATCGCCGCGTGATGCACGAGTGCGTGCTCTCGGATCGCAACCTCGCGGAGACGGGAGTCACGACGCTCGACGTGGCCAAGCGGCTGATCGACTACGGCTACCATCCGCCGACCGTGTACTTTCCGCTGATCGTGCACGGGGCGATCATGATCGAGCCCACCGAGAGCGAGAGCCTCGAGGGCCTCGACCGCTTCGCCAACGCGATGCTCGCGATCGCCAGCGAGGCGCACGAGGACCCGGACCTGGTTCGCTCCGCGCCCCACCACACCCGCCGCTCCCGCCTCGACGAGACGCGCGCCGCCCGGCAGCCGATCTTGCGCTGGCAGCCGAGCGAGTGAGACGGCGCCGGCAGCCGGGTGCGGCGCGCGTCGTCTTCGCCGCGCTCGCGCTCGCGGC
>CAYPSI010000270.1:0-9372 GCA_964413375.1 uncultured Spirochaetales bacterium | reverse complement strand
CGGGGTCTCGCCGACTCCCGGCTCGTCGGCGAGAGCCGGCGCGCCGAGCGCCAGCACGGCGGTTGCCAGAACGACGCGGGCCAGGCTGCGCATGCTCTCTCCCCCGTGGATGGAATCAGCTCTTGATCTTCCAGCTGCCATCGGGCTGCCGGCAGGCGGTTCCGTACGCCTTCTCCTGCTTGCCGCCGACGTTGACGGTCTGCTGGTATTCGCGGCAGTACTGGCCGCTCGAGTTCTGATAGGTATTCGTCGGCGTGATCGAACCCGAGTGTCCCGTGTCCGGGTTCTTCCAGGTCGACGCCTGTCCGCTGCGGCCGCTCTCGAAGGAGCGCTGGGCTGCCGCGGCGGCGAGCTGTCGGTCCCTCTGGTCGAGCGCGTCGCCGACGGCCCCGCCGAGGAGGCCTCCCAGCAGCACACCGCCGATGATCCCGGCGGCGCCGCCCCCGGCAGCGGCCGCGATCAGACCTCCGCCTGCCGCGCCGAGCGCCGCGCCCCCGGTGGCCTTGGGCCCCAGGTTGGCGCAGCCGCCGACGACCAGCGCCAGCGCGGCGAGGCTCGCCACGACTCGTCTCACTCGAAGACTCGACATGGTCTCTCTCCGCTCGCTACAGGCCAGGAATGCATCGTCCCGTAGCGGCGGGAGATGTCAATCCCCGGCGTCCGATCAGGGCAGCTGCTCCACCCAGCCGCTGCTCTTGAACCAGCGTCCACGCAGGCCCTCGAAGAGGCCCGAGGCCTCCAGCGCGTCGACGTTGTTCTCGATCAGGTTCAAGAAGAGCGGATCGCCCGGCGCCGCCGCGATGCCGAGCGGCTCGACGGTGAGCGGTCGGGTGAGGGTCACCAGACCGTCATTGGGATAACGCAACGCCGAGAGCACGCAGATCTCGAAGTCCGCAACCACCGCCTGCACCTCGTCCTTCCGGAGCATCTCGATCGCGCTGTCATAATTCTCCGTCAGCTTCAGCGTGGCCTTCGGCAGGAAGGCCTTCGCGAAGTCCTCGCTGGTCGAGCCGGACAGCGCGGCGAGCTTGAGCGAAGGCTGATTGAGATCGCTGGTGTCATCGGCCTGGGCCAGCGTCGACGACTTCGTGAGAATCGACTTCCCGGAGAGATGGTAGGGGCCCACGAAGGGCACCTTCATGTTCCGCGCGGGAGTGATCGTGACACCCGAGATCACGAGGTCGACCTCACCGCGCTGGAGCGCACCGATCAGCTCCCCGAAGGGCATCACGACGATCCGGGGCTCGACACCCAGCATCGCCGCCAGGCCACGTGCGATGTCGACGTCGAGTCCCATCATGTTCCCGCTGCGGCTCTTGAAGTTCAGCGGGGGCTGGTTTCCGGACATCCCCACCCGGAGGGTGCCGCTATCGACGATCCGGGCGATGACCGGTGAGGCCTGCGGCGCCGGAGCCGAGCCCTGGAGCGTCGAGCAGCCGGCGAGCAGCGCGGTGAGGAGGCCGACGAGGAGGCCGCGCATGGATTCACTCCTTCGAAGCCGCCGAGATCGGCGGGGCCCCTTCCTAGCAGAAGCGTCGGGCAGGGACCAATCGCCGCCGGCCGGGTCCGCCTCGCGGCGTTTCGGCCCGGGGTCGCCGACGAGCGCCGGATTCGCGAGAATCCTCGGCCATGTCGAAGCTGGATCAATTCCTACGTTTCCAGGGCACCGACGGCTACATCGCGTCCGGGGCGCTGGTCGATGCCGTCAACGCCGCGATCGCTCTCGAGCGCCCGCTGCTCATCAAGGGCGAGCCCGGGACCGGAAAGACCCTGCTGGCCCGACACGTGGCCGAGGCGCTCGAGCTGCCCTTCGAGATGTGGCACATCAAATCCACCAGCAAGGCCCAGGAGGGCCTCTACGTCTACGACACCGTGCAGCGGCTCAACGACGCCCGCTTCGGAGACGGCAACGTCTCCGACATCCGCACCTACATCAAGCTCGGGCCGATGGGTCGCACCTTCGCCGCCGAGGCACAGCATGTGCTGCTGATCGACGAAATCGACAAGGCGGACCTCGAGTTCCCGAACGATCTGCTCCGCGAGCTCGACGAGATGCGCTTCACCATCATGGAAACCAGCGACGAAGTCGTGGCCAAGGAGCGGCCGCTGGTGATCATCACCAGCAACAACGAACGCGAGCTGCCCGACGCCTTCCTGCGCCGCTGCGTCTTCCACTTCATCGAGTTCCCGGACAAGCAGCTGATGCACAAGATCGTGGCGGTGCACCACCCTCACCTGGAAGCCCGGCTGCTCGACCAGGTGCTGATCAAGTTCTACTGGCTGCGGGAGCAGGGCCAGCTGCGCAAGAAGCCGTCTACCTCGGAGCTGATCGACTGGATCAGCGTGCTGCTGCGCTCGGGCATGAGCGCCGCGGACATCGAGCAGCACATCCCCTTCCTGGGATCGCTGCTCAAGAACGAGCAGGACACCGAGGCCCTCGACAAACACAACGAGCGCGGCGGCCACTACCCGAGCGAATGGAGCCAGCTCGGCCCGCGCTACAACAACTGACGCCGTGTTCCTCGACCTCTTCTACGAGCTGCGGGACGAGGGCGTCCCGGTCGGCATCCAGGAGTGGATGATGTTCCTCACGGCGCTCGAGAAGGGGCTCCACGGCTCGAGTCTGAGTCGCTTCTACCACCTGGCGAGATCCTGCCTGGTGAAGAGCGAGACCTACTTCGACGCCTTCGACCGGGCCTTCCTGAAGGTCTTCGAAGGCGTCGAGGGCGAGCTCGACATCGACGAGCAGCTCCTCGACTGGCTGAACGACCCGAAGGGCTTCGAGGGGCTCAGCGAGGAGCAGCGCGCGATGCTCGAGCGGCTCGGCTCCGACGAGCTGCTCCAGCGCTTCCTCGAGACCCTCGCGGAACAGACCGAGCGCCACGACGGGGGCGGGCGCTGGGTCGGAACCGGCGGACACTCGCCCTTCGGCCACGGCGGCGAGCATCCGACCGGCATCCGCGTCGGCGGTCCCTCGCGCAATCGCTCGGCGATGAAGGTCGCCGAGGAGCGGCGCTTCCAGGACTACCGGACCGACGAGACCCTCGACCTGCGCCAGACCCGGGTGGCACTGCGACGCCTGCGCCAGCTCACCCGCACCGGCACCGCCACGGAGCTCGACCTCGACGAGACCATCGACGAGACCTGCAAGAACGCCGGCGAGATCGAGCTGGTCTTCCGCCCCGAGCGCCGCAACGACGTGCGGCTGCTGCTCTTGATGGACGTCGGCGGCACGATGGATCCCTTCACCGAGCCGGTGAGTCGGCTGCTCACCGCCCTCCACCAGGAGCGCGGCCTGCGCGACTTCCAGACCTGGTACTTCCACAACTGCCCCTACGAGCTGCTGGGAAAGGACGCACGCCTGCTGCGCAAGGACGCCATCCCCACCGGTGCGTTGTTGCGGAGGCTGAACTCGAACTGGAAGGTGATGATCGTCGGAGACGCCGCCATGCACCCGGCCGAGCTCCTCGAGCCCTACGGAAACATCGACCCGCGCCGCACCGCCGAAACGCGCGGCATCGACTGGCTCCACCGGATCGCCGGCCACTTCCACCGGGTGGTGTGGCTCAACCCGGAGCTCCCCGACATCTGGGACGAGTACGAGACGGTACGGGCCGTCCGGCGCATCTTCCCGATGTACCACCTGTCGACCGATGGCATCGCCGACGCCGTCCGAGCCCTGGTCGGCGCCCGCACCGCGCACTGAAACGCGAACGCGAGCGGGTTTCCCGGCGTATGGGCTAGCGGGCCTCGGCCCGGATCGGGAAGCGGTCGAAGTAGAAGCGGAAACGCTCGCGCAACTGATTCGCGTCGACGCCGAAGTCGGAGCGCAGGTCGTAGACGACCTGGCCCTGCTTGCCGCGTGGATGCGCGTCGAGGTAGCGCTCGAGCTGCCCACGGGCCGTCGGCGTCCACTCGAGGCCCGCTGTCGAGTAGACCCCCTCGAGCGTCGCCATCGGGTCGGCCATGAAGACGTGGAAGGGCGAGTCCACGCTCTGGCTCTCGGGGACGAGGTCGCGGTCGCGCACGCAGGCGCGCAGCAGGTGCTCGATGCGATCGCACCAGTACTCGAGCAGCGTCGATAGCTCGACGCGCTTGCGGCTCACGCGTTGGGTGTAGGCCTGCATCGTGATCGTCGATTGGATCACGGCCACCGGATCGCGGTGGGTGAAGACCACCGTGGCGTCGGGAAAAACCTTGCGCAGGGCCGGGAGCTGCTCGAGGTGCTGCGGGCACTTGAGCACCCAGCGCTTGCGCACCGGGCGGCGCTGCCACTGGAGCAGGCACAGCACCTTCTTCATGTACCTGTAGTGGGGCGTCTGGTCGGTCGCATAGTAGTGGTCGCGCCACTTTGGCGAGTGCGCGAGCCATTCGAAGTTGTAGGACGCGAAGTCGGGGCCCATCAGCTCGAGCTCTTCGTGAATGTGGTCCGGATGCATCGGGTGCATCGCCGCGATGAAGGGAGACGAGCGCTGCATGCCATCCCACGCGTCGGCGCAGCGCTGGTAGCGCGGGTCCGTCCCGTCCGGGAGCGGCGCCTCACCCGGGAGCGGCACCGGCTCGTAGGATTCCCACAGCGGAAGCGAGTGGAAGCGCTCGTCTGCCGCGAGCAGGTTCACCATGTGCGTCGTGCCCGAGCGCGGGAGACCCACGACGATCACCGGCTGCGCGATCTCCTCGCGCAGGATCTCCGGGTGCCGCTTCCAGGTGCCCTGGATCAGCAGCCGGTTCGCGCAGTAGCGGACCAGGTAGGGATGGAGCACCGCGCGCTGGAAGCGCGTGAGCTCGGGATCGTTGCCCCACTCGTCGCGCAGGATGCCCAGGCGCACGCGGAAATCGTCCGGGCCGAAGTCGTCGAGCCCCGTCCGGGCTCGAGCAGCGCCGAGGATCGCTTCCTCGCTGAAGTCGACCTCCACGCTCTCGCCCCAGGCGAGGAGCTCCTTCTGGATTTCCGTGAGGCGCGGCGCCGCGAGGTCTTCGATCCGGATCGCTCGCGCCACGCTAGTCCCGGGGGTCGCTGCGCGGCGCTCTCTCGCGGCTCAGGATGAAGCGCTCGCGGTAGGCTGCGAAGTCGCGCTCGAGCTTCTCGCGCGTGAAGCCGAAGGTGTCCATCGAGTACATGTGCGGCGCGCGCTTGTCGCGAGAGTTGTCCCGCAGCCAGCGCCGCATCCGCTCCTCGGCCACAGGCGAGAGCTCGCGCCCGACGAAGGCGTAGATGCGGCGCACCTCGCCGATCGGGTCGCGCAGCGCGTCCTTGTACCAGATGTCGACGAAGCGATCCGGGTAGCGCGACTCGCGGAGCTCCAGACAGCGCTGGAGCGCGCGGCGGACCCAGCCTCCCCACTCGCGCCCGACCGCGACGGGATCCGGGTCGTCCGCCGCGAGGCGCCAGAGGGAGAGGGACATGCTCGAATACGAAGGAATCGTCTCGAGCGGGTCGCGGTGCGTCTGCACGACCACTGCGTCCGGAAAGACCTCGAAGAGCACGTCGATGAAGGCGAGGTGGTAGGGCGCCTTCAACACCCAGCGCTCGCCCTTCTGCCCGGCCTCCCGCTTCTGCCACTGGAGGAACTTCAAGAGCCTCTCCAGGTAGCGGTAGGCCGGCCGCTGGTCCTGCGTCGCGATCCACTTCGCGAGCTCCGGCACGTGAGCGGCCGAGAGCGCCATCGTCGTCAGAAAGGTGTACTCGAGGAGCATGATCTCCTCGTCGGCGCCGGCGTGGTCCCAGGGGTGTATGCGCGCGAGCTCCGGCAGCGTCTCGAGGATCTGCTTCACCTGGGCCTCGGCGTCCGGGATGCGCGGGTCGTGCTGGCGGAAGTCTCCCTCCGGGAAGGGCGCGGGATTGCGCAGCTCGTACCAGAGCCCGGCGTAGATCCCGGGGTCCTGCGAGATCACGCGGTGGAGCATCGTCGTGCCGGTGCGCGGCAGCCCCGCGATGACGATCGGGGCGACGATCTTCTCGTCCAGGATCTCGGGATGGCGTCGCAGCCAGTCTTCGACGCGCAGGCGGTTCACGAGCAGGCCGATCGTGCGCTCGCGCTGAGCGATGCGACCGGCTTGATTGAGGCCCGCCTCGGTCTCGAACGCGTGCAATGTGCGCCGGAGCGGCTCGCGGAAGGACTCGTCGCCGAAGTCCGAGAGTCCGGCTCGCTCACGCGCCTCCGCGAGGATCGAGTTCTCGTCGAGACTCAGGGTCGGCGCTGCCATCGGGATCCCCGTCGGAGCTGGTCCGTGCGTCGCGCCGCATGGTATCGTACCGGCCCCGGCATGTCGGACCTCCCCCCCGCGACTTTCACGCTCGAGTATCCCTACACGCGGAGCACCGGCCCGGTCGTGGGTCCCTTCCTGACGGCTCTCCGCGACGGCAGGATCCTCGGCATCCGCTGCCGCGGGCGCGTGCTCTGCCCGCCGCTGGAGTTCGACCCCGAGACGGGGGAGACGCTCGCAGCGGACTTCGTGGAGGTGGGCCCGGGCGGACGCGTGCTCAGCTGGACCTGGATCGCCGAGCCGACGCGCACCCATCCCTTCGCCGAGCCCTTCGCCTTTGCATCGATCCTGCTCGACAGGGCCGACACGCCGCTCGTCCACGCGATCCGCGCCGCTTCGATCGACGAGATCTCGACGGGGATGCGCGTGCGCGCGCAGTGGCGGGAGGAGCGGCGGCAGTCGATCACCGACGTCTACTTCGTCGCCGAGGCCCGGGCGCAGCAGCAGCACATCCCGCCCGGCCGGGGCGAGGTCGAGATGACGGAGCAGCTGATCTCGCTCTCCTACTCGGAGCCCCTCTATCCGCACCGCGCCCGTTACGCGAAGGGCCTGCTCGAGGGGCGTTTCATCGGGCAGAAGAGCCCCGTCTCCGGCAAGGTCTACCTGCCGAGCAAGGGCTACGACCTGCTCGAGCGCGTACGCCTCGTCGAGGCCGACGACGTCGTGGTCGCGAACACCGGCACCGTGGTCTCGTACACCGCGATTACACCCGTGCAGTACTACGGACAGCAGGAGACGGAGCCCTACATCCGGGCATCGATCCTGCTCGACGGAGCGGACCAGCCGCTCGGCCAGCAGGACATCCGGAACATCCCGATCGCGGAGTTCCGAGCCGGCATGCGTGTGCGCGCCGTCTTCAGGCCGCCGGGAGAGCGCGAGCTCGGCGAGCTCGACAACCGCTGGGGCGGCACCGGGAGCGTCCTCTCGCACTGGGAGCCGACCGGCGAGCCAGACCTCCCCTTCGAAGCGATCGCGGGGCACAACTGGTGACGGCCCAGGAGATCGCGATCGTCGCGTTCGCGCAGACGCCGGCCTATCGCCAGTACGGCGACTCCGAGCCGGCGATGCTGATGGACCTCACGAATCAGCTGCTCAGCGAGACCGGACTCGAACGCAAGCAGATCGACTTCACGATCGCGGGCAGCTGCGACTACCTCTCCGGCCTGCCCTTCGCGTTCGTGATGAACGTCGACGGCTTCGGGGCCTGGCCGCCGGTCTACGAGTCGCACGTCGAGATGGACGGCGCCTGGGCGCTCTTCGAGGCCTGGGTGCGGCTCCAGGTAGGCGACATCGACGTGGCCCTCGTCGCCGGCTCGGGCAAGAGCTCCCCCGGAAAGCCGCGCGAGATCTTCCCGCTCCAGACGAACCCCTACTACAGCGCGCCCCTCGGCCTCGACCCGGTCTCGGTCGCGGGTCTCCAGGCGAGGGCCCTCCTCGACTCCGGCAAGGCCAGCGAGCGCGACTTCGCCGAGGTCGTGTCCCGCAGCCGCCGCGACGGCCTCGCGAATCCGAACGCGCAGGTCGCGAAGGACGTCTCGGTCGACGCCCTGTTGAAGGAGCCCTACTTCGCGGCCCCGCTGCGCCGCCACGATCTTCCGCCGATCTCCGACGGTGCGGCGGCCGTGCTCGTGGCTCGTGGCGAGCGCGCGCGTCAGCTCTGCGAGCGCCCGATCTGGATCCGCGGCATCGACCACCGGATCGAGTCGAGCCACCTGGGCCTGCGCGACCTCACGGACTCTCCCTCGACGCGAATCGCCGCGAAGAAGCTCGGCGTCCACCAGGGCCCCATCGACGTCGCGGAGCTCTGCGTGCGCTACAGCCCGGAGGAGATCGTGCTGCGAGAGGCGCTCGGGCTGCGCGAGCCCACGCGCATCAACCCCTCCGGCGGCCCCCTCTGCGGCCACCCGGTGATGGCGACCGGCCTCGTGCGCGTGATCGAGGTGGCGCGACGCATCCGCGAGGGTTCCGCGCGCCGCGGGCTGGCCCACGCCACGAGCGGGCCCGCGCTCCAGCAGAATCTCCTCTGCCTGCTCGAAGGGGACGCCTGATGGCCGAGCGCTGCGCGATCATCGGCATCGGCCAGACGAAGTACGCGCGGCGCCGCGGAGATCTCTCGCTGGACGGCCTCGTGCGCGAGGCCGCGCTCCGCGCGCTCGAGGACGCAGAGCTCGAGTGGAAGGACCTCGACGCGATCGTGATCGGGAAGGCACCCGACGCGCTCGAGGGCGTGATGATGCCGGAGCTCTCGCTCTGCGATGCGCTCGGAGCGGTCGGGAAACCCATCCATCGCGTACACACCGCGGGGTCGGTCGGGGCCTCGACGGCGATCACGGCCGCCACGATGGTCGAGAGCGGCCTCTACCGCAGGGTGCTGACGCTCGGCTACGAGAAGCAGAGCGAGGGCAACGCGACCTGGGCGCTCGGCGGCGGCCGCAGCGGCAGCCAGGGCGCAGGCGGCTCCTTCGCGCCGTGGATCCGCAACTACATCCGCCGCAGCGGCGCCCCGGAGCACATCGGCTGGAAGGTGGCCGTGAAGGATCGCAAGAACGCGCTGCGCAATCCCTACGCGCACCTCCAGATCAAGGACATCTCGATCGAGAAGGTGAAGGAATCCCCGATGCTGTGGGACCCCCTCCACTTCCTCGAGTCCTGCCCCTCCTCGGACGGCGCCGCCGCGATGGTGCTCACCGATGCGGAGGGCGCGAAGCGCGCGCCGCGCCGTCCGGCCTGGGTGATCGCGCACGCGAAGCGCACCGAGTTCTCGCAGTTCCCGGGCCGCGACACCGTGCGGCCGCAGGCCGGCATCGACTGCGCGAAAGCGCTCTACGCGAAGGCCGGCATCACGGACCCGCTGCGCCAGATCGACTGCGCCGAGCTCTACGTCCCCTTCTCGTGGTACGAGCCGATGTGGCTCGAGGGTCACCTCCTCTGCGAGGAGAACGAGGGCTGGAAGCTCACCGACTCGGGCGCCACGGAGCTCGGCGGCTCCTTCCCGATCAACATGTCGGGCGGCGTGCTCTCCTCGAACCCGATCGGCGCCTCCGGGATGATCCGCTGCCTCGAGGCCGCAAGCCAGGTGCGCGGCAGCGCCGGCGACTACCAGGT
>CAYPSI010000269.1:0-3892 GCA_964413375.1 uncultured Spirochaetales bacterium | reverse complement strand
AGAGCGGCTTGTTGCAGAGCTTCGCGAACTCCGCGCCCCAGCCGGTCCCGCCCTTCACGGTGCGGTCCTCGAGGATCCGGCCCACGACCCAGATCTCCTGCCCGGCGTTCACCTGGTGCCAGATGCTCTGCAGCACCTTCTTGAAGAGCGGCGTGTCCCGGTAGCGGCGGTTCATCAGCCGGCTCACGTAGGCGAGGCTCACGTCGCCCTGCTCGAGCTCCTTGTGCGTGAGCACGCGGATGCCACGGCGGCGCGCGTCGTTGTGTCCCTCGAAGGTGAAGTTCACCTCGTCGATCGCACGCTTCTCGGCGGCCTCTCCGAAAGCTGCCTCGGCCCCGTTCGCCGCCCCGCTGTAGAGAACGCAGTCCTCGGGTTTCACCAGGACCCCCTTGCTTCGAAGTCTCCCAGACGATGCATCATCCGCCGGCTCGGCGCCCGCCTGCGCGTCGGAGCAGCCGCGCGCTCAGCGCATCCTCGCGATCACTTCATCCGCGAAGCGGCGGATGCCGTCACGCTTCTGAGCGAGATCGGCCGTGAGGCCCGAGTAGACGACCCATGGCATCGTGAGCACGTGGGTGACTCCCGCGTCGCCGAGGCGGCGGTAATGGTCGACGGTGAAGGCGTCGCTCGCACTCGCCATCACGTCGAAGGGAGCGGAGGCGCGGCCGATCTCGCCGCGGAAGCGCCGAAGCTTCGCGATGCTCGCGGCGATGTCATCGCTCGACTGGAGGTCCGAGAGCCAGCCCTCGTGTCGCGCTGCGCGCCGCAGCGCGGCGTCGGAGATGCCGCCGATCCAGATCGGAATGGGAGCACGCGGGACCGGATTCATGCACAGGCGCGGGAAGTCGTAGAAGCGGCCGTGGTGCTCGACCATCCGACCGGACCAGAGCTCGGGTAGCAGCGCGAGCATCTCGTCCGTGCGGCGACCGCGTGCCCCGAAGTCCTGGCCCAAAAGCTCGAACTCGATCTTCGACCAGCCGACGCCCACCGTGAGCGTCACGCGCTCGTTCGAGAGCACCGCCGCGGTGGCAATCGCCTTGGCCGCGGCGAAGAGATTGCGCATCGGGAGCACGAAGACGTTGGTCGTGAAGCGCAGGCGCGTCGTCGCCGCAGCCAGCGAGCCGATCGCGACCCACGGATCGGGAAACTGGCTGGTCTCGTCGTAGCGGCGCGATCCGTCGGGTGTGTAGGGATAGGGAGTGTCGAGCTTCTCGGGGTAGACCACATGGTCGGAGAAGGCCATCGCCTCGAAGCCGCAGATGTCTGCCTCGCGCGCGAGCGGGGTGAGATGATCGAGCGGCTGGAAGGCGGCTGCGATCACGAACTTCATGGCACCTCCATCCGCCCGGCGCTCGGCGCGGCACGCGTGCGAGTCTAGCGGCGCACGAGCCGCCGCCGCCCACCGTCGCGCGGCGCGAGCTGGTATCGTCGCGGCACCGCCCGACGCCTCGCCCCGGAGAGCGACCCTGGTCAAGACGCACGTCGAAGAAAGCCTCGGCACGAATCCGGCCGAGGCGGCCCTCGATCCGGCCGACTCGGTCGCAATGGGCGTCCCTCCCTGGCTCGCGAGCGGCCGCGGCAGGGTGTTTCGCGCGCTGGTCCACCGCGAGTATCGGCTGCTCTTCCTGGCCTTCCTGATCAACCAGATGGGCTTCTGGATCTCGCACCTCTCGCTCCAGGGCCTCACCGTCGAGATCAGCGACAACGATCCGCTCCACATCGGGATGATCTTCTTCGCGCTCTTCCTGCCCGCCTTCGTGCTCGCCCCGCTTGCAGGCGTCGCGGCCGACCGCTTCGATCGCAAGAACATCGTCGTCACCTGCTATGCCGCCGTCGTCGGGATCGCCGTGGCGCTCAGCCTGCTGACCCACAGCGATCGCGTGACGACTCACTGGCTCCTCGGCCTCTCCTTCCTGCTCGGAACCGCGTTCAGCTTCTCCGGTCCGGCGAACATGGCGATCGCCGCGAACTCGGTGCCTAGATCCGACCTCTCGAGCGCGGTGTCGCTCCAGTCGGCGATCAACAACCTGACACGCGTCGTGGGTCCGATGCTCGCCGGCCCGCTGGTGGCGACCGGCCGCTTCGACATCGCCTTCGGGCTCTATGCGATCGCCGCCGCCACGGCAGGCCTGCTCGTCGCGCGCATCCGCCTTTCGCCCTGGGAGCCGGCGGACGAGGAGCTCGGGATCTTCGGGCGCATCGCGAGCGGCTTCGCGCACGCGCGCGAACGTCGGCCGGCACTGCCTGCGCTGCGCCTGGTGGCCGTGCTCTCGGTCTTCGGCGTCTCGCACGTGGCGCTCTTGTCCGTCTACGCGAGCGAACGGCTGGGCGACATCCGCTGGTTCGCGTGGATCGTGGCCGCGACGGGGCTCGGCGCGCTCGCGGGCGCGCTCGTCACCGGGACGCGCCACTCGTCGATGCGCGGCGCCGCGTTCCGGATGGGCGCCTACGGTGCGCTGCTCGCCGGCTTCGCGCTCACCGACGAGCCCTGGCTCGCGATGGCCACCCAGGTGCTGATCGGATACTTCTACTTCGCCGTGATGACGGAGCTCCAGACCCTCCTCCAGGAGCTGGTAGACGAGCCGCTGCGCGGACGCGTGATGAGCCTCTTCCAGGTCGCCTGGGCGGGCCTCATCCCCTTCGGGAGCCTCGGCATGGGTGCAGCCGCGGCGGCCTTCGGCGTGACGAAGACGCTGGTTTGCGCGGGGGGCGTCTGCGCCGCCTACGGCTTCGCGATGGCGCTTCGCCCGCCGCGCTGAGGGGCGAGCAGCCGCTCACTGCAGCAGCTGGCCCGAGTTCACGAGCACGTCGATGCGCTGCTCCCGCTCAGAGGCCGTACACGCGAGCCGCGTTGCCAGCGAGCACTTTCTCCCTGTCGACCTCGCGCATCCCCTTCGTCAAGCGCGCCAGCTGCTGCTGCGACTTCGGCCAGAGACATACGCTGTGCGGATAGTCGGTCGAGAACATCGCGCAGTCGGCCAGCTCGGGAGCGAAGCCCTCGCGGATCATCCGGAAGCCGAGGTCGTCGTCGAGCACCGTCACGAAGAGGTTCTCGCCCAGCAGCTCGCTCGGGCGCCGTTCGATCCGCACCCCGCCAGTCGAGCGGTAGTAGGCGTTGTCGAAGCACTGGTCCATCGTCTGGGCCCAGAAGGGGAGCCAGCTGCAGTTCACCTCCGCCGCCACCAGCTTGAGCCGGGGGAAACGCTCGAACACGCCGCCGAAGGTCATGTAGGTGAAGGGGCGCGCCCCGCTGAAGAAGCGGTAGGCGGTGCCGCTGACGGTGAGCTTCTGGGCGACGAGCTCGTCCCAGTCAACCTCGGAAGGCTTGCCGCCGAAGGTGCGGTGGAAGCTGAGCGGGAAGCCCCGCTCCTCGACCGCGCGGTAGAGAGGGTCGTAGTAGGGGTCGTGGTAGGGACGCGCCGGACTGGCGGGGATGAAGCCACCCCGCGCGCCCTTGGCGATCACGCGCCGGAGCTCCGCCGTGCAGGTCTCGATGCCGTCGTCGACCGGCAGCAGCGGCAGGCCGACGATGCGCTCCGGCTCGGCGCCCTGGAAATCCTCGAGGAGCCAGTCGTTGTAGGAGCGCAGGCAGGCGAGCCCGAGCTCGCGATCGGGCTCGAGGTAGACGAAGATCGCGTGCGCCGGGTACACAATCGAGACGTCGATGCCGTCGAGCTGCATGTCGCGGGCGTGCGCGGCGCCGTCGTAGTTGCCCGGCAGGATCTCGTCGAAGCGCAACCCGCTCAGCTTGCCACCGATGTCGCGACCCGCCATCGCCTCGACGCCGAAGGTCCGCTTGGGCGGCTTTCCGTCGAAGCTCCAGCCGTCGCCGCCGTCCGCCCCGCGCAGCATGCGAGGCGCGCGGTCGCGCAGCGCGGCCGGCACGCGGTCG
>CAYPSI010000268.1:0-3649 GCA_964413375.1 uncultured Spirochaetales bacterium | reverse complement strand
CCCCCGGTGCCCGTGCCGACGATCACGCCGAACACGACGCGCGCGCCCGCGGCCGCGCCGTCGGTCGCCTCGGAGAGCGCGAAGCAGTTGGCGTCGTTGGCGCAGCACACCGGCCGGCCGAGCGCCTGCGCCAGGTCGCGGTCGATCGCGCGGCCGATGAGCCAGGTCGAGTTCGCGTTCTTGACGAGCCCGCTCGCCGGCGACAGCGCCCCCGGCATGCCCACGCCCACGCTGCCCTCGCGCCCGGTCTCCTGCTCGATCGCTTTCACGAGCGACGTGATGGCGCCAATCGTCGCGTCGTAGTCGTGGCGCGGCGTCGCGACGCGCCGCCGCGCGAGCTCGCGGCCGTCGTCGTCGAGGGCGATCGCCTCGATCTTGGTCCCGCCGAGATCCACCCCGATCCGCATCCGCTCTGATTCTCTCTCGTGGGACGGGTCCTCGTCAGCGCAACTCGGCCCGGGGCGAGTGGCGTCGGCCCGTCTTTGAGTGCGGGCGCTCGGGCGTGAGCCGTCGGGTCACCATCGGCGGGTACAATCACCGGCGGGTGGCGTCCTTGAACCGCTTCTGGATCATCGTCGGCGCGCTCGCTGCGACCCTCGGTGCGCTCGGGATCGCCTTCTGGCTCGGCTCCGCGAGCTTCGACGTGCGCCGCTACAGCCAGCACAACGGGCGGCTGGCGAACGTGATGCGCGAGAAGCCGAGCGCGGAGCGCCTGACCCGCGGGCTCGAGGCCGAAGGCACCCCGCTGCTCCTCATCGCCGCGACCGCGGAGGAGAAGCAGCGCGCGGCGGTCACGCGCGGCGGCGCCCAGCTTGCCGAGATCCGCGAGAAGGCGGCGCGGCACGCGGAGCTGCGCGTCTACCAGGCGGGCGACATGCTGTACTTCGTCTTCTTCGACAACGAGGGTGTGATGCGGGACTTCACGTGCGTCAGCCGGTAGCGCCAGGGCCCGGCGGTCCGCGCGGCGAACACGCCGGTCCCGTCCGGGCGTGCTGGAAGCGGCGGCCGTGCGGCGCCGCGATCTCGTGGCTCCTCGCGGGACTCACGTGTGACGCGGTGTCGAGAGCCGAGCCGCCCGCGATGCCGTCGTCCGCCATCGTCTCGTCCGGCTTCGTGTTCGAGCAAGTGCCGTTCGCGTCCGCCCACGCCTCGACGATCGTCGAGACGCGCGAGGGACTGCTCGCGGCCTGGTTCGGCGGCAGCGACGAGGGCCAGCCCGATGTGTCGATCTGGTCGGCGCGCCACGACGGCGCGCGCTGGCTTCCGCCCGTTCTGGTCGCCGACGGCCGACAGCCGGGTGGCCGCCGATTCCCCTGCTGGAACCCGGTACTGTTCCAGCCGTCCCGCGGACCGCTGCTCCTCTTCTACAAAGTGGGCCCCAGCCCGCGCGAGTGGTGGGGTCTCGTCCGTACGTCGACCGATCAGGGACGCACGTGGTCGGACGCTCGGCGACTTCCCGACGGAATCCTCGGCCCGATCCGCGCGAAGCCCATCGAGCTCGCGGGCGGCGTACTCCTGGCGGGGTCGAGCAGCGAGCACGCGGGCTGGGTGGTCCACATGGAGCGGGCGACGTTGGGCGACGCGGCCAGCGCTGGCGCGCTGGGCTCCCCGGCAGCCTGGTGGAAGAGCCGGCCGCTCAACGACCCGAAGGCGTTCGAGGCGATCCAGCCGACGATCCTGGCGCACTCACCCACGCGGCTGCAGATCCTGTGTCGCAGCCGCCAGCGTGTCATCACCGAGGCCTGGTCGGAGGATGCCGGCCGGACCTGGAGCGCGATGACCGCGACGGCGCTGCCAAACCCGAGTGCGGGGATCGACGCGGTGCGGCTCGCGGACGGCCGTTCCCTGCTCGTCTACAACCCCACGCCGAGCGGCCGCTCACGGTTGGAGCTCGCGGTGTCGCGCGACGGCAGGAGCTGGCGCAGCGCCGTGGTTCTCGAGAGCCCGCCCGCCCACGCCACTCGCGCGGTTGAGACGCTGGGCGAGTACTCGTACCCGGCCGTGATCCAAGGGCGCGACGGCCGCGTGCACGTGACCTACACCTGGCGGCGCGAGCGCATCAAGCACGTCGTGCTCGACCCGGGGCGCATCGATTGACCGGCGATGTTGTGACGAGGTGAAGGCGGGGGCGGGCGCTTTGACGGCAGCTGACGGAGCTGACGGAAGCAGACGGAGCAGACGGAAGCAGAGGGAAGCAACGGACGGACTTCCGGGGGGCGCTCTACCGCCGCGCCCCCCGGGCCCCCCGGGGCGGTGCGTGGGTCAGATCGCGGCGATCGTCTCGAGTTTCTCGCGCTGGCCGAGGCGCCAGAAGCGGCGCGTCTCGCGGGCGAGCGCCTCGCGGCTGCGGCGCTTCAGGTAGCGGGCCTCGAGCCAGCCGCAGTAGCGGTTCGCGAGGCGCGAGGCTTCGTGGTAGCGCTCCGAGCTTTCGACCGAGAGCCCCGCAGCCAGCTCATAGCGCGCGAACAGCAGCTGCCGCAACCGCTCCGAGAGTGCGCCTTCTTCGTAGAGGCCCCGGAAGAAGAGCACGACCAGGTACTTGTCCACCTCGCCCTGTAGCTCGAGCTCGAGCTGCGTGACGGGGCGGTCGCCGCGTGCGCGGAACAGCACGTAGAGGAAGTGGCTCACCTCCTCGGTGAGCGTCGAGAAAGGGCCGAGGTTCGAGCCGTCGAGCCGATCGCGCGGGTCGCTGCGCTCGAGCCCGGCGCCAACCGTCTCGTCGAGTACGACGCCCACGCTCACCTCGTCTCCTTGCTGTGCGACGAGCGTGCGGCTGCCCCCGCCGGGCAGGTGGCGGACGGCGTCGGCCGACACCAGGTAGTCGGTGACCGGCGCCTCCGGCTCGAGCGCGTAGAGCGATTCCAGGTGTCGCTGCACGCAGACGGCGACTTCGCCGACGCGGCCGTGGGGAGGCGTCCCGGCTGCGCTCAATGGCGCAGGCTCCCGCTGGGTGCAATGGGTGTTATGCCCTGCGCTACTAGCAGCGCCGCGGCGCGGGCGCTGCGAGTCGCGAGCCAGCGTTCGTAGAGCCGCACCATGGACAGCGGCGTCGCCATGCGCGTCTTCTCCGAGACTTCCCCGAGCACGTCCACGAACTGCAGGAAGCGCTGTGCCAGTTCTTTGAACACGGAGGTGCCGGAGGGATCCTCGCGCTCGTGCTCGCGGCCGAGCTGTGCGTAGGCACGTCCGCCGAGATTCGCGTAGTAACGGACGTCGCCCGGGCCGCCCGGCAGGCTCTCGGCGAAGAAGCCGGAGACGAAGAGCGCGGTGTCGGCCGTTGCTCGCAGCAGTATCGCGCGTTCGAAGCGTGAGGCCTGTAGCGCGCGCGCGTACAGGAGCGCGAGCGGTGTTTCGTCGAATCCCGGCTCGCGCCCGGGCAGCCGCTCGCCGCGAGCGAAGGCGGCCAGCAGGTTCACCAGGTAGCACTCGGTGAACTGGGACGTTGAGACCCGCTGGTGCTCCATGGCGGTGATCAGCTGGTCACGGAAGAACAGCGCCGGTGTGTTCTCGCGCACAACCTCAGGCACAGGATCCCTCCCTCCCGAAGCGTCCCCGCTGCTACACCTGCACGAACCGTGCACGACAGCCGGGCAGGCCCGACAAGGACCTGCGTTCGCTCGACTTGTGGGTCGGACCCCGGCCCGCTTCG
>CAYPSI010000267.1:0-8358 GCA_964413375.1 uncultured Spirochaetales bacterium | reverse complement strand
CGCGGCGGCCACGGCGGAGTTCGCCGAGCGGGGTCTCGATGCGCCGAGCCTCGACGCGATCTGCGCCCGCGCCGGCTTCACCCGCGGCGCTTTCTACGTGCACTTCCGCAACCGCGAGGATCTGGTGGCCGCGGTGATGGAACGCGTACTCGGCGCGTTCCTGGATGCGGTGGTGGTGCGTGAGGAGAGTGGAGACCTCTCTGCCATCGTCCGCCGCTTCGCCTCGGCGGTAGAGGCGCTGCGCGATCCGAGAAGCCTCCGAGAGCCGGCGGTCGAGACGGCCTGGGGGGCGCCGAAGGTGCCCTTCCATCAGGTGCTCGCCGCCTGCCAGCGTTCTCCGGCGCTGCGCGCGCGCTTCGTGGCGATCCTCGAGGAGGCGGTGCGGCGCGTGGCGGCTGCAGCGGATCCCGGCGCGTCGCCGGACCGGGAAGGAATCGCGGCGCTGCTCGTGTTGACGGCGATCGGCGTACGCCTGGCTCTCGACCTCGAGCTGCCGCTCGACGTGCCGCGCGTGCGCGACGCCGCGCTCGCGCTCCTCGCCGCTCCGCGCGGCTGAGCCGACGAGGCGGGCTCGTTCGCCGGCGGCGATCTGCCGATGGAGCCGGGATGCGCGCCGAGGTCCTGCGGCACTACGACCACAAGTACGCCCGCGAAGCGACGCCCGACGGGTCGACCGAGCCGCTGGTGCGGCGTACCACACTGCCGACCACGCGTTACGAGGCCTGCCTGGGGACGCTCCTGGATCGCTTTCGCGGCTCGCAGCTGCTGGAGATCGGCGCGGGCAGCGGCCTGCTGACCCGCAGCCTGCTCGCCGCCGAGCTGCCCTGCCAACGCTACGTGGCGACCGAGCTCTCGCGGTCGCGCCTCGCGGGGCTCGAACGCGCGCTGCTGGACCCGCGCGTCGACGTGCGCGTGCTCGACGTCGAGCAGCAGACGGACGAGCATCTCGCCGCCTACGACGCCGTGGTGATGCTCGCGTTGATCGAGCACCTCTTCGACCCCATGCGCGCGATGCGCAAGGTCCGTTCGATGCTGCGACCCGGTGGCTTCGTCTACATCGACACGCCCAACATCGCCAAGTGGACCCGACGCCTCAAGCTCCTCGCCGGCCGCTTCCCCTCTACCGCATCCCGCGATGAAGGCCTCGCGACCTACGCCGGCGGGCCGGTCGACCTCCACGACGAGGGACATCTCCACTACTTCACCTATCGCTCGCTTTCGCGGATGCTCGTCGAACGCTGCGGGTTCGCGCGGGTCGTGAAGGTCCCCTATGCGAACGGGCCCCGGGTGTTCGGCCGGCGCGTCGGACACGGGCTCGCGCGAGCCTGGCCCGAGCTCTTCGCAGAGCTCGCGCTGGTGGCGTACCTCTGAGCCTGGCGATGCCGGCCATCCGGAATGCCTCCTCCTCTTCCGCTCAGAGCACGCCGTCGGCGCGCAGCTTCGCAATCGCGTCGGCGTCGAGGCCGATCTCTCCCAGTACCTCGGCCTCGTGCTCGCCGAGCAGCGGAGCCCGGCGCGAAATCCGCCACGGAGTCTTCTCGAAACGATAGGGCGCGCCGGGGTAACAAAAGCTTCGGCCGAGCTCCGGGTGCGCCACCTCCACCGGGAAGCCGCGCGCGCGGAAGTGCGGGTCGTCGAGCGCCTCCTCGGGCGAGTAGATCACGCCGACCGAGATGCCGCGCTGCTGCGCCCCGACGAAGAAGTCGTAGGCGGAGACGCGCGACGCGATCAGGTTCAACGCCTCGCGGCCCGCGCCGAAGATCACGGTGATCTCCTCGTCCTGCCCGATGCGAGACAGGTCGATCGACTCGCGCTCCGCGCCCAGCTTCAGGAACACGGCTTCCGGGAACTCCGCCTCGAGGCCGAGCTCCGAGATCCAGTCATGGACGCGCTGGTATTCGCCAGGAGTGCGCGGCGGAACACCGGTCGTGGCCCAACGGCCGTCGGCACACTGGATCTGCGTCGAAAGCGTCAGCTGCTCCATCGCGTGGCGCCCGGTCTGGCGCTGCACGGTGCCGCGCTGCACGAGCCAGTGGTAGCTGGCCATCTCCGTGGTCACGTTCGCAGCGGCGTGCATGTTCACGTCGACCTGTTGCCCTTCGCCGGTCGCGATGCGGTGGAGCAGCGCCGTCAGCGCCGAGAGCACTGCGTAGTGGCCCGCGATCTGATGGGCCTGATTCCCGCCGCCCCGGATCGGCGGGAGCGCGTGGTCGTCGTATCCGCAGCTCCAGACCGGCCCGCCGGCGGCGAGGATCGTCAGGTCCGTCGCCTGCTCGTCGGCGCGCGGCCCGCTGCGGCCGAAAGAGGTGACCGAGATCCAGATCAAGGCCGGATGCACCGCACACAGATCCTCGGGAGCGAGGCCAAGCTCGGGCAGACGCCGCGGAGGCTCCGCCTCGAGCACGAGGTCGGCGCCCGCGACGAGGCGCCGGAACAGATCGGCGCCCGCGGGCCGGTCGAGATCGAGCCGAATGCCGCGCTTGCTGGTCTGCGTGTGCCAGAAGGAGAGGCTCCGCTCGGGCCCGGGCCGGTCCTCTGCGAAGGGTGCGTAGCCGCGCATCGGATCGCCGCCCGGCGGCTCGATCAGGATCACATCCGCTCCCATATCGGCCAGGAGCTTGCCGGCGAACGCGCAGCGCTCGCTCGAGAGCTCCAGCACGCGCAGCCCCTGGAGGGGACCCTGCGGCGTCACGTGACGCCCTCCTCGTGCAATCGCGCGAGCTCGGCGTCCCCGAGCCCGAGGAGCTCGCGCAGTACCTCGTCGGTGTGCTCGCCGACGCAAGGTGCACCGCGCTCGATCTTCCAGTCGGTCTTCGAGAAATGCACCGGCATCCCATCGACGCGCACGCGCCCCATCTTCGAGTGGGTGACGGTCGGCCAGAGCCCCCACGCGCGCGTGTTCGGGTCCTCGTCGATGCGCTCGCTCGGGCGCTGCACGGCGGTGGCCGGGACGCCTTCGGCCTGAAGTGCTTCGGCCGTCGCAAAGCGCTCGCGCGCGCGGGTCCAGCTGGCGACCGCGGCGTCGAGCGCTTCCTGGTGCGCCAGGCGTCCCGCGAGCGCCGCGAAGCGCGGATCGGCGGTCCACGGCTCGTCCACCACCGACGCAAAGGCCCGCCAGTCGCGCTCGTCGCGGCAGGCGATCGCGATCCAAGCGTCTTCGCCGAGCGCGGGGTAGATCCCGTGCGGCGCCATCGGCGGCCACTCGCTGCGGTTGCTGTGCGGCTGCCCCGGACGCCGCGAAGGCCGACCGTTCACGCTGTAGTCGAGGATCGCGGGGCCCGTGAGCGTGAGCCCCGCCTCGGTGCAGGAGAGATCGACCCATTGCCCCTCACCGCTGCGCTCGCGATGGACGAGCGCCATCAGGATCGCGATCGCCATCACGAAGCCGCCGCTGTGGTCCATGTACGAGTAGCCCCAGCCCGCGGGCGGCTGGTCGGGCAGACCCGAGCTCCAGGTCAGGCCGCACAAGGCCTGCACGATCGGCCCCCAGGTCTTGAAGGAGCGGTAGGGACCCGTGTGGCCGAAGCCGCAGTTCGAGACGTAGACGACGTCGGGCCGCAGCTCGCGGAGGCGCTCGTAGCCGAAGCCGAGCCTCTCCATCACGCCGGCCGCGAAGTTTTCGGAGACGACGTCGGAGCGTTTCACGATCTCCGCCAGCAGCGCCTTGCCCTTCGGCGTGCGCAGGTTCAGCGCGATCCCGCGCTTCTCTACGTTGTGGTTGTTGAAGCCACCGCCGAAGTCGACGCCGCGGCGCTCGTCCACGTAGGGTGGCATCGAGCGCAGGATGTCCCAGCTGCCCTGGCGCACCGGGTCTTCGATGCGGATCACGTCGGCGCCGAACGCGGCGAGCCAGCGCGTCGCGCCGGCCCCGGCGAGCTGCCCGGTGAAGTCGCAGATGCGGTAACGGGCCAGCGCGCCGGTGCGCCGCATCGGGACACCTCGGGGACGGAAGGACCGGGCCACGCTACCGGAGGCGGCGCGGTGCTGCGAGGCCCGGCGCGAAGGGATCCGTCGGGCGATCGGAGGCCCGGCGCTGTAGGATCCTCGCCGATGCAGACATCGCAGAGAAGCGAGCCCTTCGAGGAACCGACGCGCGCGCAGATCCCCGCCCGTACGCGCGAACACATCGCCGCGATGGAGGCGAGCGACGCCGACGAGGTCTGGTTCCTGGCCGGCATGCATCACCTGATGCTCTGCTCGATCGGAAGACGCTCCGGCAAGCAGCAGAAGGCGGCGCTGCCCTACTGGTTCGACGCGGGCGGACATCCGATCGTGGTGGCGTCCTACGCCGGCGCGCCGAAGCACCCGGCCTGGTACCTGAACCTCGCCGACCGCGCGGCGAACCCTGAGGTAGTGGTGAAGATGCAGCGCGAAGCCTGGTGGGCCGAGGCGCAGGACCTATCGGGCGACGACTACCGCCGCAGCTGGGACACGCTCGTCGTGGACCGTCCCTTCTACGTCGACTACCAGTCGCGCACGACGCGCAAGCTCCCGCTGATCCGCCTCGTGAAGCGGCGGCCCGCGTGATCGCGGCGCGCCGCACAGCCGCCCGAGAGGAGGGCCTCTGATGGGAAGCCTCGACGCAAAGGTTGCGCTCGTCACGGGCGCCGGTCAGGGGGTGGGTGAGGGAATCGCGCTGGCGCTCGCGGCCGAAGGCGCCAGCGTCGTGGTTGCGGGCCGTACGCTCGCGAAGGTGGAGCGCACCGCAGCGGAGATCGCGCGCCGCGGCGGCAACGCGCGCGCCGTCGCCTGCGACGTGAAGAACGAGCGCGAGATCCACGTCTGCGTGAGGTCCACGGTCGAGGCCTTCGGGGGTCTCGACATCCTGGTGAACAACGCGCAGGAGGTCCCGCTCGGCCTGATGCTCGCGCTCGAGCGCAAGGACCTAGAGGCGGGCTGGCTCTCGGGTCCCCTCGCGGCCTTCAGCTTCATGCAGGCCGCGCACGAGCAGCTGCGCGGTGGCGGAGTCGTGATCAACCTCGCCTCGTCGTCGGCGCTTCGCCCGGACCCGATCGGCTACGGCGCCTACACGGCCGTGAAGGAGGCGCTGCGCTCGATGAGCCGCGCGGCGGCCTACGAATGGGGCAAGGATGGCATCCGCGTCGTCTGCCTGATGCCGCTGGCAAAGTCTCCCGGCTACGTGGAGTGGGAAAAGGCGCGCCCGGAGGAGGCGGCGGCCTTCACCGCGACCGTGCCCCTCGGCTACGTCGGCGACTGCGAGCAGGACATCGGCCGCGCGGCGGTCTTTCTCGCGAGCGCCGACGCCCGCTACATCACCGGTAGCACCCTCGTCGTCGACGGCGGCCAGGGCTACCTGCGTTGAGCTGGAGCCGGAGCGGACCCCGCCCGCCTGAGACCGCGCCACTTCAACCAGCGTGGTTGCTTCGCGCGTCGAAGCTGACGTGCAGCTCGCGCAGAGAGCGCAGCGAGAGGCCCGGCACGTGGCGCGGCGGCTCGTGGCCCGGCGCGAGCCGCAGCTTCACGAAGCGCTCGAGGATCGCGCGGAAGGCCGTGGTGAGCTCGAGGCGTGCGAGCGGCGCGCCGAGGCAGTGGTGCTCCCCCTGGCCGAAGGCGAGGTGAGCACCGGGGTTCGCGCGGTGCAGGTCGAGCCGATCGGGGTCGGAAAACTGCTCCGGGTCGCGGTTCGCGGCCGCGAAGCGCAGGTGAAGCATCGAGCCCTTCGGGATCTGCACGCCGTGGAGTTCCGAGGCCTTCAGCGCGTAGCGGAAGAAGCCCTGGCTCGGCGACTCGAGGCGCAGCGATTCCTCGACGAAGTTGCGTATCAGCGTCGGATCGGCGCGCAGCTCGCGCTCCACCTCGGGGTGCTGGATCAGCAGCAGCAGCCCCGCTGCGAGCGCGCTCGTCACCGTCTCGTGGCCCCCGACGGTGATGTGCTCGGCGATGCCCATCGCCTCCTCCTCGTGGAGAAGTCGGCCGTCGGGTAGCCGCCCCTGCACGAGGTCGCTCAAGATGTCCTCGCCGGGGTGGCGCCGCTTCTGCTCGAACTTCTCCGCGAGGTAGCGCTGGAGCTCGACGCCCTGCCACGCGATCTCGATCTCGCGCTCCTTCGAGCAGGCGTAGCCGAGGGGCTCGACCCACGCGTCAGACCAGCGCTTGAGTCGCGGAACGTCCTCCGCGGGAAGCCCCAGACGGTCTGCGATCACGCGGATCGGCAGCGGCGACGCGAAGTCGCGAACGAACTCGCAACCGCCGCGGCGTGCGAGCGAATCCAGCAGCTCGTCGACGACGCGTCGCACGAAGGGCGCGCTCGCGTTCACGCGGCCCGCGGTGAACGACTTGTTCACGATCGCGCGGTAGCCCTTGTGCTCGGGCGGGTCGCTCGAGAGCCTGGTGTTGCGCGCGTAGCCCTCGCGCGCGAGCAGCTCGGCGGCCTCCGCATGCCGGAACATCGAGAAGTTCGCCTTGCCGAGCAGGTCGATCGAGTAGAGCTCGGGATGCGACATCGCCCACACGACGTCGCGGTAGCGCGAGAGCAGGTAGGCGCCCGTATCGGGCATCCGGTAGACGGGGGCCTGCTCGCGGAGCGCCCGGTGGTACTCCGTGGGATCTTCCTGGACCTCGGGATCGAGCAGGCTCTTCTCGTCGACGCGCACGGGCGGGACTCTACCGGGCCCGCAGCGCAAGCCGAAGCGGAGCGCGCACCGTCGGGTTGTCCTTGCGGAAGGCGACCGGCTCCTCGGCGAGCTCGAGGCGCGGGAGACGGCGGAAGAGCGCAGCCAGCGCGGCGCGCGCCTCGAGGCGCGCGAGCGGTGCGCCGACGCAGATGTGGCGACCGCCACCGAAGCCGAGGTGCTCGCGCTCGCTGCGGTCGAGATCGAACTCGTCCGGCCGCTCGTAGCGGCGGGGATCGCGGTTCGCGGCCGCGATGGAGCAGAGCAGATGACTCCCGGCCTCGAGCCTGCGGCCCCCCACCTCCACGGGCCCCGGTGCATAGCGGCTCGCCGAGAGCGCCGAGGGCTCGTAGCGCAGCGTTTCCTCGACGGCCGCTGCGAGGCGCTCCGGCCGCGCGCGCACTTCCGCGAGCGCGTCCGGGTGGCGCAGCAGGCACAGCACGGCGTTCGCGATCAGCCCGGTCGTCGTGTCGATCGCGGCGGTGACCAGCAGCACGCAGTTCGCCACGACCTCGAGGTCGGAGAGTCCCCCGAGCTGCGGATCGGAGACGCGCAGCAGCGCGAGGAGCCCGTCCGGGGGCAGCCGCTCCGGCCGCGCGACCTTCTCCTGGAAGTACTTCGCGAGCTCCTCGAGCACGGCAGCGCCGGCGAGGCCCGCGCCGCCCGGGCGGAAGATCGGCTCGACCCGCTCGCTCCACTCCTCGGGCGCGATGCGAAAGAGGTATCGGATCACCTCTGAGGGAAGTGCCAGCGCGAGGCCCCGCACGAGATCCGCGCCGGGGGCGCTCTCTGCTTCACTTGCAAACGCGTCGACGAGCCGTGTCGCGATCGACTCGACCTCGGACTCGAGCGCCGCAACGCGGCGCGGCGTGAACTCGCGGCTCACGAGCCCGCGCGCGCGCTGGTGCTCGGGCCCGTCGAGCGCCATCAGCCAGCTCTGCATCACGTCGTGGAGCAATCCCGAGGCCGCTCCGAAGGACTCCGTCACCCCGCTTCCGGCCCGCAGCGCCGGGTCGCGCAGCACGCGCAGCACGTCGGCGTGGCGGGTGACGAGGAAGACGCCGTTTCCGGCGTCGTGTACGGGGTCCGCCTCGCGCAGCTCGCGCAGCGCCGCGTGGGGATCGTCGCGCAGCGCGATCTCGTAGATGTCCCAGCCGCGCTGGAGACCCGGACGCGAAAAGGCTTCTCCGGCCATGACGACTTGACCCCGATGTGGCGCAGGGTCTATTTCTACCCTCCCACCCGCTCGCGGGGCAAGTCGGAGGCTCGAGGGACCCGATGAGGGCAGTGCATTTCGAGGGCGGCTCGGTGAAGGTCGTGGACGCGCCCGGTCCGTCCGGCGAGGGCGTGCGCGTCCGCATCCGCGGCTGCGGCATCTGCGGCTCGGATCTCGCGATCCTCGACAGCGGCTTCCCGCTCGCGGGGATCCCCGGCCACGAGCTCGCCGGCGAGCTCGAGGACGGGAGCGCGGTCGCGA
Organism: uncultured Spirochaetales bacterium; assembly: GCA_964413375.1. Classification (GTDB taxonomy): domain Bacteria; phylum Myxococcota_A; class UBA9160; order UBA9160; family SMWR01; genus CAZUYC01. Next base: position 249 of record CAYPSI010000267.1, on the reverse strand, counting down.
TCGAGCCGCTCGCGCCCTGCGGTCGCTGCGAGTTCTGCGCCCGGGGCGACTACCAGGTCTGCCGCGCCGGCGTTCCGATGATCTTCGGCATCGGGCGCGACGGCGGCATGGCCGAGGAGCTGCTGGTTCCCGAGCGCTGCCTGGTGCGGCTCCCGCCCGCGGTGCGCGTGCAGGATGCCTCGCTGGTGGAGCCGGTCGCGGTGGCGGTGCACGGGCTGCGACGAGCCGGTGTGCGCGGCGGTGAGCGCA
>CAYPSI010000266.1:0-23009 GCA_964413375.1 uncultured Spirochaetales bacterium | reverse complement strand
GGTTGGGGGGGGGGCAAGAGAAAACGCTGATCGAGGAGAAGCGGCCGAACCGGTTGGGGCGAACAGGACCCGGATCGCGGTTCGTGGCGGTATGCGAGCGTGCGACTCGCCGAGGACACCGTGCGGATCGTGAAGATCGGTAACGGTGTTCTGATCAGCGCAAACGCCGCAGTCGGACTAGGATTGACCATCGCTGATCACCCCCTCCGCAGATCCGGAAGAGCGGCATTACCGCATCCGGCTCCTGCCTTGGGTGGTGACGGCAAGGCGCTGCGAAGGCCAGGGAGGACAGATGCGCGGAGACGGGACCCAACGGTCGATGCGAGACTTCAGGCGTTGCCACGTCGCTTTGCGGGTCTGACCGCGTCGACGCAGCGAGCGCACCCAATGACAGACGAGCTGATGATGGAAGACCTTTTTCGCCGCTCCGTTCCCGGGCACTCCGTAGTAACGCGCGTGCCCGAGCACGACGGCACGCAGGTAAGCGCCCTGGCACCCCAAAAGGCCTCGGGCTTGCGCCCGAGGGCATCGATTTCGCGGCTGCATACCCGGCCCGCAGCTTCCCCTGTCAGCGCTTCGCCCTCGCCCTCACGAGCAACGACGCATGACTCGGAGTCAGTGTGGCTGGCTCTTCCTTCACTGTTCAGGACTTTCACCCTTTCACCTCGCCGGCTTTGACCGGCGCACGGAGAGCCGATGTCGTCCACGCCTTCCCGCATCAAGCCCCCGCTCGGGCCCGACAATGCCTGGTGGTGGGACGAAGTCTCGAAGGGAACGCTGTTCCCGATCCAGCGCTGCGTCGCCTGCGGCAAGCTGCGCCACCCCCCGCGCCCGATGTGCGACGCCTGCCGATCGATGGAGTGGGATTTCGTCGCCGCATCGGGTCGGGCGACGCTCCACAGCTATACCGTGATCCACCATCCGACCTTCCCGGGCTACAGGTACCCGATCCTCATCGCGCTCGTGGATCTCGAGGAGGGCGAACGCGCGATCTCGCAGCTCGTCGACTGCGAACGCGACGCGCTGCGGATCGGCATGTCGCTCGAGGCCCGAATCCAGACGGATGCGGACGGCTTCAAGCTGCCCGTCTTCCGTCCGCTGGCATGAGCAGGAGGACGACATGCCGACCACGCTCAAGGACGAAGCGGCCATCGTCGGAATCGGCCAGACGAAGTACAGCAAGCGCTCCGGCGTCTCCGAGCTGGCGCTGGCCTGCGAGGCCGTGAGCGCTGCCATCGACGACGCAGGCCTCGAGCCCGACCAGGTCGACGGTCTCGTCACCTTCACGATGGATTCGAGCGACGAAGTCGAGGTCGCACGCGCGGTGGGCATCGGCGATCTCACGATGTTCGCCAAGATCAACTACGGCGGCGGGGCAGCGGTGGGGCTGATCCACCAGGCCGCGATGGCGATCGCGACCGGCGCCGCACGCAACGTGGTGGTCTGGCGCGCGATGAACGGGCGTTCGGGGCAGCGCATGGGCCAGGGCGTGTCCGGGCAGATCATCAGCAGCGACCTCATCCACTGGTCCTGGTACATGGCCTACGGGATGCTCACTCCGGCCTCGTGGATCGCGCTCACCACGCAGCGCTACATGCACATGTATGGCGCGACCTGCGAGGACTTCGGACGCATCGCGATCGCGCAGCGCCAGTACGCGCAACGCAACCCGAACGCCGCCGGATACGGCAAGCCGCTCACGATGGACGAGTATCTCGCGTCGCGCTGGGTGGCGGAGCCGCTGCGCCTCTACGACTGCTGCCAGGAGACGGACGGCGGCTGCGCGCTACTGATCACCAGCGCCGAGCGCGCCCGGGACCTGCGCCAGCCCCCGGCGCTGATCCGCGCCGTCTGCCAGGCCTCCTTCGAGGGCCAGGAGCAGATGACGAGCTTCTATCGCCCGGACATGGCCTCGCTGCCGGAGATGGAGCTCGCCGCAAGCCTCGTCTATCGCCAGAGCGGCCTCGGCCCGGACGACATCGACGCGGCGTGCCTCTACGACGCCTTCACCCCCGAGATCCTGATGCAGCTCGAGGCCTTCGGCTTCTGCAAGAAGGGCGAGGCGAAGGATTTCGTCCGGGATGGCTCGCTCGAGCTCGGAGGCCGGCTCCCGAACAACACGCACGGGGGCCTCTTGTCCGAGGCCTACATCCACGGCGTGAACAACATCGCCGAGGGCGTGCGCCTGGTGCGCGGTACCTCGTGCAACCAGCCCGAGGGCGTCGAGCACGCGCTCGTATCGAGCGGCGTCGGCGTTCCGACCGGCGCGTTGATCCTGGGGCGGATGCCGTAGCCGATTTCAGCGCGCGTAGAGCGATTCGATCCCGAGGACGTACTTCGAGCTGCGGGTGAGCCGGAAGGGGAAGCGATTCGCGATGCGCGTCGCCCCGGTCTCGCCCCCGACGCCGAACTTGAGCTCGACCACGACGCGCCCATCCGACGGCTTCCAGGCCGGAAAGCGGCTCACGCCGGGTCCGACCGTCCGGTAGACGAGATCCGAGTCGAGGGTCAGGCGGTACTTCCGATCGTGGGAGAGGAAGTAGCGCCGTCGGTAGCGATTCATCAGGATCGGATGCAGCGGACCGAGGTCGCAGCGGAGCGTGGCGGGAAGGTCCGACTTCTCGAGCACGTGACGCGCGTCGAAGCGATCGTCGAGCTCGAAGGGCTGGAGGGGGTGGGACTCCTTGCTGCCGAGGAGCCCCTGCTTGCGTTTGAGCTCGAGCGTGGGCCGCGCGATCGGCCCCACGGACTTTCCGTACCAGCGGATGCGGCATTTCACACGCTGCGCAATCCCGCGCACGTTCGCGTGGTAGTGCTCGAGGGACGGCGTGTCGAAGTAGATGTTGTTCACGATGCGGGGATGATAGATCTCGCTGAAGACGGCCGGATGGAATCGGATCAACGCCTCCGTCTCGGCGACCCCGAGATCGAAGATCACGAACTTCCGCTCGTAGCGCATCGCTGCCGCGGCGGGATCAACCATGCGGAGCCCCGTAGAGCTGGTCGTAGACAGCGGTCGCATTCGGCGTGATGCCGCGACCCTCCATCACGAGCTTCGATCCCTGCTCGAGCAGATAAGGCGTCTCGGCGCTCTCGAGCGTGGCGTCGCGCACATCCATCGTCGCCGGCCCGAACTCCGACTTCTTGGCGTAGAGCGCGAAGCCGATCTTCACGTCCACGAGGCGCAGCCCCTCGACCCGGACGCTGCTCCGATCCTTGCTCGCGACGCCGATCGAGCCGCCGTTCACCTGCACGTCCTGGATGGTCAGCTCCGAGTGCTCGCCGGCGGAGAGCCCCTTGTCCCCCGCACGCTCGATCCGCACCGACGAGACCGTGACGCGGCTCCCCGAGACGTCGATCGCGTCGTTCCCGGTGTCCCGGAAGGTCGAGCCGCGGATCGTGCCGTCCGAGAAGTCGGCGTCGAAGGCGTCCGAGAAGGTGTCGCGGATGACGGTCTCGTCGATCTCGAAGGGCGAGCGCACCACGTTGAGGCTGTCTTCGGAGTTGTTCTCGCCGAACTCGCTGTGTGAGATCGAGACCGGCGAGCGATAGAAGGTCACCGAGCCGGTGAGCTTCCAGTCGTTCCGGTCGGGATTGCGCAGCCTGCGGAACGCGACGTGATCGAGCACCGATCGCTCGCCCGCATCGAGCACGAAGAGGCCCTGCCCGGTCCCGTCGCTCGACTCGATCACGACGGGATCGCCGGGTCGGCCGCGGAACTCGAGCGGCGAGCGGCTCACGATCAGCGAGGAGCCGACGAGGTCGAGGCGCGTGCCTGCGCCACAGCGGAAGCGGTAGCCCGCGGGCACCACCATGTCGCGATCGACGGTCCACGAGCCGGGACGGATCGCGACCACCCGCTCCTCTTCGTCCACCTCGACGAAGGAAAAATCCCCGACATTCGGCGCGCGGCGCAGCAGGTCGCCCTCGGCGAGCTGGCGCCGGCGCGGACGCGACACGACCTTGGTCTGTCGTAGCTGGCTCGAGCCGACCATCCGGTACTCGACCTCGAGGGTCTCGGCGAGCGGATCGGACCACTCCGCTCCGCCCTGTACCTCGAAGGGCAACGCGGCCCAGGCCACGCCCTGCGAGGGCGGGGACGCGGGGAGCACGGTTGCGGCGGCGGGCTCGAGCAGCACGCTGCCCGATCGCGCCCGCAGCACCTCGATCGGGAGCGCCGCCAGGTTTCCGAACTCGAGCTCCACGTGCCGCGGATCGCTCTCGTTCACGTACGCGTGTAGCCCCTGCGTCGGCGACAGCACGTTGCGGATCGTCTTCGCATTCGCGCGGAAGATCTCCGCATCGAAGCGCTGCCAGGGAAACTCCTGGTGGAGGATGCGCAGGTTCTGCTGGATCCCGGGCTCGACGGCGGCAAGGAAGGCGTCGAGGTAGGCGGGATCCGAGAGGCGCTCGAGCTGCGCCACGTACTCGGCCATGAAGGCGGGATCGGCGAAGACCCGCGACCGGAAGCCGCCCTGGTCCTGCTCGAGGAGCTCGTTCGATCCGAGCACGTTGTGGAGGGGTGCGCCGGCGTTCCCATCGAAGCCGATCGGCTCGAGCCGCGTCGCGATCGGATCGTAGTAGAAGCGGAGGTTGTGCCAGACGGCGGCGTGCTCGGCACCGAGCAGATCGACCAGCGCAAAGTAGGTCGCGAGCTTCTTGGTGTCGAAGGCCTGCGCGACCGGGATCTCGCCGGCGCGGAAGGCCTCGAGCACGCTCGTCGCCGCCACCAGCACCTTCCACTGGTCCGGCTCCTCCGCCCGCAACGGCGCGCGGAAGCTGTCGATGGCTGCGGCCCGGAAGCCGCGCATCCCGGTGGGGCTCGCGTTCCCCGTATCGCCGGTCGCCAGGATGTCGGCCCAGTGGAGGCTCTCGTCGAACTTCAGGATCGGCCCCTCGCGCCGCTTGCGGTGCTCGACGAGCCGCTTGTCGAAGTGCTCCTCGAGCGCGTAGACGCCGAGATCCTTCCCGTTCACCGTGAGCTCCACGAACTCGTAGCGCAGCGGGAGCAGGTCCTCGCGGGCGAGGGCTTCGTGGAAGACCCACTCGTATACGTAGCGGCGGGCCTTCGGGTGCTGGAGCGAGAAGTTCTTCATCCCGAAGAGCGTGTCCTCGCCGCGGACCTTGACGCGATAGGACCACTTCGGGCCGGTCAGGTGGTCGACCCAGTCGCCCTTGAGCCGCACCTTGACCTTGACGCTCTGCTCCCCGTGGCTGAGCCGCGCCGGGACGTACTCGTCGTCGCCGCCGCTGATCAACACCCCCCGCTGGAGCGCCAGCTCCCGCTGGTAGGCGAGCTTCTGGAAGTTCTCGTGCTTGATGTCGAGGACGAGGCGCTTCGCGTCCCCCGCCCACCAGCCGGCGATCCAGTTCGGAACGATCGCGAGCCGCGTCGCGACGACGTCGTCGAGCAGGTCCGCGAGCTCCGTCGCCACCCGGTTCCGATACAGCTGCATGCCCTCGTAGAGGCCCCACAGGGTCGAGGCCCCGACGAGCGCGGCGATCCCGGCCACGGCCGCGAGCCGGCGCAGCCAGCTGCGGCGCAGCAGGGGCGCGAAGATCGAGGGCCGTCGCTCGGCGGCCGTGTGCTTCACGATCATGGATTCACGCCCTGCACGTCGAGGAAGGTGATCTTCAGGTTCCGGTGGGCCGCGAGCAGCTCGCGCTTCACCTCTTCCAGGCGCCCGTAGTCCTCGAACTCGACGCGGAAGGAGGCCTCGATCGCCTCGCTGGTCTCGTCGAAGCGCTTGAGGTCGACCCCGGTGAAGTGCCGGCGCATGATGTCCACGATGCGCTCCAGCGAGATCTTCTCCGGGAGGTGGCTGTCGATGGTGAGATAGAGGTTGTGGCTGGGAGCGCCCTGCCGCCCGAAGCGCACCAGGCTGATCAGCGCCACGATCACGACGAAGGCCACGCTCGTCACGACCCGCTGGTCCGCGCCGAGGCCGAGCCCGATGGCGATAACGAGGAAGAGGTAGGCGAGCTCTTCCGGCTCCTTGATCGCCGCGCGGAAGCGCACGATCGAGAGCGCGCCGACGAGGCCGAGCGAGAGGGCCAGCGAGGACTTCACGACCGAGATGATCAGCACCGTCGTCATCGCGATCAGCACGAAGTTGCGACCGAACTGCTGTCGGTTCGAGAGGGTCTCCCCGAAGCGCACGTAGACATGACCCAGGATCCACGCCATCAGCGCCGCCAGCGCGATGTTGAGGGCGAAGCTCGGAAGGTCGACCTGCACGCTCTGGTTGGTCAGAAAGTCCTGGAAGGAGAGCTCACTGTTCATTGCCTCGTCCTCGAGATGGTTCCCGTCATCGGGATGGGGTCCAGCAGGGGCAGCCGATCCTCGGGCTGCCCGATTCGCGCCACGGCGCCCCCGGTCGGGCCGACCCCCGCAACCGACCGGAGCCGCCGCTCCGAAGACATCGGCAGCTCGGCGCGATGGGTCCAGTCCGTCCAGCCCGCGATCTTTCCGGGGCGGGCCGGATCCGGGGTCGGGAGCCGCACGGCGTAGTGGAAGTTGATCAGCCAGGGCTCCCAGCCGTCGTCGCCCTGGGCCGGGAAGCCCGCCTCGGCGTATAGCCACAGGAAGGCCCGCAGCAGCGCCCGGTCGCCCCACTCCCACACGTCGTAACCGGCGTTGTGCAGCAGCACGGCCTGGACGAGGGCGCCCTGGAGGGCACCGTAGACGTAGTTCTCGTGGGGGGGCGGCCAGCGGAAGGGGCCGCTGCGACGCTGGTCGTCCGGAAGTACCCCATCGATCGAATGCCCATCGCGCCGCGCGCCCCTCGGATTGATCCCGATGGGGGCCTTCGGGTTCGCCTGCCAGGCAAGCGAGCCGTAGCGGAAGCCGTCGTACGCGGACCGATCCCCCAGCCAGCCCCGGAAGACCTGCGCGGCGCGCTCGAGGTCCCGCGCGTCCCCGAGATAGGCCGCCACCGCGATGCGGCTGGCGCCGGCAGAGGTGCCCCAGTTGTTCGGACGCCTTTCGTGCGTGGAGACCAGCGTTCCGCCCCGCAGCTTCTGATGGCGGACGTCGCGGAGCCACGCGTCGAAGCGCTTTCCCTCTTCTCCCGGCAATCCCCCGACCAGGTCGGCGGCGATCACGTAGGCAGCGAGCTCGCGACCGAGCGCCAGTGTCGAGCCCCCGCGCTCCGTGCCGATCGCGGCGAGACACGCGCCGACGACCTCCTGGCGGTAGCGATCCTCCCCGGTGCGGGCGTAGACCAGCGCCTTCGCCATGATCCGGACGTTGGTCGGATCCTCCATGTCGGAGAGATTCGGCTCGCCGACGGGCTCCTGCGCCGCGCGCAGTACATTTTCCCAGCCCGTCCCCGAGGTGGGAAGGGATGCGAGCCGGGCCGGATCGATCCAGAGTCGGCCGGCGGCCTTCGCCTCGTCCACGACGGCTCCGGCGACTGCGCAGCCGCACGCACCGATCAGCCCGAGCATCAGGATCCTCCCCACCGTCACGGCGACTAGAACTCCTGGAGCCGCCGCTGAGTCGGCATTCGAGCGGGGCCCTGCTCGTAGTCGGTGGGCTTCTCCGCCTCCTTTACCCCTTCGCGCCACTGCGAATACAGCGCGAAGCCGAGGCCGCCGCGCAGGCCGATGAAGCTGCACGCGACCAGCACCGGGATCGGGAGCGGCCACACGGCATCCGGCGGGATCGTCGGCGCCTGGAGCACCCGAACGAGAGTGCCCGAGTTCTCGCCGCCCTGGGCGGCCAGCACCGACAGCTCCTTCTCGCCCATCAGCCCGAGCACTGCGCGCCGCTCCTCCTCGAGACGGGTGCGCTCGTCCCCGAGCTTCTGCATCGCGACCCGCTCGACCTCGAGCGCCTTGGTCTTGTCCCACTCCGTCGCATAGAGCCCAGCGAGTGCGGCTTCGGTCCGCCGCGCCGCCCGGGCCTCGCGCTCGAGCTGGTCCACGCGCGCTCGCGTGCCGGCCTGGATCTGCTGGCGCAATCCCGCCACCCGCTGCTCGGCGAGCACGACGTCCGGATGCCGATCGGAGAGCCGCGACCTCATCTCCGCGAGGCTCGCCTCCGCCCGCACGATCTCGTCGCCGATCTCCCGGCTCATCGCGACCTGCGCATTGGCCTGCTCGCGCAGCGATGTCAGCTCGTTTTCGAGATCGATCCGCCGCCGCTGCGCTTCCACGCGCGCTCGCGCGTGCTCCTCCAGCCTCATCCGAGACACCGTCAGCGCATTCTCGCTGTCGCCCAGCGAGCGGACCTCCGATTCCTTGTTCTCGTACTGCTCCGAGAGCCCCGCGATCTGCGCGCTGAGGCTTGCCTCGCGCTGGCGCAGTAGACCCAGACCCTCGCTTTGTGCGTCGGACTCGTTCGCGCGCACATAATGCTGATAGCTCCCGACCAGTGCGTCGAGGAACTCGACGCCCCGCTCGGGTGCGGGGGTCCGCAGCGTCACCGCCAGCACGTCGGTCCCCACCACCGGCGATGCCTGGAGCGCCGGGAGCGTCGCCAGCACGGCGGCCTGGATCGGATCGAAGGACTCCTCGCGCGCGAAGGGGTTGAGCGACCGGACGAAGTCCAGTGCACGCCCCAGCAAGCCCGGCTCCTCTACCTCCGGCAGGCCGATCGTGCGGATCGCCTCGGTGACCATCGTCGGGCTCTGGAGCACCTCCGCCTGGGTCCCGACGTAGGTCGATCCCGGGCGCGAGTCGAAGTCGTGGATCACGGACTTGCGCATCTCGACGTGGAGCAGCGTCTTCACCACGTAGATCGAATCGGCCACGAAGAGGTATGTCGCCCCGAAGCCAAGCCCCAAGAGCGCTCCGAGGAGCAGGGTCCGACGCCCGCGCCGGGACGCCTCCCAGAGCAGCGCGACGAGGTCGACCGTCGGCGGCGCGGCGCCACCGTCCCCGGGCGACGCCACGGGATAGAGCGCCCAGACCTGGGTCGAGGGCGCGCTGGCCGGGTCGACCGGCGCGCGCCGGATCTCGACGGGCCGGAGATCGTTCTCAACGGGGAAGCGGGAGTCGCGGGAGTGCATGGTTGCAGTCCGACCTTCAGTGGATCGTGGGTTTATCGTCCGACCTTCGGTAGGCCGTGGGGATCAATGGAACCGCCACACAGGGGGAGTGACCTCAGGCCGCCGAAGGTGACGCGTCCGGACGCAGGCAAATGCCGGAGCCGAGCGCATCCGCATCGAGCCGGTGTGAGCCCGTGAGCGGCCCGCAAGAAACTGCATAGCGAGTGCCAGTGTCCCACTCGCAAGCCGCGCGGAGCGAACGTCACTCCCGCGCCTCGTGAGGGCACCTCTCATTGACACCCGCAGCGGGGACCTGGTTGCTGCCGGGCTGGTCCGGGGAGCAGCGCCCTGCGGAAGCCTCCGGCTCGCGAGAGAACATGACTTTCGACCGCATCATCCCGCCCGTCTCGTGGAGCCGGCTGGGCAAGCTGAGGGGGCCGGGGGCCAGGAGCCCGCTGACCGGGCTCGACCCCGCGATGCGGCGCTTCGCTGCGTTCGGGGCGCTCCTGCTCCTCGTCTGCCTATGGCTCGCCGCTCGCGGCGACTATCTCTTCCTGCTGGCTCCCATATCGCTGCTGGGAGGTGCCTGGGTCCTGCTGCGCCGGCCCGATGCCGCGACACCGGTCTTCGCGTTCCTGCTCTACACGAACGCGTCGGCCGTGGCCGTGCAGATCCACGGGGCACCGTACATTTTTGCGGCGGCGCTGCCGGGGCTCCTGCTGGTGCCGATCCTCCGAGACCTCGTGCTGCGCCGCGAGAAGCCGATCGTCACCCCCGCGCTGCCCTTCTTCGTTGGCTTCATCGCGGTGCAGTTCGTCGGAGCGCTCAACGCCATCCGGCCCGATCAGTCGATGGCAGACATGACGACCACGCTGCTCGAGGGCTTCCTCCTCTACGTGCTCGTCACCAACGCGATCCGCAGCGTGCCCGTGCTCCGGCAAGTGCTCTGGAGCCTGATCGCGGCCGGCGCCTTCATGGGTGCGATCGTCGGCTACCAGCATCTGACCGGCAGCTACGACAACGACTTCGGGGGCTTTGCGCGCATCGACGTGAGCGGCATGGGCTTCGTCCTGAACGCGGCCACCGAGCAGAGGCAGCCGCGCGTCGGCGGGCCGCTCGGCATGCCGAACCGCTTCGCCCAGATCATGGTCATCCTGGTCCCGATCGCGCTGCTCCAGTTCCAGGCCTCGCGCGGGCGCAACGCCAAGCTCGCCGCGGCCGCCAGCGTCGGGCTGATCATGGTCGGCTTCGCCCTCGGCTTCTCGCGAGGCGCCGCCGTCGGGCTCGGCGCAACCTTCCTGTTGATGATCGCGATGGGTCACGTCAACTTGCGTCAGCTCGCCGTCGCCGGCATCGCATTCGTGGCGATGGTCCTGGTCGTGCCCCAGTACGCGGTCCGTCTGGCCTCGATCGTCCAGGTCGCCGACCTCGCCACCACGGTAGGCGGACAGGGACTGGGAGACGCCGACAGCTCCACACAGGGACGCATCACCGAGATGGTGGCCGGTGTGCTGATCTTCGCCGATCACCCGCTGATCGGCGTCGGACCCGCGATGTACCCCGAGCACTACGTCACGTATGCCCGCGTGGCCGGCGGGCGCGTACGCCCGAACACCCGCGAGGCGCACAGCCTCCCGCTCCACGTCGCGGCCGAGCACGGGATGATCGGTCTCACGCTCTTCGGCGCGATCTTCCTGGTCACGATGCGCGATCTGCTGCGCGCGCGGCGCAAGCTGCGCGAGAGCCAGCCCGATCTGTCGCGGCTCGCCACCGGCGTCTTCCTCGCCCTCGTGGCCTTCGCGATGACGAGCGTCTTCCTGCACGCCTCCTTCATCCGCTACCAGTGGTTCCTGCTGGCCGTCGCCGGCGCCGCCGGGCGCGTGCTGCTTCAGCAACAGAGCGCGGCGCCCGGTCAGGTCGTCCGCCTGGTGCAGGTCCGCGACGCCAATCCGCCCGCCACCCCCGCCTGAGAGACTGAACGAAGCTCGTCGAGCAAGGCGCAGCCGCGCGAAGGTCGACGTGCAAGGTGCCCGACACTCCGTCGGGCGCCGCGCCGCGAGGCGCAGCCGAGCGAAGCTGTCAGACTCTAGCCGCTCGGCTCGCCGAGCTGCTGGCCGAGGCGCTCGATCTGCTCGCGGAGCCAGGAGAGCAGCCAGAAGTTCCCGGTCTCGCGCTCGAGCGCCCGGTGCGCATCGAGGCTCACCTGAAGCGCAGCGCGGTGATCCGGCGCCGCGGCGAGCGCCACCTCGGCGAGGCGGATGGCCAGGACGGCCTCGCCGCCCTCGAGCCGTCGGCGCGCGCGGGCCGCGATCGGCTCGGGCCCGCCGGCCAGCTCGGCGAGGTCGGCGTGAGCCGCCCACGGGGGCGAGGGGTAGAGCTCGCTGGTCGAGTGGTGGTGGAACCAGCCGAGATAGTTCTCCCAGATCGCGCGCACGTCCCACGAGACCTGGCCGTAGCCCTGCCCCACCTCGAGATGCGGCGGCAGCTCGATCTCGCGCATCGCAGTCCAGACATCCTTGCCGCCGTTCATGTGCTCGACAGTCCGGTCGTGAACGTAGAGGACGGCATCGCGCAGGCGCAGGAGCTCGCTGCGGATCAGCTCCTTGCCCTCGATCGGCTCGTGATGGCCGTAGAGGACGAGGCGCGGCTCGAGGGCCATCACCTTCTCGATCGTCGCGACGACGCCGAGCGCGTCGCGATAGCGATCGCCGCGAATCGTCACGAGGTTCGGGATGTGCCCCCACAGCGCGCCGAACACGTTTCCCGAGAAGAGGATCTCGTGCTGGGGAAGCCACACCACCATCGATTCGGTCGTCTCGCCTCCCGGCGCGGCGATGAGCTCGAAGCGAAGGCCGCCGAGCTCGAAGGCGTATTCGCGCTCGAAGGTCAGGTCGGGAAGCGGCACCGACTGGGCGGGGACCGACCCCGTCCGCTCGCCGGTCGCACGCATTCCCTCGGCGACGGTCTTGCGGAACGCGAAGGCGCTGCGGTCGCCGCGCGCGCGCCGCAGGCGCTGGTCCTCGTCCTGGTAGACGCGATTCCCGGCGTGGGCGACGACGCGGGTTCCCGGTTCCTTGAAGAGATCCACGCCGCCGACGTGATCGACGTGGCCCTGCGTGAGCAGGATGTAGCGCAGCGGGCTGCGGTCCACGGCGTCGAAGTTGCGCTTGTGCACGGCCGCTTCGAAGCCCATGCCGGTGTTGATGACCACGCGCCCCTCCGCGGTCAGCACCAGATAGCTGTTCGAGAGCCCGTGGGAGGCGTAGATGAAATCGTTGATGCGCAGCGCCTCGGGCATCGACGCGGGCCGCAGGTCGAAGCCGCCGGGGCGGGAGCGATAGAGCGGTAGATGCACGGCTTGGCCCTCTCGTCCGGGTCGTGGGATAATGCCTTCTTCCGGATCGGGATGCCGGCTGGGAGCGGGGGATTCGAAACGTGGCGAAGGCTCGCGAAGCATGGGATCGGGTCGCGGACGCGATCGTCTTGGGCTCCGGCGCGCGCTTCGACGCCGGCAGGGAGTCGTGACGATGGAGTTCTGGCAGGCGATCGCGCATACCGAGTCGGACCAGATCCTGGACGTCGCACGGCTGGCCGAAGAGCTCGGCTTCGGCGCGGTCACGGTGGGCGATCACTTCGTGACGCCCGCCCGCATCGACTCTCCCTACCCGTATACGAAAGACCGCGTGCCGTGGGTGGATCCCGAGGACAGCACGCCCGACCCGATGGTCCTCGCGGCGGCCATCGCCCAGGTGACGCGGAGCCTGCGCTTCTTCGTGACCTGCTACGTCCTGCCGATGCGCGAGCCCTTCTCGGCCGCCAAGGCCGTCTCGAGCGCGGCGGTCCTCACCGGGAACCGCCTGATCCTCGGCGTCGGCTGGATGCGCGAGGAGTTCGACCTCGTCGGGCAGGACTACAGCACGCGCGGGCGGCGCTGTGACGAGATGCTCGAGATCCTCGCCAAGCTGCTCGGCGGCGGGATGGTCGAGCACCACGGCGAGTTCTACGACTTTCCGCCGGTCCAGATGTCGCCCCTTCCCGACCTTCCGGTGCCGATCCTGATCGCGGGCCACAGCGACGCCGCCTTCCGACGCGCCTCCCGCTTCGACGGCTGGTCCGCGGCCCACTACGACGCAGCCGAGGTTCCGGAGCTCGTGGCGCGTTTCCGGCGGATCTGGAACGCGTCGGGCCGTTCCCAGGACCGCCCACTCGCGTCCGTCCCGCTCAATCACGAGCCGAGCCTCGACGACTGCAAGCGGCTCGAGGACGCCGGGGTCACCAGCCTCGTCAACATGCCGCTCACCTTCCACGGCGAGGCCACGTCGACGCTCGAGCGCAAGCGCGCCGCGCTCGAGCGCTTCGCCGAGCGCGTGATCGTTCCCCGGCGCTAGCAGGCCGACTCGAGAGTCGGCCTCCGCGCAGCGAGCCGAAGGCGAGCGAAGTCATCGGGCCAGCGGCTCCCAGTGGAGAAGGGTCACCGCAGCGTCGACGCGCACGAAGCGCGCCCGCACGCGAAGCCCGGCTTCGGGCGCTGCACCCTCGAAGCGACCGATCAGCTGAAGGTCCTCCTGCTCGTCCTGCGCCACGAGCACGACGTCGTAGGGGACCTCGTCGCGCCAGGCCGGTGCAAAGGCCTGGTGCGTTCGCACCCAGCTCACGATGCGGCCGCGTCCGGAGAGCGCGACCCAGTCGGAAGCGAAGCCGTGGCAGCGGTTGCAGACCTCGCGCGCAGGCCAACGCAGTGCGCCGCAGCCAGCGCAGCGCTGCACGCGCAGCGCCCCCTCGCGCAGGCCCCGCCAGAAGGGCTCCGAGTCTCGGTCCGGAAGCGGAAGCGGCTTGCCGACCGCGTCGCTCACGGCGCCCTCCGCAGCAAGAGGGCCGAGGTATTGCCGGAGACGTAGCCCGGCTGCGAGGTGCACAGTGCCACCTCGGCGCCCGCGACCTGCCGCGCACCCGCGTCGCCCCGAAGTTGTGACACGGCCTCGCTGACGTGGTTCAGCCCGTGCACGTAGCCCTCGGAGAGAAAGCCGCCGTGGGTATTCACCGGGAGGCTTCCGCCGAGCCGGGTGGCGCCGCTCGCGACGAAGGCCCCGCCCTCGCCTTTGCGACAGAAGCCGTAGTCCTCGAGCTGCACCACCACGGTGTAGGTGAAGCAATCGTAGAGCTCCGCGAGGTCTACCTCCGAGGGGCCGAGCCCCGAGAGCGACCACAGCCTCCGGGCCATGGCTGCGGCCGGAGTCACGCTGAGATCCGGCTGCTGATTCGAGAAGAGCGTGAAGCCGGAGCCCCAGGTCGCGCCGCGGATCAACACCGGCCGCCGGCGCAGATCCCGCGCGCGCTCCGCGCTCGTGAGCACGACGGCGACCGCGCCGTCGGTCTCGAGACAGCAGTCGAGGAGCCGGAAGGGCTCCACGACCCAACGCGAGGCCAGGTAGTCGTCGAGGCTGATCGGCTCCCGCATCAACGCGCGCTCGTTGTCCACTGCGTAGGCGCGCTGCGCGACGGCGACCGCGCCGAGCTGCTCCTGCGTCGTGCCGTAGCGCAGCATGTGCTGCCTGGCCGCCATCGCGAACTGCTGCGGCGGGGCGAAGTAGCCGTAGGGCGCCTGGTACTGCGTCTCGAGGGCGTCGACGAGCGGACGACCGATGCCCCCCATGCGGAACTCGGAACGGGCATTGATGGCCCGGTAGCAGACCACCGTGTCCGCCAGGCCCGCGTGCACCGCGAGCGCGGCCTGTCCGACGATGGAGCAGGAGGTGCTGCCGCCGCCAAACTGGTCGGCGTACCAGTGGAGGTCCCGGATGCCGAGCACCTGCGCCAGCACCCCGGGCAGCACCGAGTCGCCCACGCGGTGTGTCGCGATGCCGTCGACGTCCTCCGGGCGCAGCCCCGCGTCGTCGATCGCCGCCAGGATCGCCCGGCAAGCGAGTGTCAGCGTGCTCACGCCAGAGTCTTTCGAAAGCTCCGTGGCGCCGATGCCGACGATGGCCACGCGGTCGCGCATCAAGGCGCCGATGCCCGCCCGGACGGCGCGCCCAGCTGGATCGGCAGCCTCGAGAAGCCGCGGAAGAGCTCGCCGCGCTCGCGCTCCGCCCCGGTCAGATCGAGCTCGTAGTCGGGGGCGCGCGCGAGGAGCTCCTCGAGCAGGATCCGCCCCTCCATCTGCGCGAAGTGGGCCCCGAGGCAGCGGTGGGTGCCGTTGCCGAAGAAGAGGAAGCGCCGAGGGTCGCGCTGGATGTCGAAGCGGTCCGGGTCCGGGAACTCGCGCTCGTCGCGATTCCCCGACGCCCACAGGAACATCACGAGCTGACCCGGCCGCAGGCGCTTGCCCCCGATCTCGAACTCGGCGACGACTTTGCGCATCGCGAACTGCGTCGGCATGTCGTAGCGGAGGCACTCGCGAAGGGCCACCGGAATCCCTTCGGGTCGCGCCGCGAGCTCGCGGCGCTGATCGGGGTGCTGCCAGAGGCGGTGGAGCGCGCTCGCGAAGGCCTTTGGAAAGGTCTCCGTGGCGCCGACGAGCAGCAGGATCAGGTGCTGTCCGATCACCAGGTCGTCGAGCTTCTCTCCCTCGACCTCGGCTCGAAGCAGCACGTCGAGCGGGTTCTCGGCCTCGCCGTGGTGCTCCCGACGCGCGCGCGCGACGCTCGCGAGATAGCGCTGCATCTCCTCGAAGGCCGCTACGCCGGTCGAGGTGATGCCGTCCTTGCCGGGCTCCCGCGACAGGAAGCGCTTCACCAGATCCACGATGTAGACGGAGTCCCCGGGCGGGAAGCCGATCGCGATCGACGCCAGACGGGAGGCGACGATCTGTCCGATCTCGCGCACTGCGTCCGCCTGTCCGCGTTCCACGAAGGCATCGATGCACGAGCGCACGACCGAGCGCAGCTCCGCCTCGATGCTGCGAACCCGGCGCGGCAGGAAGAAGGGCAGCAGCGCAGAGCGCAAGACCTGCTGCGCCGGCGGATCCATGTGGTTCAGGTTCGGAAGCGCCGGAATCGCGTGCGGGCCAAAGTAGTGCGGCGTGGTGCCCTCGCGGGCCGTCAGGTGCTCATTGTCCTGGGTCACCTCCCACTGATCCGCGAAGCGCGAGAGCGCCCACGCGTTGTAGCTCTCCACCCAGTAGACCGGCGCCTCGTCCCGGAGCCTGCGGTAGATGGGATCGGGGTCGTCGAGGACCTCTGGCATGTGGGGGTGATACTCGAGCATCGCTACGGGCCTCCTTGGAGCGATCCCGTCACCCGGGGCCACTCCCGCGCCAATCCCTCGAAGAACTCTGCGCTGCGCGAGGGTCCGGCGAAGAGCGAGAGCACGATGTTCAGCGTGGTCGCGCCCGCCTCCGCCCACTCGGGAGCGGCGGCGAGGCTGGCGCGAAGATCCGGCCGCCCGTCCGCTCCGCGCGCTGCATCGAGGTCGCCCTGCACCTGGAGCCGCTCCGGGTCCCGCCCGGCGCAGCGCCACTGCTCGCGCAGCACGGGAAGCTCCTTGCGCAGCACCTCGACCGGAGAGTAGGGAGCGGGGATCCATCCGTCTCCGAGCCGGCAGATCCGCTCCAGGTTGCGCGGGTGGAGCGATCCGGCGAACCAGATCGGGATCCCGCCCGGTTGGAGCGGCTGCGGGCTGCACCACACCCGCTCGAAGCAGAAGCTCTCGGATTGAAAGCTCGCGGGAGACTCGCTCCACAGGACCCGACAGGCGGCCATCGTGTCGGTCAGCAGGCGACCGCGCTTGCGCCAGTCGACGCCAGAGGCCAGGAACTCCTCCCGCTGCCAGCCGGTGGCGACCCCGACCTCCATGCGCCCGCCGGACAACACGTCCAGCGTCGCCAGCGTCTTGGCCAGCAGCGGCGCGGGGCGGAGCGGGGCGATCAGGATCTTCGTCGAGAAGCGCACGCGCTTGGTCACGGCGGCCATCGCGGCGATCACCGTGAGGGGCTCGAGCCAGGGCGCGTCCGGCGGATAGGGAAAGGCTCCCCAGGGATAGGCGTCGGTCCGCTCGCCCATCAGCACGTGATCCGTGAGCAGGATGCGATCGACGCCCGCCTCTTCCGCGAAGCGCGCCTGGTCGAGGATCTCGTGCCACCGGGCGGGATCCCGGAAGTGCGGCCCATAGCTCGTGAGCGTCACGGACAGGCTGGGCTTCCTCACGCTCCCCCCTCCGCTCCCGAGGCGGCCGCCAGCAGCGCAGCGAGCGTCCGGTGGAAGTGGATCACTCCCACCTCGTTTCTCCCGAGCACCAGCTCGGGAAGGGCGCCCGAGTCGAGCGAGCGCTGGATCCGCTCTCCCATCGGAAAGTCCTCCGCGCCGGTCACGCGCAGCTGGAGGGCGAAGGCCTCGGCGAGGCGCGCCGCATCCGCATCGGAGCGGGAGGCCTGCGCCGAATAGAGGCTCGTGGTGACATCGCAGCGATCCGGGCTCGGAGAGGAGAAGCTCCAGAGCAGCACGATGTCGCGCGTGTGGCTCAGGAGCGCGTTCGGCGCGATCCACCACTGCAGGGTGGCGTGATCGGCGAGTCGCCACTCGGCCTCGGGTCGCTCGGCGAGTCTTTCGATGCTGCGGCGGGCCACCGGGAAGCGGAGGTTCGCTCCCCACGCATCGTGGATCATCGGCTGCGAGAGGTAGGAAGGGTGGACCGATTCCCGGTGCAACGAGAACACGTGATACGACTCGAGGAAGGTGTCGAGCAGCAGCTTCCAGTTGCAGCGCCACTGCGCCGTGCGCGTCTCGAAGTGGTGGTAGCGCGCCAGCCCGATCGCGCGAAGGTCCTCGCCCACGCCCCGCAACAGCTCGTCGACGTCGAGCGGGCCCTCCCCCTCCGCTCGAACCAGGATCAGGCCGTCGGCCTCGGCACTCGCGCACTCGCGCAGCCCCAGCGCCGCGCGGTCGATCGCGTCGAAGGCCCCCTCGGCGAGGGGGATCGCGGCGAGGCGCCCGTCCAGCGTGTAGCTCCAGGAGTGGAAGGGGCAGCGAAGACGCTCGCCCTCCGCGTCGCCGCGCCCGGCGGCAACGGGGCTGCCGCGGTGCCGACAGGCGTTGACGAAGGCGCGCACGCGACCGTCCCGATGCCGCGTCAAGACGAGCGGGATGCCGCCTGCATCGACGCAGAAGGTGCTTCCCGGCCGGGGAAGGTCGGCCGAGAGGCCGGCCACGATCGGTCTCCGCCGGAAGAGCTGCAAGCGCTCGCGCGCACAGCGCTCGGGGCTCGTGTAGACGGACGCGGGCAGGCGCATCGGCTCCGGAGCCAGGTCCGTCGTGCCGTCGCGCAGATGTGCCAGCAGGCGGCGAAGGCACTCGATCTCCGCGGAACGCTGCAACGGAGGCCCCCAGCGAACTCGATCTGGACGAGGGAGGCTACCGAATCGATGCCTCGGAGTCGGGCCGAGTCTTGAATTGACAGCGCGTTCCAGTTGTTGATCACTCTGCGGAGCCGCCGGAGCGACGGCGCGGCAAGCCCGCCAGCGCATTTCCCGAAGCGGACCGGAGAGGCCCGATGCTCGGCTACGACCCCTTTGCCCACGAGATCATCCACGGGGACCCCCATCCGATCTACAAGCGACTGCGCGACGAGGCCCCGGTCTACTACATCGAGCGCTTCGACTGCTGGGCCCTCTCGCGCTTCGAGGACGTCTGGAACGCCTGCGACGATCCCAACGTCTCCTCCGCCCGTGGGAGCACCTCCGGACACCTGCTGACGAAGATCCAGCCCCTCCAGCGCATGCTCAACACGATGGACCCACCCGATCACACGCGCCTGCGCGCAATGATCCGGCCGCTCTTCTCGCCGGGCCGGATGAGGCGCCTCGAGCCCGAGATCCGAAGCTTCGTCTGCGAGTCGCTCGACGCGGCGCGCGATCGCGAGGAGCTCGACGTCGTGACCGATTTCGCGCAGCCGCTCGCGACCTTCGTCGCCTGCAGCGTCGCCGGCTTTCCACGCGAGGACGGAGACATGCTGCGCGACTTCGTGCATCGCTTCTTCGAGCGCAGGCCCGGCATCGACGGAATGACGGTAGAGGGCGTGCGCGCCGCGGAGGAGATGACGGCGTACTTCGTGGGGCTCTGCGCCGAGCGGCGGCGCAAGCCGCGCGGGGAGGAGGACGCCCTCGGAGTGCTGCTCGCCTTCGAGCAGGAAGGACGTGCGATCCCGGACGAGGAGGTGGCCGCGAACCTCTCGTTGCTGCTGATCGGTGGGACGGACACATTGCCGAAGGTCTTCGCGAACACGCTCCACCGCCTCGACCGCAACCCGGACCAGCGCGCGCGCGTCGTCGCCGACCCCGGGCTCGCACAGGACGCCTTCCACGAGGCGCTGCGGATCGACATGCCGACGCAGTACATGTGCCGCGCACTGCTCGCGGACGCGGAGCTGCAGGGCCAGAAGCTCCGCGCCGGTCAGCCGGTGGTGCTGCTCTATGCCTCGGCCAATCGCGACGAGCGCGAGTTCCCGGACCCGGATGCCTATCGGCTGGATCGCCGCCCTCCGCGCACACTCGGCTTCAGCCACGGCACGCACGCCTGCCTCGGCCTGCACGCGGCGCGCAGCGAGGCGCGGATCGGCCTCCAGGAGTTCCTCGCCCGCTTCCCGCACTACGAGGTCCAGGCGGACCGGATCGAGCGCTTCGAAACCGAGTTCGTCCAGGGCTATGCGAAGATGCCGATCCGGCTGCGAGGAGCGGCGCGAGCGTAGGCGGCGCGTGACACCCCGAGCGAGCCGGAGCGGAGGGCGCGGCCGTCGTGGTCGCGGATCTCGACGCCGAGAGCGCCGCGCGCGTCGAGGGTCAGCACGCCCTCGCGCCGAAGAGGAAGCCCTGGCAGCCCTCGCGGAAGTAGCTCCGGTCGGTCGAACGCAGCGAGCGGGGGGAATCGAGGCTCAGGCCCTCGAGATAGAGCCGGAAGCCCAGCACCGCGAAGTTCTGATCGAGCCCTGACTTGAAGGCGCCCTCCCAGCGCGTGAAGAAACCGAGCGGCCAGCCCTGCGGGCGATACTCGACGAGGACGCGCGCCTGCGGCTGCGTGCCCGAGCCGAACTTGGCGACGCCGCCGACCCCTTCGAGCTTCAGGTCGTCCGTCAGGTAGTAGCGGACGAGTCCGCGCGCGTAGTAGCCGCCCTTCTCGCGCTCCGCGTTCTCGAGGTAGCCCCCCATCACCCCGAGCGTCAGCGCATCGAGGTAGAGCTCCGCCTCTCCTCCGGCCCGAAGGTAGTCGTCGTCGACCCGCCGGTACGGGAGATCCCGCTTCCAGTCGATTTGCTGGTACGAGAAGCTCGCGCCGACGGCGTAGAGCTCCGGATCCGAGATTCCGAGGTGAGCGCCGAAGCCGACGTCGCTGCCGGGCCGGTTGAAGGCGGCGTAGTCGCCGAAGATGTCGGCCTGGAAGTAGACCGGGCCGAAGAGCGCCGAGAAGCTGCCGACGCCGCCCGCATCGACCCCGGACTCGCGGTCGTTCCCGCTCTGGTGCACGACGGCCCCGCCGAGGGTACCCTCGACCCTCGCAGCGACCGCCGCGAGTCCGGGCTCCTCCGCTCCTGCGGAGACGGCCCCGAGCAGGCCGAAGACGACACAGAATCCGATCTGAACGAGCTGGCTTCGCCGCACCTTCGATCTCCCTTGTCGCTTCGGCCGGATGCTGCACCGCCCTTCCTCGTCGGTCAAGCAGCCGCGGCGGGGCCTCGCTGGTCTATGCTGCGGGCCCAGCGCGCGCGCGGCGCCCACCCGTGGGGAGGAAGCCGGTGAAGTTCTGCTGTCAGCTGTCCTGGGTGAATCCGGACGATTTCCTCGAGATCGCGCGCACGGCCGAGGAGCACGGCTGGGACACGATCGCGCTCTCGGACCACGTCGTGAACCCCGACCGGATCGAGGCCCGTTATCCCTACAACGAGTCGGGCGAGCGCATCTGGGACCACGAATCGCCGTGGCCCGATGTATGGGTGGCCACCGGCATGATGGCCGCGGTGACGACGCGTCTGCGCTTCTTCCAGAGCGTGTACGTGCTCCCGATGCGGGATCCCTTCACGGTCGCAAAGGCACTGGGCACCTGCGCGCGCATGTCGAAGCACCGGGTGAGCCTCGGCATCGGCCTCGGCTGGATGACCGATGAGTTCGAGATCCTCGGGCACGCCTTCGAGCAGCGCGGCGCCCGCGCGGACGAGATGATCGAGGTGATGCGCAAGCTCTGGACCGGGAAGCTGGTCGAGCACCACGGCCGCTTCTTCGACTTCCCGCCCCTCTCGATGAGCCCGGCCGTCGCAGGTGAGATCCCGATCGTCGTGGGAGGCGTCTCCAAGCCCGCGCTGCGCCGCGTGGCGCGGCTCGCCGACGGGTGGGTGCCGGCCTACCTGAGCGTCGACCAGGTTCGCGACGGCCTCGCGCGCATCCGCGCACTCCAGCAGCAGGTCGGGCGCGCGGGTCACCCCCTCTCCGTCTATGCGGCCTGCCCCGACGCCTTCGATCTCGACGGCTTCCGGCGCATGCAGGAGGCCGGCGTCACACATCTGATGACGACGCCCTGGCTGCGCGGCCACGACGCGGCGGACTACCAGCGCCTCACGAAGGGAGCTCCGCTCGCCGAGATCCGCGACGGCCTGCGCCGCTTCGCGGACGAAGTGATTGCGAAGCTCTGAGAGGACCGGAGAGGCTTCTGGCATGGACGCAGACCCCGCGATCCGATCGGCGACGACTGCCGACGCAGCGGCCATCGCGGCGATCTACGCCTGGTACGTCGAGAACACGCTGGTCACCTTCGAGGTCGACCCTGTCTCCGCCGCCGAGATGGCGCGGCGGATCGAGACTGTACTCGCCGCCCACGAATGGCTGGTGCTCGAGCGGGGATCCGAGATGCTGGGCTTCGCCTACGCGTCGCGCTTCCGCGAGCGCGCGGCCTACGCACACGCCACCGAGTCGACCATCTACCTGCGCCACGGCCTCGAAGGGCAGCGGCTCGGCGGACCGCTCTACGCCGAGCTCGCGCGCCGCACCTTCGCGCGCGGCTACCGCCACCTCGTCGGTGCGATTGCGCTTCCGAACGAGGCCTCCGTGCGCCTGCACGAGCGCCTCGGCTTCCAGAAAGCCGGACACCTCGTGCGGATCGGCTACAAGCTCGGGCGCTGGGTCGACGTCGGGAACTGGCAGCTCGAGCATCCGCAGCCGGCTTGATCCCGCGCCAGCGCTCTTCGCGGAGTCATCGGCGGCCGGCCGGGATACACTTCGATCCGATGCCCGCGGACCCGCGCGCGCCGACCTCACCGCTGGCGCAGATCCGCCGCCTCGCGGCAACCCTGTCTGCAAGGGAGGCGGTCGTGGTCTATCTGGACGAGTGGCTCGGCGCGCTGCTGCGCCCGATCCCGAGCTTCCTGGGTGCCCTGCTGCGCTGGGGCTACTTCCGGCTCACCTTTGCGCGGCTCGACGGTTTCTGCTTCATCCGGCCGGGCGCGCGCATCAGCTACTCCTGCGGCATGTCGGTCGGCAGGAACCTGCATCTGAACGGTGGGACCTACATCGACGCGCGGGGCGGCCTCACCCTCGGCAACGACGTCTTGATCGGGCCCAACGCCGTGCTGCTCACTTCGCAGCACCACTGGCGCGATCCCTCGCTGCCGATCGTGGTGCAAGGACACGAGATGGCGCCGACCCGAATCGGCGACGACGTCTGGATCGGCGCGAACGCCGTGGTGCTACCTGGCGTCCACATCGCAACGGGAACGGTCGTGGGCGCGGGCGCCGTCGTCACCGAGGATACGCAGCCCTATTCGATCGTCGCCGGCGTTCCGGCTCGGCGGGTGGGGACGCGCCCGCTCCCGCCCGACGCCCGCGCGGCGCCGAGCGGATGACCGTGCCGCGACTCGGCTGGGCGGCGCTCGCGCTCGGCTGCATGCTCTTCTCCTGGCACTACAGCCGCCTCGCCCCCTGCGGCGCCTGGGCCAACCAGATCTCCGGCGAACAGGTCTGGGGCGAGGACGATCCGGGCTCGTTCTACTTTGCGTCCGCGCACGAGCTCGCCTGGCGCGAGCCACCGCTCTTCGTCGGAC